>NZ_JACAPX010000046.1:34615-34776 GCF_013385435.1 Pseudomonas sp. F9001
ATCAAAATCAAAAGCAGATCAAGAGCACAGCGGCCTACCGGCCGGCTTGAGTGTTAAAAGCAAAGACCAGAGCGAAAGCAGATCTGCTTTTCTGTGGGAGCGGGCTTGCTCGCGAAAAACCTGAGATCGCCGCGTTGAATCAGAATGCCCGCGTCATCGTT
>NZ_JACAPX010000047.1:0-10487 GCF_013385435.1 Pseudomonas sp. F9001
CCGGGTAATCCGGGTCCAGCGGTACATACGCACCACCCGCCTTGAGCACCGCGAGCAATGCCACAACCATCTGCGCACTGCGCGGCATGGCCACGCCAACCCGCACTTCAGGGCCAACACCCAGCGCCACCAGCTTGTGGGCCAGGGCATTCGCCCGGCCGTTCAACTGGCGGTAGGTCAGTTGCTCATCACCCCAGATAACCGCCAGGGCGTCGGGCGTACGCTGCACCTGATCCTGAATCTGTTGATGGATGCACCGCTCACGCGGGAAGTCCAGGCCATTGGCGTTCCAGGTATGTTCGACCAGCCGACGTTCATCGCCCTCAAGGGTGGCGAGTTGCGCCAGCACCTGTTCACTGCCGGCCATGAAGCGCGCAAGCAACTGGTTAAGATGACGGGCAATGCCCGCCATCGTCCCGGCCGCAAACTGACTGCGGTCATAGTGGTAGTGCAACCCCAGCGTCTGCCCGGCATTGACGGAAAGTGTCAGCGGATAATTGCTCTGCTCATGGGCCACAACGGCACCAAAGGACAGCCCATCGTCCGCGCTTTGAGCCAGCGCCTCGGAGATCGGGTAGTTTTCGAACACCAACAGCGTGTCGAACAATGACTCGGAACCGTGTTCGGCCCAGCGCTGAATCTCGAACAGCGGCGTGTGCTCATGCTCGCGCAGCGCCAGGTTTTGCCCCTGAACGGTCTGTAACCAGTGGCTGACCGTCTCCCCGGCAAGCGGGCTGGCGATCACCGGCAGGGTGTTGATGAACAGGCCGATCTGCTGCTCGACGCCTTTGAGGTCGGCCGGACGCCCAGCCACGGTGGCGCCAAAGCACACCGTCGACTGCCCGGTATAACGCTGCAAAAGCAGGAGCCAGGCGGCTTGCAGCAAGGTATTGAGGGTGACTTTCTGCTGGCGGGCAAACTCGTTCAGCAGGCGCGTCTGGCGCGAGTCCAGCACCTCGAAATGACTGGCGTAGCCGGCATCTGCGGACAGCGGCGCGGCCACCGCCTGGGCCAGCCGTGTCGGCGCTTGCAGCGGTGCCAACTGTTGCGTCCAGAACGCTGCTCGCAGCGTCTGGTCCTGGGATTGCAGCCAGCCAATGTAGTCGCGATAGCGCGTCGGCTGGTGCTCGGGCTCTTGCCCGCTGTAGCGTTGCAGCACCTCACCAAGCAGCCGGGAATTGCTCCAGCCATCCATCAGAATGTGGTGGGAGGTATAGATCAAATGGCACTGATCCGGCGCCGTGCGCACAACGGTCAGGCGCAGCAGAGGCGCCTGCACAAGGTCGAAACCACGCTGGCGGTCAGCGTCGGCCAGGGTATCGAGTGCGCCATCAAGTGCCGGGTGCTCCTGCCAGTCGAGCACAGTGAATGGCAACTCCAGGTGCTTGTGCACCACTTGCAGCGGTCGCTCCAGATCACCCTGCCACAGGAAGCCGGTACGCAGGATTTCATGGCTGTTCACGCACGCCTGCCAGGCCTGGCGGAAGCGCTCGGGATCCAGCCCGGTAACGTCCAGGCGCATTTGATTGATGTAGTCGCCGCCACCTTGCTCATACAGGGTGTGAAACAGCATGCCTTGCTGCATGGCCGATAGCGGGTAGATATCTTCGACAGCCGACAGGGCCAGCGGCAAGGCATCCAGTTGACGCTGACCGAGCCCGGCCAGCGGAACATCCGAAGGCGTCAAGCCGCTGTTGCCGGGCGCCGTGCAATGAGCGATCACGCTCAGCAGCTCAAGACGGTATTCATCGGCCAGGCGCTGTACCGCCGAGGCGTCAAACATCTGCCCGCTGAAGGTCCAGCCCAGGCTCAGTTCGCCGCCATATACCTGGCCATTGAGGGTCAGCCAGTTACCGAGCGCCGCCTCCGGGCTTTGCTCCAGCCCGCGCGCCTCACCCGAGGGAGCGAACAAAGCCTGCTCGTCATCGAAACTGCCATCGAACTGCCCCAGGTAGTTGAACGTAATCCTCGGCGCCGGCAGCGCCTGCAAGCGGCTGCGGGATGGTTCATCGCCCAGGTAGCGCAATACACCGTAGCCAATCCCCTTGTCTGGAATCGCCCGCAGTTGTTCTTTCACCGCCTTGATCGAGTGCGCGATATCGCTTTCGACCGGCAACCTGACCGCAAACAGGCTGGTGAACCAGCCCACGGTACGTGTCAGGTCAACGTCATCGAACAGGTCTTCACGGCCGTGGCCTTCGAGCTGGATCAGCGCACTGTCCTGCCCGGTCCAGCGACCAATAACCCGTGCCAGTGCGCTGAGCAACAGGTCATTGACCTGGGTGCGATAGGCCGCCGGCGCCTCTTGCAGCAGTTGCCGCGTGGCCTGGGCATCAAGCTGGGTGTGCACCGTCATCGCGTGGCGATTGGAGAGCGAACCATGGGGATGGTCCACCGGCAGGGCCGTCGACGAACCGCTCAACAAGCCTTCCCAGTAATCGAGCTGGGCGCGCAACGTATCCGCAGTCGCCGCCTGCCCCAGGCGTTCTACCCAGGCCTTGAAGGAACTGGTCTTGGCCGGCAACACGCAACGCTGGCCGCTGGCGAGCTGCTGGTAGGCCTTTTGCAGGTCCTCGAACAAAATGCGCCAGGAAATCCCGTCCACCACCAGATGATGAATGACCACCAGCAAACGCTGGCTGCCATCGTTCAAGTTCGCCAGCACCGCCCGCAACAGCGGGCCGCGCTCCAGGTTCAGGCTGCCCTGGGCCTGGTCGCCCCATTGCTCCAGCGCCTCAAGGTCAATGTTCCGAGCCTCCCGGACCAGCGCCCCGGAGTACTCACCCGGCGCCTGATAGCGCGCCGACCAGCCTTGCGCCTGAGCAGTGAACGCCATCCGCAGCGCATCGTGATGAGTCACCAGATGCTTGAGCGCCTGCTCCAGCAGCGCCACGTCCAACGTGACCCTCGGCGTGAGCATGACGGACTGGTTCCAGCGCGCGCGATCAGGCACCGGCTGTTCAAAAAAGGCGATCTGTACCGGTGCCAGGGGAGCCTCACCGACGACTGCCGACTGGTCGATCACCACCCCGGCGGCCAATTGCGCAACCTGGGCCAGGCCCTGGACAGTCTGGTGCTGGAACAGCTCTTTAGGGGTGAAACGAATCCCGGCCTGGCGCGCACGGCTGACCACCTGGATCGAGATGATCGAATCACCGCCCAGCTCGAAGAAGTTGTCGGTGACACCGATGGCCGGACGTTTCAACACGTCCTGCCAGATCACCGCGATACGTTGCTCAAGCTCGCTCTGCGGCGCCACATGGGCGTGTTCGGCCTGGCTGACATCCGGCAGTGGCAAGGCCTTGCGGTCCAGCTTGCCATTGACGGTTAGTGGCCATTGCTCAAGAAACAGCAAATGGGCCGGGACCATGTAATCCGGCAAGCGGGCCTTGAGCCCGGCACGGATCTGCTCGCGCAACGGCGCGGGTTGCAGGTCGCCTGCGGCCGCGATGATGTAGGCCACCAACACCTGGGCACCGGCGTCACCCTGCGCCAGTACCATGGCTTCACGCACACCGTCGAGGGCAAGCAAGCGGGCTTCGATTTCACCCAGTTCGATGCGCAACCCACGAATCTTCACTTGGTGGTCAATGCGTCCGATGTAGTCGATCACACCGTCCTGGCGATAACGCACCAGGTCGCCGGTGCGATAAAGTCGTGCGCCGCTATGGGAAGCAAACGGGTCGGGAATAAATCGCTCGGCGGTCATTCCCGGGCGCAGGTGATAACCACGGGCCAGGGAATCCCCTCCGATATACAACTCACCGGCCGCACCCGGCGGGCACGGCTCAAACGCTTCGCTCAGGACATAAGTGCGTACGTTGTCGATCGGCTTGCCGATCGCCACGATCGGGCCGGCAGGGTCGACAGGCACTTCATGGCTGCTGGTATCGATGGTCGCTTCGGTCGGGCCGTACAGGTTGATCAAGCGCCCGCTCCAACGCTGCTGCAACTGTCGGCTCAGCTCGGTACTCAAGGCTTCGCCACCGCACAACACGACGTTCAGCGACGCCAGCTGGGCATCGCTCGCTTCAGGCAGCAAGGCTTGCAGCAGTGAAGGCGCCAACTGCAGGACCGTGATCCGCTGTGCCTCGACCTGCTCCCACAACAGTGACAGGCTCTCGGCCAACCCTGGCTGGGCCATCACCAACTGTGCACCCGTCATCAACGGTAGCCAGAACTCCCATACCGAAGCATCGAAGCTGAACGCGGTCTTTTGCAGGATCCGATCGCTGCTTTGCAGTGGCAATGTCTTGCACATCCAGGCCATGTGATTGGCCAACCCTCGGTGACGAACCGAGACACCCTTGGGCCGGCCGGTGGAACCGGAGGTGTAGATGACATAGGCAAGGTTGTCGGGTTGCACGGCAACCTGCGGGTTGGCTTGCAACGTTTCGTCAGTGTCGGACAGGACCAGCACCTGGACGCCCGGCGGGATGGGCAACTGATCACGTACTGCCGCCTGGGTCAGCAACCACTGCGCGCCACTGTCCTGAAGCATGTAAGCCAGGCGGTCGGCCGGGTACTGGGTATCCAGCGGTACATAAGCGCCACCGGCCTTGAGAATGGCCAGTAGGCCGACGACCATTTCCACGCTGCGCTCAACGGCGATACCCACCAGCGCGTCAGGCCCAACCCCCATGTTGATCAAGCGATGCGCCAAGTGGTTGGCGCGCTGGTTGAGTTGGCGATACGTCAGCTGTTGCTGCTCGCATACCAGCGCAACCGCGTCGGGCGTACGCTCGGCCTGGGCGGCGATCACCTGATGCGTCAGGCCGCCAAAAGGCTGTGAGGTGGCGTTCCAGTCCTGCACCATCTGCTCGCGCTCGGCGACATCAAGCAACGGCAACTCGCCGACACGGGCGTGGGGCTGCTCGACGATTCCTTGCAGCAGAGTCTGCCAATGCCGCGCCAGACGTTCTATCGTCAGCGCATCAAACAGGTCAGTGGCATAGGTCAGGGCCGCTGCTATGCCGTCATCGGACTCGTAGGTTTCCAGGGTCAAGTCGAACTGCGCAGTGCGGTTCTCCCAGGCCACGCCTTCGATGGACAGGCCCGGCAGCTGCAGTGCGAGCGCGCCAGTGCCGGCGGCTGCCATGCGCTGGTGGTTGAACATCACCTGGAACAGCGGTGCATGGCTGAGGCTGCGTTGCGGGTGTAACGCCTCGACCAACTGCTCGAATGGCAGGTCCTGATGGTCCTGCGCCCCCAGGGCAGCCTGGCGGACCTGGTCCAGCAGAACACTGAACGGCTGCTCGCCCACTACCTCGGCGCGAAGTACCTGCGTGTTAACGAAAAAGCCCACCAGGTGTTCGGTTTCCACCCGGTTGCGGTTAGCGGTCGGAACCCCGACACGGATATCACGCTGCCCGCTGTAGCGATACAAAAACGCCTGGAAGGACGCCAGCAGCACCATGAACAGCGTGGCCTTTTCCTGCTGGGCCAATTGCCTGAGGCGCTGGCTCAGGGCATGCGGCAGTGCAATTTCAAAACGCGCGCCGCGATAACTCTGCTCGGCCGGCCGCGCACGGTCGGTCGGCAGCGCCAACACCGGCTGCTCGTCACCCAACTGCTCGCACCAATAGGCCAGTTGCCGTTCGCGCTCGCCGGCTTCCATCCAGTGACGCTGCCAGATGGCATAGTCGGCGTACTGGATCGGCAACGCCGGCAGCACCAGGGTTTCGCCGCGCTGGCAGGCGTCATACAGCTGCACCAGCTCATTGACCATCAGTTGGATCGAACCGCCGTCGGACACGATATGGTGCTGCACAAACGTCAGGATGTGATCCTGCCCATCGATCTGCAGCAGGCTGACCCGCAGCAGCGGCCCCTCATTCAGGTCGAACAGCTGCCCGGTCTGCGCTTCGACAAACCCGGTGATTGCCGCCTCGATATCGGCCTGTGGTGCCAGCACCGTCAAGGGAATGTCCAGGGGCGCTTCGGCGAGGATGTTCTGGCTTACCCCTTCGTCACGCTGCACAAAGCGGGTGCGCAGGCTTTCATGACGGGCGATCAGTTGATTGAAACACTGCTGCAACGCCAGCAGGTCCAGGTTCCCGCGCAAGCGCAGGACCATGGGCAGGTTGTACGCCGTGCTCTGGGGGTCCAACTGCCACAGGAACCACTGGCGTTCCTGGGCAAAGGACAGGGGAATCGCTTCAACGGCCGACTGGACTTCGGGAATAGGCAAGTTCGCCGGGGAAACACCTTCCTGAAGCATTTTCTCCAGGTACAGGCGACGCTTGTCGAGGGGCAAGGTAATGAAACGCCGAGCGATTCTCTGGGCGGCGTGGATGTCCATTAAACTTCCTCCATTTCGTCAAGCAGAAATTCCAGCTTGCTCAGTTTCGATTCATTGATTTGTTGCCCGCCGGCGTGTTCCAGATGGTGGGCAAAGTCTTCCAGGAGGGGGTGCTGGAACAGCAGTTGCGGGGTCAATTTCAAGCCCAGCTCAAGTTGAATACGCGACACGACATTTACCGCCAGCAGCGAATGCCCGCCCAGTTCGAAGAAGTTATCGGTAAGTCCTACCTGCTCCAGTTGCAGCACCAGCTGCCAGATGCCGGCGACTTGCCGTTGCAGATCGCTGTGCGGCGCAACGTAGGCCTGTTGCAACTGACTGGCATCCGGCGCCGGCAGCGCCTTGCGGTCGAGTTTGCCGTTGGGGGTCAGTGGCAGGCTGTCGAGCATCACCAGAAACGCCGGGACCATGTAGGCCGGCAGGGTTTCCATCAGGCGGGCCTTGAGCTCATCGCGCAGCAGCACTTGCCGGTCGTGGCCGAGCGGTTCGCCTGGCACTACATACCCCACCAGTTGCAGGCCGACACCGCCCTCTCGGGCGATAACGGCGGCTTCGCGCACGGCCGGGTGCTCCTGCAGGCGTGCCTGGATTTCTCCCAGTTCGATGCGGAAGCCACGTATTTTCACCTGGTGATCCAGGCGGCCGACATACTCAATCACACCGTCGGCGCGATAACGCGCCAGGTCGCCGGTGCGATACAGCCGTTGCCCGGAGCTGGAAAACGGATGGGGAATAAAACGTTCGGCGGTCAGCCCGGCACGCTGATGGTAACCACGGGCCAGGCCTTCTCCGCCAATCAGCAGTTCACCCACCACACCCACTGGCACTGGCTGCAAATCGCTGCCCAGGATGTACAGGTGAGTGTTGTCGATGGGCCGGCCAAGCCAGGCCTGCGGCAACGCCTGGCTGAGTGGGTGTTGCGCCGACCAGATGGTGGTTTCAGTGGGGCCATAGAGATTCCACACCTGGTCCGACAGCGCCAGCATGCGGTCCGCCAGATCCTGGGCAAGCGCCTCGCCACCGCAGAGCATCTTGCAGCCTTGCAGCGCGCGCGCCTCGGGATTATCAAGCAACATCCGCCAGGTAGACGGGGTGGCCTGCACCACTGAAATATGCTCGCGACGTACCAGCTCCAAGACTTGGGCCGGGTCTTGGGCGGCACTCTTGCCCACCAGGACCACACGTGCCCCGAGCACCAGCGGCAGGTAAATTTCCAGCCCGAAAATATCAAACGAGAACGTCGTCAGCGACAGCACCCGATCACTGCCTGACATGCCTGGAGCCTTCGCCATACTGGCGAGGAAGTTGCTCAGTGCCGCATGTCCTACCATCACCCCTTTGGGCTTGCCCGTAGAACCAGAGGTGTAGATCACGTAGGCGAGACTGGCCGCCTTTACCGACACGTGCGGATTGCTCTGCGGGTAGGACGCCAGCCCTGAATGCCGAGGATCCAGATCCACCGTCGTCAGCCCCGCAGGAAGCACCAGCAAATCCTTCAAGCGGGCCTGGGTCAGCAACAGGCCGATGCCGCTGTCGGCAATCATGTATTCCAGGCGATCCACCGGGAAATCCGGATCCAGCGGCACATACGCAGCACCCGCCTTGAGCACGGCGAGCAGGCCCACGAGCATTTCAAGGCTGCGCTCCACGCATATCCCCACCAGTTGGTCCGGGCCTACGCCCAGCTCCAATAGCTTGTGCGCCAGTTGGTTCGCCTGTTCGTTGAGTTGACGATAGGTATAGGTCTGCTCGTTGAACACCGCAGCCACGGCGTCCGGCTGATGCAGGGCCTGTTGCTCAATCATGCTGTGCACCCGTAGCGCCGAAAGATCGGCGTCGGTGGCGTTCCACTGCTCAAGCACACGGCTGCGCTCACCGTCGTCCAGGCTGTCAAACGTCCCCAGCGGACGATCGGCATTCAGCGTCATTGCCTGCAACAGGTTATGCAGTTGCGCGGCCAGCGCCTGGATTTGCCCCGGGGCGAAGAAACGCTGGTCGAAACTGTACTGCAGCGACAATGCCTCGCCGAGGTTGACCATCAGGGTCAGCGGGTAGTTGGTCTGCTCATGGCTATCAATCCGTCCGAAGCGCAAACCGTCTGGCGAGCTTTGCTCCAGGGCCTTGGACACGGGGTAGTTTTCAAACACCAGCAGGCTGTCGAACAGTGCCTCACCACCCTGCCCCGCCCAGCGCTGGATCTCGAACAGTGGCGTGTACTCATGTTCACGCAAGGCCAGGTTCTGCGCCTGCAAGGCTTGCAACAGCTGTGCGATGGTTTGCTCCGGTCGCGGGCTGACCACCACCGGCAAGGTGTTGATAAACAACCCGACCTGCTGCTCGACACCGGCCAATTGCGCAGGACGCCCGGCGACGGTAGCGCCGAAGCACACACTCGACTGGCCGCTCTGGCGCTGCAACAGCAAGGCCCAGGCCGCTTGCACCAAGGTGTTGAGGGTGACTTTCTGGCGGCGTGCGAACTCACTCAACTGCATGGTGCGCTCAGCGTCAAAATACTGGTAGTGATCCGAATAGCCCGTGCTGCCAGGCACTTCGCCTTGGGCCTGTGCCTGCGCGAGGCGGGTCGGTTCTTGCAGGTCAGCCAGTTGCAAGGTCCAGAACCGCTGGTTGGCCTGGCGGTCCTGGCTGTCCAGCCAGGCGATGTAGTCGCGATAACGTCCACCACGGCCGGCTTCGAATTGCCCGCTGTAACGTTGCAATACCTCGCCCAGCAGCTGCGAGTTGCTCCAGCCGTCCATCAGGATGTGGTGATGGGTGTAGATAAAATGGTACTGGTCGACACCGGTACGGATCAGCACCAGGCGCAACAGCGGTGCCTGCGCCAGGTCGAAGCCCTGCTGCTGTTGATCGGCCGCCAAGGCATCCAGGGCCGTCGCCAGATCGGCGTGGCCGGACAGGTCATGACTGACAAAAGGCAGCTCGACCTGCTCCAGTACGACCTGCACCGGCTGCGCCAACTCGCCCTGCCAGACAAAGCAGGTGCGCAGGATATCGTGGTGATCCAGCACTTCTTGCCAGGCCTGGCGGAAGCGTTTCGGGTCCAGCCCCTCGACATCCAGGCGCATCTGGTTGACGTAGTTGCCCGACGCCTGCTCGTACAGCGTATGGAACAGCATGCCTTGCTGCATCGGCGCCAGCGGATAGATGTCGGCAATCGCCTGCGCGGGAATGGGCAGCGCATCCAGTTGCGCCTGGCTCAAGTTGGCCAGCGGGAAATCCGACGGGGTCACGGCCGCGGCACCCGACGTGCAGCAATGCTCCACAAGGCTTGCCAGTTCACGGGCATAGTCATCCGCCAGGCCCTGGATGGTCGCGGTGGCAAACATGGCCGGGCTGAACGTCCAGCTCAACCGCAGCTCGCCATCGAACACCTGGCCGTTGAGTGCCAGCCAATTATCCAGCGGTGCCTGCGGGCTGTGCTCGGCGCCACGGGCTTCGCCCGACGGTACAAACAGCGCACCGTTGTCGTCCTCAAAATGACCGTCCAGTTGCCCCAGGTAGTTGAAGGTAATCCGCGGTGTCGGCAATGCCTTGAGCGCCGCTTGCGCCTGCGCGTCGCCCAAGTAACGCAGCACGCCAAAACCCAGGCCTTTATCGGGGATGGCGCGCAGTTGCTCCTTGATACCTTTGAGGGATTGAGCCGGGTCCGCAGCCGGCGTCAGCTTGACCGGGAACACACTGGTGAACCAACCGATGCTGCGGGTCAGGTCGATGTCGTCAAACAAGTCTTCGCGACCATGGCCTTCCAACTGGATCAAGGCATCGGCGTGGCCGGTCCAGCGGCAAACCACCCGCGCGAGCGCGGTCAGTAGCAGGTCGTTGACCTGGGTGCGATAGGCCTTGGGGGCGTTTTGCAGCAGTTGGCGGGTGTGCGTCGGGGTCAAGGCGCTGTGCACCGTGGCACCTTGATCATTGCGCAAGCCGGCTTCGGGATCGAGGCACGGCAAGGCGCTGTCGACGTCGGCCAGCAGCGTTTGCCAGTCATGCAACTCCTGTTGCAGGCGTTCGGTTCGGGCATAACCTTGCAGACGCTGCGCCCAGGCCTTGACCGACGAAGTCTTGGCCGGCAGTGCCACGACACGCCCCTGCTGCAGTTGCTCGTAGGCGGTTTGCAGGTCTTCGAACAGGATGCGCCACGACACGCCGTCCACCGCCAGGTGATGGATCA
>NZ_JACAPX010000048.1:0-72449 GCF_013385435.1 Pseudomonas sp. F9001
AGAAACTCGCCCCACCGGCCAGTTCCCGCTCCAGGATCACCTGCTGATCGTCGTACCGATAACGCTCGCTTTCGCCTACCGCGTTGGTCGCCTCAACCAACCGCCAGGCATCGTCGTACGTGTAGGAAACAACGTTCTGTTCGGTGACCCAGCCCGGCTCCCGCTGCACCTGATAGTCGACGGCAACGATATGGCCGCGCTCATATCGCAGCAGCAATGCCTGGCCAACATGGTTATCGATCCGCTGAATCCGCCCGGAATAATCGCGAGCAATGCGCAGCCGGTTGTCGTAAGCATCGCTGATCGCCGTCAGCACACCGTCACGGAAGTGGTAGAAAAGCGACGCCTGAGCCAGCACCCATTCATCCGGCAAAGCACCCAGATAAATCGCCGCTTCCGCCAGGCTATTGGTGATGGCCGGCCGTGCAGCAGAGGGCAGGGGAAAGGTGGTGCTGCGGTTTTCGTGATCGGTCCACACCACCGATTCGCCGCTCACCACCAAGCGCTGCGCCAGCGCATGACTCCAGCCAAACCCCAACCCGCAATCCACTTCCACGGCACTGCTGCGATACAACCGCGTCCAGGCAAATGGCAGGACACCCTCCAACGAGCCGTCTGTGAGGTTCAGCAGTTCCTCACCAGTAACCATCGAAACCGGGCAGCCATTGGTACAGGTATTCGCCGAACAGACCGAAGCATCTCCATTGGGGTTTTTCGCCGAAGCCGGGGCATCATCCACATGTTCTTGCTTCACCAACGCCGTGCGTGCCGCCTTAGGCTTTCGGACCAGCGCTGCCGGATTCGAAACCTCGTTTACACCGGCCTTCAACGGCACGGCCGCTGCCTTGATCGACACTGGATCATTTTTAAGCGACACCGGCTTAAGCACACTGGGGTGCCAGTCCAGCCGTGGCGCCTCGCCCAACTTGGCCATCTGCTCGAGTAACACCCGTGCCCGGCCGGACCTGACCTTGCCCAGCACCTGCGGGCCCAAACGCACCGCCACACCCATGCCGCCAGTGGCCAACAGCAACAGCAGGTTGAGCAGTACCTCGGAAGTCATTTCCCCCAGCAGCTCGTTCATGTCCGGCGGCGGAAGCAATTGCGCCCAACTGAACATCGCCGACAGATAGATGAACAACAGCGGTTCATCGCTCAGCACCAGAAGACCGTTGGCAATAGCCTCATTGCTGAGCTTCAACAGCTCTTCAAGCTCGCCTTGGGAGAGGTACTGCAGCAACTTTTCGCTATTGGGTTTGATGTCCGCCAGCCAGTCGTACAGGTTTGGAATACCGTCCCAAAGGCTGTACAGCGTGTTCGTAATCCCTCGCACAAACGCGGCGTCCATCAACTTGCGACGGTCGAGGGCGCTGGCGTTTGAGTACTGTTTCCACTGCTCTTCGAAGGTGCTCGTCCATTCACTGCGCAAGCTGCTTTCCAGTGAGCTGATCACCGACTGATAGGAGGCGTAGAGCGCCTTGACGTGATCTTTGGAAACATCGGGGTAGAAGCTGACCTGATACTGCTGGTCGCGCGTGCAGTCGGTGATTTCGAGGATGCCGCTGGGGCCGATGGTTTTATGAATGGGGGGACCGATCAGGCTGCCGTCCTCGGCGATGGCCTGGAGCATGACCGGCGTGTTGCCGATCGGCACAAACCGCTTGCTCTCAAACATATGCACCAGGGTCAGCGCACCATTGGGTTTGCACATTGCAACAGTGGTACTGGGGGCTTTAGAGGAAACAGGCGCGACCAGCGCGACCTCATCCCCAACCTTGAACACCTGCTCGACTTCCAGCGACGAAAAGCTCCAGAAGCTCTCAGCCCAATCGTCAAACGTGTTAAGGCACTCCCTGAAGTTACGAAAGACCGCTTCAACGTCCTTCGTCTCCACATCCATGGGAGCCAGGGCCAACCTGCCTAGGGCGGGATTCAAGAGGCAGCCCCATCGGGCAGGGCATTAATCGAAAAAAACATCGGCGTTCCCTCGCGCTGTGTGATCAGGCGAGGGACTTTGCAGAGGTTTGTAAGAGAAAGAAGTCAGAGCTATCCACTGCTACTGATAGGACGTTTCGCCAAATCCCCGGCTAAACCGACCCGTTTTCGTAAGCCAAATCTCCGACAAAAATAAATCCCACAAAACCCACATACGCAACAAATCCAACTTGACAGCTTCCATTCCCTTGGCGTCTATTGACGTACCCGCTGGATCATTTCGCAGATGTCCCAGGATGCTCAATGAAGACTGATACCTCACTGACCCACATGCCCAGCGTCCTGCATGCAGCCGAAAGCATCCGCCAAGGCACACTGACCCCTGTGCAACTGGTCGAGCAAAGCCTCGAAGCCATCAAAACCCACAATCCCACACTGAATGCCTTCGGCGACGTCTACACCGAATCCGCGCGGGAGCGGGCTGAAATCCTGACCGCAGAAGCGCAGGCCAACCAATTTCGTGGCCCGCTCCACGGCATCCCCTTCGGCATCAAAGACCTGTTCTCCACCGCCAATCTGCGCACCACCCGCGGTTCGCTGACCGGCCTGGACAACGTCCCCACCCAGGACGCCCCGATCATCCGCCGCCTCAAGGAGGCCGGCGCGATCATCCTCGGCAAGACCGCCACCACCGAATTCGGCTGGACCGGCGCCAGCACCTCCCGGGTTTTCGGCAATGGCCGCAACCCCTGGAACCCCCAGCTCACCAGCGGAGGATCCAGTTCCGGCTCGGCCATTGCGGTGGCAGCACGCATGGTCCCGGCCACGCTGGGTTCCGACGGCGGCGGTTCGGTGCGCATTCCCGGCGCCTTTTGCGGTGCATTCGCTCTTAAAGGCTCTCTGGGGCGCATCCCCACCTGGCCCTGGTCCGCCACTGAAATGCTCAGCCACGCCGGCCCGATCACCCGTACCGTGCGCGACAGCGCGTTGCTCTTCGATATCCTCTCCGGGCCCGATCCGCTGGATCACCAGGCCTTGCCCGCGCCCACCGAGTCCTACCTGGCGCGCTGCGACCAACCGCTGGGCCCTGTGCGTGTGGCGTATTGCCCGACCTTGTTCGATACGCCGGTGGACCCGGTCATCGCCGCCACCGTCGAAGCGGCGGTGCATTACCTTGCGGATGAGCTGCCGGTCACCGTCACCACCCTGAACCTGGACTGGCAAGACCCGCTGGCCACCTTCGAAACCCTGTGGGTCGGCGGGCGCGGGATCGCTTATGGCAAATCCCTGGCCGATCGCCTCGACCAACTGGACCCGGGTTTCGCTGCGCTGATCAAGCGCTCCGCCGATTACGATCTGGCGGCCTACCTCAAGGCTGTGCAGCAACGTGCACTGTTCGCCAATCAGGTACACGCGCTGTTTAATGACTACGACGTACTGCTGATGCCGACGATGCCGATCCTGCCGTTCGCCGCCGACCGGGTTGCCCCCGAGGGCTGGCCGGGCGAGGAGGGCGCGGTGCCCTGGGCCCGCTGGACGCCGTTTACCTATCCGTTCAATATCACCGGCAACCCCGCTGCCAGCCTGCCCTGCGGCTTCAGCCCGAGCGGTTTGCCGATTGGCCTGCAGGTGATCGGCCCACGTTTTGCCGACGCCCAGGTGCTGCAATTCTGCGCGGCCGTCGAAGCCATCGCCCCCTGGGATCAGCACCTCCCCCCGATGCTGATGCCTTGATTGATTGCACCCGGAGTGGGCTCAAAAGAAGCCCGCCCGTGATAAACGCTTTGTGTTGTCCTGCCCTTTCACACCCTGATGAGTGAGAGGTACCCGTGACCCTGTCCATGGCCGTATTACGTTCTATGCTCCCCGCTGGACCGGCTCGCGCCGCGTTTCGCCGTGGGGCGCGCAATACCGGCCGCCTGAACCTGCCCTGGAATACCTCTTTTATGCTCAACCAGCCACGTCTCGACGAAATCATGCTCCTGCTCACTCAACACCAGCGCGTCAAGGCGTCGGACCTGGCGCAGGTACTGTTCGTCTCCGAAGAAACCATCCGTCGCGACTTCAAGTACCTGGAAGAAGCCGGCAAGCTGCGGCGCATCCACGGCGGCGCGATCCTGCCGCGACTCAACGAAGAACAGCCGCTGCAGGTGCGCAGCCGCATCAAGCCCCAGGCCAAGACGCGTATCGCGGTGTGTGCAGCGAAGCTGGTGGGCGAAGGCATGGTGCTGTTCCTCGACACCGGCACCTCGACCCTGGCCCTGGCCCAGCAACTGACCGCGTTCAGCCAGTTGCGCATCATCACCAACTCCCTGGACATCGCCCGCCTGATCACCGAGCAAAGCGCCAACCAGGTGCTGGTGGTGCCCGGCGATGTGCGCCGCAACGACAACGCGCTGATTGGCGCCCACACCCTGGAATTCGTCCGACAGTTCCACTACGACATTGCCTTCATGGGCATCGGCGCTGTCGACCTTGAGCTGGGGTTCATGGACTACCAGGAGCCCGAGGCGCTGCTGCGCCGGGAACTGACCAAACACAGCCTGCGCAGCGTGATCCTGGCCGATGACGCCAAGTTCGGCCACCGCACCTTTATCAATACGCTGCCGTTCAGCGCCATCACGACCCTGGTCACCAATCGTGCGCCGTCCAACGACTTTGCGACCCGCCTGGAGCAAGCCCATGTCGATATCCTTTACCCCTGAGTTGCTGGTGCCCAGTGAACAGGACCTTGAAACCTTCGAGGCGCTGTTCCGCGACACCTCGGCCATCGGCGCGACCAAGGCCGGTGGGCTGCATCGCCTCGCCGCCTCGGCCGAAGACGGCGCCGTGCGCGACCTGTTCGCGGCCTGGCTGACTGAACGCGGTTTTGACGTGCGTGTGGATGCAGTGGGTAACATGTTCGGTTTGATCACCTTTAATCCAGAAGCGCCCTACGTGCTGTGTGGTTCGCATCTGGACAGCCAGCCGAGTGCCGGGCGATTTGATGGCGTCTACGGCGTGCTGGCCGGCGCGGTCGCGGTGGCCAGCCTGGCTCGCCAACTGCGCGAGCGCGGCGAAACGCCGGCGTGCAACCTGGCGGTGGTGAACTGGACCAACGAGGAGGGCGCGCGTTTTCAGCCCAGTCTGATCGGCAGCAGCGTGTTCACTGGTGACCTGGCCCTGCAAGACGCCTGGGCCTGCCGCGATGGCGATGGCATCAGCCTCAAGCATGCGCTGCAGCAGATTGGTTATCTGGGAGAGGGCCGCGTCGAGCTGGACGTCGCCGGTTATGTGGAAATCCACGTCGAACAAGGTGATGGCCTTGAGCGCGACGGGCTGGCCATCGGTGTGGTGCGCGACACCTGGGCCGCCCTCAAGCAACGGATTCGGTTCATCGGTGAACAGAACCACACCGGTCCTACACCCATGGCTGCACGCAAGGATGCCTTGCTGGCCGCCGCCCACGCGATCACTGCGGTGCGGGCCGAGGCCGACCTGCACGGCGTGCAACTGCACAGCTCGGTGGGGCGCCTGGAGATCTATCCCAATTCCCCCAACGTGGTGCCTTCCAGCGTGACGTTGCATGTCGAGTACCGCTCGCCCGACACCGAATTGCTGGCCGCAGCCGGTGCGCGCCTGGACGCCAGCCTCAAGGCCACCGCCAGCGCCACGTCGACTGACTACAGCATCGAAAGCCGCGCCCTGCGTGAGCCGAGCCACCTGCATCACGGTTTTGCCGAGCTGGCCTACGGCGTCGGCCAGCAACTGGGCTTGCCCATCGGCAACAGCGTCACCGTGTCAGGCCACGACGCCATCAGCCTGAGCCGGCATTACGCGGTGTGCCTGCTGTTTATCCCGAGCAGCAATGGCGTGTCCCACAACGAAGCGGAATTCACCAGCGAACAGGACATGCGCAACGGCCTGCACATGCTGACCGCGTTGCTGCACCGCGCCTGTTCCACCCCCAACGCCTACCGCTGAGGTCTGCCATGTCGAGTCGTTTGCAAGCAAAGTCACGGCTGCTGGGCGCCCTGGAGGCCGCCGGCTTGTCCGCCCATGTGGTGGTCGAAGAGGGCACCGCCGGGATTGCCTCGCCGGTACGCCTGGCCACCGAGTGGGCCGGTTTTACCGTCAGCGCACCGTGGGGCCAGTGTTACGCCAAAGTCTTGCATGACGACATGCGCGCGCTGATCGACATTGAACGCACTGCCCGCGCCACCCAACTGGCAGCTGATTGCGACGTGACGCCGGGTGTGCGCCTGGTGGATGCCACGGCCGGCGTGTTGCTGCTGGATGCGTTGCCCACCAGCGAGTGGCGTTGGGCCCGCCTCGACGAATTGATGCAGCCCCAGCGCCTGCAAGCGCTCTGGACCCTGAAGAAACAACTGCACCAAGGCACCTCGCCGGGCTTCGCCCGCTCGCCGCTGCAAGACATCCAGCACCTGCGCGAATTATGCGTGCGCTACAGCGTGGCCTTGCCCATCGACCACGCCTGGATCAGCACCTGCATTGACCTGGCCTGGACCTCGCTGCAACTGAACGCCAGCGACTCGGTGCCGCTGCACGGCGACGGCGTGGCGAGCAACGTGATGATCGGCCCGGACGGCGCCTTGCAACTGATCGACTTCGATTACGCCGGCAGTGGTGATCCCTGGTACGACGTGGCCATCAGCCTTAACGAGTTGTACGTCTTCGAAAACGACTGGCGCGAAGGCATCCATGCCTGGGCCGGCGAGTGCCGTGAAAGCGACTATGCGCGCTGCCGCTTGTACGCCTTGATCAACGATTGGTACTGGACGCTCTGGGGCCTGTGGGTCGGCGCTACCTCGGCGCGGCCGCTGGAGTTTTCCAAGGTCGGGCAGTGGACGCTGTTGCGCTGCCGCCAAAGTCTGCAAGACCCGCGGTTTGAAGGTTGGCTACGTCAGGTACAGGAGGGGCAGGCATGAAAGCGTTAGGTGAGGCGTGTACGCCACAAGAGTGTCAGCTGGAAGCGGCGGTGCGCGGGGTTGCCAGTTGGGGCGGCACCGGCATTCGTTATGAACCGGTCAGCGGCGGGATTTCCAACACCAACTGGCGGGTGGAAGTGGCCGGGATCGACACTGCGTATTTCTTCAAGGTACCGGGCGTGGGCACCGAGATGTTCATCGACCGCCGCACGGCCCACGACGCCAGCCTCAAGGCGGCGCAAACCGGCTATGGCGCGCCGGTGTTCGCATTCCTTGAAGAGTTCGGCGTGGAAGTCTTCGAGTTCATGGAGGGCTGGCGCGCCTCCTCCAACCACGACTTCCTCGACCGCGACGTGCGCCACAACGCGCTGCACGCCCTCAAGGCGTTCAACGACCAGCCGCCACTGGTGCAGACCAAGACCGTGTTCGACATGATTGCCGAGCACCAGCGGCAGGTGGAGCAACTCAACGGCTGCAAGCCCGCCGACGACGCTTGGCTGCGCCGCCAATGCGACCGCGCCCGGGGCGTGCTGCAAGCTTCCGGCATCGATCTGGCTCCCTGCATGAATGACACCCTGGCGGGTAATTTCATGCTCAACGACCGTCGGCAAATTCGTCTGGTGGACTTCGAATACGCCTCCAACAACGACCGGCATTACGAACTGGCGCTGTGGTTCGGCGAGATGTTTTTCACTGATGAAATGGAACTGGCCCTGATCGAGGATTACTTCGGCCAGGTCACCCCGCAGAACCTCGCGCGCATCAAGTTGCACAAGGCCCTGGCGGACATCAAATGGTCGACCTGGGCGATGGTGCAGCACGCGGTGTCGCAGCTGGATTTCGACTTCTACAAATACGGCACCTGGAAGCACATGCGTGCCCGCAGCATCATCAACGATTCGCAATGGGAAACCTGGCTAAGACAGGCTTGAGCCTGCGCCAGACAACAATAATGCATTGAATGAAGTCACTTGGGCGCTGATTGGTGCCTGCGTTTTCACTGCTTGATTTTTGTTTGATCACACAAAAAAACGATCCACAAATTCAAGGAGCACCCGACTCATGAAATCTGATAGCGCACCACCCGGACGCCTGAAAAGCCAACTCTTCGGCGTGTACTTTTTCCTGTTGCTGATGCTCGCCTTATTCCCGCCGTTCTATTTGAGCGTGAGCGGCAGTACCGCGTTGGTACTGGGCATACCGTTGCCGATCTTCTACTGGATCGCCATTGCCGTCCTCGCAGGCCTGGGCCTGTGGGCGTTGTACGTCGCCGAATTGAAGGCCGGCGAAATACCCGAAGAGGGGGATGCGCAATGATCAGCACCGCCAGCGATGCCAACCTCTTTATCACCTTCGGCGTCATCGGCCTGTTCCTGGCCGGGATGATCGCCGTGCTGTACGCCACCAACCGCGAGAGCACGAGTTTTTCCGATTACGCCGTAGGCGGGCGCTCCTATGGGCCGTGGTACATCGCCATGTGTTACACCAACTCGTGGTGGCCGGGCTCGACCTTTACCGCGTTTTTCGCCCTGACCATCGGCGGCGCCCTGGGCTTCTACGGCATGGTCTACGCCACCCTTGGCGTGACGGCAATGTACCTGATGGCCCGCCGCGCGTGGACCTGGGGCCAGCGTTTCAACCTGCGCACCCAGCCGGACTTGCTCGGCATGCGCTTCAACAGCCCGGTGGTCAAGCGCGTGGCCTCGATCATCGGCATCATCTCGGTATTCCCGTGGGTGGTGATGGGCATCCAGGCGTTGGCGATGTTGTTCCAGTTCGCCAGTTTCGGCCGCTGGGGCGTCACCACCTGCCTGGTCGCCGGCGTGGTGGTGGTGCTGGTGCGCCAGTACTGGACCGTGAGCATGGGCATGCGCGGGCTGATCATGACCGACATGTTCCAGGGCCTGATCGCCTATGTCGTGTGTGCGGCGCTGTGTGTATTCCTGCTGTTCGGCGACCAGGCGTCGTTCTCCAACCTGTCGCACCTGCCGGCGAAAATGTTGCTGATTCCCGGCGCCAGCGGCACCGGTTACGGCCCGCTGTACATGTTCAGCCTGATCTTTACCGGCGTGATCGGCTCGATGTGCTGGCCCATGAGCTTCCAGCGCATCTACACCGCCAGCGGCGTCAAGGCGGTGAAGAAAGGCACGCTGTACACGATCCTGTTGGTGGGTGGTTTCTACGGGATTCTGATGCTGTTTGCCGCGGCCATCAGCCAGGACCCGAACGTCATCGCGCACCCGCAACAAGGCTGGTTCCTCTCGCTGTTCGACATCGGCGGGCCGTGGATGCTGGCGCTGGCGATCGTCATCGTACTGGCGGCGAGCATCGGCCACGTCGACGGCTGCGTGCAGGTCTGCGGCACCCAGTTCGCCAACGACCTGGCCACCTGGAACACACCGCGTACCGACCGGCAACTGACGCTGCTGGCCAAGTCCGGGATGGTGGTGTTTATCGTCGCCGCCTCGGTGCTGGCGTACCTGACCTTTGATTACGCGCGGTTGCAGTTGCTGGCGCAGATTTCCTACCAGGGGATTATCCAGTTGGCGGTGCCGCTGTTCTTCGGCATTTTCAGCCGCCGCGGCAACAAGGAAGGCGCGATTGCCGGGATGCTGGCGGGGATCGTGGTGGCGATTGTGCTGACGACGATGTATCCGGACGACATTCCCGGGCTGGGGTCGTTGACCAGCGGGATTGTGGGGCTGGTGGTCAATGCGGGGATTTTTGTGGCGTGTGCATTGGCGATCAAGCCGAGTGCGCAGGAGAGTGCGCGGGTGGAGCAGTTGTTTGAGATGGCGGCGCCGGGGCACAAAGTGCCGATGGGGGTAAGGCCGGTCCTGAACTGAACCCACCTCTCAAACCCAATGTAGTTCCAATGTGGGAGCGGGCTTGCTCGCGAATGCAGGCTGTCAGTTAAAGCATCAGCGACTGATACAGCGCATTCGCGAGCAAGCCCGCTCCCACATTTTTGATTGTGTTTCTACACAGAATTCCCGTTTTGTCGCAGGCGTTTGTAGAGGGTATTGCGGCTGACGCCAAGCTCTCTGGCCAGGTGAGAGATATTCCCGCCCACCGCCTTCAGTCGCTCATTCAGGTCCAGACTGTCATCCACTGCATCACACACCGGCACCACCCCATTCAAATCCACAAAAAAATCATCCGGCAAATGTTCCACCCGAATCGGCTGCTCTTCCGCCATGGCCAGCGCCACCTGCAACACGCTGCTCACCTGGCGCAGGTTCCCCGGCCACGGATGCTGTTCAAACAAGGCCAGCACCTCGTTAGTCAACCCGGCCCACTGCGTCGGCTCGCGATGCTGTTGCCACAGCTGCTTGAACAGCGCCTGTTTATCCGTGCGCTCCCGTAGCGGCGGGAGCTCCAGGGTCAGGCCGCCGATGCGGTAATACAGGTCTTCGCGAAAACGCCCGAGCTGTACCTGTTCGCGCAGCGAGCGGTTGGTGGCGGAGATGATCCGCAAATCCACCGGGTACAACTCGCTGCTGCCTACAGGCTGCACACAGCGTTCCTGCAATACCCGCAACAGCCGGGCCTGGGTCGGCAGGGGCATGTCGCCGATCTCGTCGAGGAACAGCGTGCCTTTGTCTGCCTTGCGGATCAGCCCGATGCTGCCTTTCTGGTTGGCGCCGGTGAATGCGCCTTTTTCATAGCCGAACAGTTCCGACTCCACCAGTTCGGCGGGGATCGCTGCGCAGTTGACCGCGATAAACGCTTGTTGGCTGCGAGAGCTGGCCTGGTGCAGGGCTTTGACGAACACTTCCTTGCCGACACCTGTTTCACCGTGGATCAGCAACGGAATATCCTTTTCCAGCAGGCGCTCGGCCTGACGCACGGCCTTTTCCACGCGGGCATCGCCGAAGTGCAGGGTCTTGAGACTGATGGCCGTGGGGCCAGGTTCGCGGGGCTTTTTCGTTTCCACAAACACGCGAGCCTGCACTGGCGCCTGTTTCGGCCGTTTCAGCAGGCACTGGAAACGGTTGCGTCCGGCGGCTTGCAGCGAGAAGGGCAGGCCTTCGGGCTGGTTGAGCAGTTCCAGCAGCGAGACCTTGAACAGGCTGTCGATCAACACCCGCGACAGGCTGATGCCCAGCAGGTTGTCGGCCCGGCGATTGGCCGACAGTACCTGGCCGCTTTCATCAAAAATCAGCAGCCCGGCCCATTGGCTGTCGAGATTGTTCAACCCGGTATTGAACGTCAGCTGGAAATGCTCACCGCGAAACAGGTTGAGGATCAGCCGGTTCTCGACGGTCTGGCTCATCATCTTGACCATGCCGAGGGTGTGGGAGGGCGGCAGGTAGCTGTCGCTGGACACATCCAGCACCGCGATGATTTCCCGCTGCGCATCGAAGATCGGCGCTGCCGAGCCGGTCATGAAACGGTTGGCCTTGAGGAAGTGTTCGTCATGTTCGATATGCACTGCCTGGGCACAGGCCAGGGCGGTGCCGATGGCGTTGGTGCCGCTGGAGCGCTCCATCCAGCTGGCGCCGGCGCTGAAACCACGGGCCAGCTTGGGGTCGATAAAGCGTTGGGTGCCCCACGAAGTCAGCACCTGGCCCTGGTTGTCGGCAAGCATGATCAGGCAGTTGGAGTTGCTGAGGATGTTTTCGTAGTAGGGCAGCACTTCCTGGTGGGTGGTCTGCACAAGGGAATGCTGGCTTTCCAGCAACTGGCTGACGCCGTCTGCGGGCAGTTGGTCGAAGCTCGGTGTGCTCTGGTGATCCAGGCCATAGGCCCGGCAGCGGCGCCAGGAGTCCTGGATGATGGCATCGTGCGCCAGCGGTGTGCTCATGGCGGTGACCCTTGCTTTATTGTTGTTCTGGGGGGCGGAAGGCCCGTTCAGTGTTGTTCAGAACTGTTCATTGTCAACCCGCCGATTGTTCAGTTGTTCAGCGTGACCTGTTCATTTCTGTTCAGAGGCGAATCGCTGTTTTGCCTAACTCGTTGACCGGCCTGAGGTTTGGGTTGTTGGCACGGAACTCGCTCTGTGCTCCTGCCAGAACCATTCCAATAATAAAAAGGTCGTGTCATGTCATTGACCCTGGAGCACGTCACTCGCGTTGTCGAAGGCCAAACCTGGATCGACGACGCCAACCTGCGTTTCGAAGCCGGTTCCTTCAATGTATTGCTGGGCCGCACGCTCTCCGGCAAGACCAGCCTGATGCGCCTGATGGCCGGCCTGGACAAGCCTGACAGCGGGCGCATCCTGATGAATGGCGTGGACGTCACCCAGAAGCCGGTGCGCCTGCGCAATGTGTCGATGGTCTATCAGCAGTTCATCAACTACCCGACCATGACCGTGTTCGAGAACATCGCCTCGCCGCTGCGCCAGGCCGGAGTCTCTGCCGAGCAGATCCAGAGCAAAGTCCTCGAAACCGCGAAAATGCTGCGTATCGAGAAATTTCTCCAGCGTCACCCCCTGGAACTCTCCGGCGGCCAGCAGCAACGTACCGCCATGGCCCGGGCGCTGGTCAAGGATGCCGAGCTGATTCTGTTCGATGAACCCCTGGTGAACCTGGACTACAAACTGCGCGAAGAACTGCGCCAGGAAATGCGCGAGCTGTTCAAGGCGCGCCACACCATCGCCATCTACGCCACCACCGAACCCAACGAAGCCCTGGCCCTGGGCGGCACCACCACGATTCTCCATGAGGGCCGGGTGATCCAGAGCGGCAAGGCCGCCGAGGTCTATCACCAGCCGCAAACCGTGCTGGCGGCCGAGCTGTTTTCCGAGCCGCCGATCAACCTGATGCCCGGGCGCATCAGTGGCAATGAAGTGAGCTTCGCCAACTTCGTGCACTTCCCGCTGAACGTCGACCTGCGGCCCATCGGCGAAGGCGAGTTTCGCTTTGGCGTGCGTCCCAGCCATATCAGCCTGGTACCGAGCAACGATGATGACCTGGAGCTGGCAGTGACCGTGGAAGTCGCCGAGATCAGCGGCTCGGAAACCTTCCTGCACGTACGCAGCGAACACTTCCTGCTGGTGCTGCACTTGCCCGGGGTGCATGAGTACGACGTCGACGCGCCGATCCGCATCTATATCCCCACCCACAAACTGTTTGTGTTCGATGGCCAGGGACGGCTGGTCCAGGCCCCCGGCCGACGTGTCGCGAGGGTTGCCTGATGGCCGAGATCCATTTGCAGAACCTGGCCCACAGCTACAGCTCAAAGCCAAACGGCCCCGAGGACTACGCGATTCGCGAGATGAACCACGTCTGGGAGCAGGGCGGCGCCTACGCGTTGCTGGGGCCGTCGGGCTGCGGCAAGTCGACGTTGCTCAACATCATCTCCGGCCTGCTCAGCCCATCCGAAGGCCAGGTGCTGTTCGACGCCAAGGTGGTCAACGAACTGACCCCGGAAAAACGCAACATCGCCCAGGTGTTCCAGTTTCCGGTGGTGTACGACACCATGACCGTGTTCGATAACCTGGCTTTTCCCCTGCGAAACCAGGGCATGGCCGAGGCGAAGATTCACAGCAAGGTGCAGGAAATTGCCGAGGTGCTCGACCTGCAAAACCTGCTGGACAAAAAGGCCCGCAACCTCACTGCCGATGAAAAGCAGAAAGTCTCCATGGGCCGCGGCCTGGTGCGGGATGACGTGTCGGCGATCCTGTTCGACGAACCGCTGACGGTGATCGACCCGCACCTGAAATGGAAGCTGCGGCGCAAGCTCAAGCAGATCCACGAGCAGTTCAACATCACCATGGTCTACGTGACCCACGACCAACTGGAAGCCTCGACCTTCGCCGACAAGATCGCGGTGATGTATGGCGGGCAGATCGTTCAGTTCGGCACGCCCCGGGAGTTGTTCGAGCGGCCCAGCCACACCTTTGTCGGCTATTTCATCGGCAGCCCTGGGATGAATCTGATTGAGGTGCAGGCAGAGGCGGGCGGTGTGCGCTTTGCCGGGACACATCTGGCGTTGCCCGAGGCGTTGCAGCAGCGCATTGGCGAAATGCCTTACAAGAAGCTGCAGGTCGGCATCCGCCCGGAATTTATCCATGTGTGGGATGAGCACAATCCCGACGCGCTACAGGCGCAAGTCACCCATGTGGAAGACCTCGGCACCTACAAGATCATGACCCTCAACCTCGATGGCGCACCGTTGAAAGTGCGCCTGGCCGAAGACAAACCGGTGCCCGAGGGCCAGGCGTCCATCAGCTTTCCGGGGCAGTGGCTGATGGTGTATGCCGATGACTACTTGCTGGAGGTGCAGCCATGAACAAGGTGCAGAACAACAAGGCCTGGTGGCTGGTATTGCCGGTGTTCCTGCTGGTGGCCTTCAGCGCGGTGATCCCGATGATGACCGTGGTCAACTACTCGGTGCAGGACATCTTCGACCAATCCAGCCGCTACTTCGTCGGCGCCGACTGGTACAAACAGGTGCTGCTGGACCCGCGCCTGCATGACTCGCTGCTGCGTCAGTTCATCTACTCGGCGTGTGTGCTGTTGATCGAGATTCCGCTGGGTATCGCGATCGCCCTGACGATGCCCACCAAGGGCCGCTGGTCGTCGCTGGTGTTGATCGTAATGGCGATTCCGCTGCTGATTCCGTGGAACGTGGTCGGCACCATCTGGCAGATTTTCGGCCGTGCCGACATTGGCCTGATGGGTTCCACGCTCAACGCGATGGGCATCAGCTACAACTACGCCGCCAACACTATGGACGCCTGGGTCACGGTGCTGGTGATGGACGTGTGGCACTGGACGTCCCTGGTGGCGCTGCTGTGTTTCTCGGGGCTGCGGGCGATCCCGGATGTGTACTACCAGGCGGCGCGGATTGATCGGGCGTCCAGCTGGGCGGTGTTCCGACATATCCAGCTGCCAAAACTGAAGAGCGTGCTGTTGATCGCGGTGATGCTGCGCTTCATGGACAGTTTCATGATCTACACCGAACCGTTCGTGCTGACGGGCGGCGGGCCAGGGAACGCCACCACCTTCCTCAGCCAGACGCTTACCCAGATGGCCGTAGGCCAATTCGACCTGGGCCCGGCGGCGGCGTTTTCGCTGGTGTACTTCCTGATCATCCTGTTGGTGTCCTGGCTGTTCTACACCGCCATGACCCACTCCGACGCCAACCGCTGAGGCCGCCAACATGAGCAAGCGCAAGGTAATCCCGCTGCTGGTCTACATCCTGTTCCTGCTGGTGCCGATCTACTGGCTGCTGAACATGTCCTTCAAGAGCAACACCGAAATCCTCGGCGGCCTGACCCTGTTTCCGCAGGACTTCACCTTCGCCAACTACAAGGTGATCTTCACCGACCCGAGCTGGTACACCGGCTACCTCAACTCGCTGTACTACGTCAGCCTCAACACCGTGATTTCCCTGAGCGTGGCGCTGCCGGCGGCCTACGCGTTCTCGCGCTACCGCTTCCTCGGCGACAAGCACTTGTTCTTCTGGTTGCTGACCAACCGCATGGCGCCGCCGGCAGTGTTTTTGCTGCCGTTCTTCCAGCTGTATTCGTCCATTGGCTTGTTCGATACGCATATCGCGGTGGCCTTGGCCCATTGCCTGTTCAACGTGCCGCTGGCGGTGTGGATTCTCGAAGGTTTCATGTCGGGCGTGCCCAAGGAAATCGACGAAACGGCCTACATCGACGGGTACAGTTTTCCCAAGTTTTTCGTGAAGATCTTCATCCCGCTGATTGGCTCGGGGATCGGCGTCACGGCGTTTTTCTGCTTCATGTTTTCCTGGGTCGAGCTCCTGCTGGCACGCACGCTGACGTCGGTGAACGCCAAACCCATCGCCGCAGTGATGACCCGTACGGTTTCGGCCTCCGGCATCGACTGGGGCGTGCTGGCGGCGGCGGGGGTGTTGACCATTTTGCCGGGCATGCTGGTGATCTGGTTCGTTCGCAACCATGTGGCCAAGGGCTTTGCCCTGGGCCGGGTCTGAGGAGTCGATGATGGAATGGATGGCCTGGACCACCCCGACTGCACTGTTCTTTGCCGCGATCGGCCTGCTGCTGGTGGGCATGACGACCTGGGAATTGCGCTCGCCGAGTATCCCCCGGCGCGGCTTTTTACCGATCAGCACCACCCGTGGTGATCGTTTGTTTATCGGTCTTCTCGGCAGCGCCTACCTGCATTTGTTGGTGATCGGCGTAACCGGCTGGAGCATCTGGGTGGCGTCCGCGCTGTCTCTGGTGTGGCTGTTGTCTGTGATGCGTTGGGGCTAGCTGCCCCTTTTGAACCCCAAAACCAGGAGGTCTCTATGTTCGATAAAAACAATAAGCTGCGACATAGCATTTCATTGGCGGCCGTGCTGGCGCTCAGCGGGCTCAGTGCTGCGGCCTGGGCGGATGCTTATGAAGACGCTGCGAAAAAATGGATCGGCAGTGAGTTCAAACCGTCGACCCTCACCGAAGCCCAGCAGCTTGAAGAGCTGAAGTGGTTTATCAAGGCCGCGGAGCCGTTTCGTGGGATGAAGATCAACGTGGTGTCGGAAACCCTCACCACCCACGAGTATGAATCCAAGGTGCTGGCCAAGGCCTTCAGCGAAATCACCGGGATCAAGCTGACCCACGACTTGCTGCAGGAAGGCGACGTGGTGGAAAAGCTGCAAACCCAGATGCAGTCCGACAAGAATATCTATGACGGCTGGGTCAACGATTCCGACTTGATCGGTACGCACTTTCGCTATGGCAAGACAGAATCCATCACCGACCTGATGGCCAACGAAGGCAAGAACTTCACTTCACCCACCCTGGACATCAAGGACTTCATCGGTATTTCGTTCACCACTGCGCCCGACGGCAAGATCTACCAATTGCCCGACCAGCAGTTCGCCAACCTGTACTGGTTCCGCGCCGACTGGTTCGAACGGGCAGACCTGAAAGCCAAGTTCAAGGAGAAGTACGGCTATGAACTCGGCGTGCCGGTGAACTGGTCGGCCTACGAAGACATCGCCAAATTCTTCAGCGAAGACGTCAAGGAAATCGACGGCAAGCGCGTCTACGGGCACATGGACTACGGCAAGAAAGACCCGTCCCTGGGCTGGCGCTTCACCGATGCCTGGTTCTCCATGGCCGGTGGCGGCGACAAGGGCCTGCCCAACGGTTTGCCGGTGGACGAATGGGGCATTCGCGTGGAGGACTGCCACCCGGTGGGCTCCAGCGTCACCCGTGGTGGCGACACCAACGGCCCGGCGGCGGTGTATGCCACGCAGAAATACGTGGACTGGATGAAAGCCTATGCACCACCGGAAGCGGCGGGCATGACCTTCTCCGAATCCGGTCCGGTGCCGTCCCAGGGCAACATCGCCCAGCAGATCTTCTGGTACACCGCGTTTACCGCCGACATGACCAAGCCGGGCCTGCCGGTGGTCAACGCCGACGGCACGCCGAAATGGCGCATGGCGCCATCACCCGTCGGGCCTTACTGGGAAAAGGGCATGAAGAAGGGCTATCAGGACGTAGGTTCCTGGACCTTCCTCAAGTCGACGCCCGAGAAGCAGAAACTGGCGGCCTGGCTCTACGCGCAGTTCGTGACCTCGAAAACCGTGTCGCTGAAAAAAACCATCGTTGGCCTGACGCCGATTCGTGAGTCTGACATCAACTCCCAGGCCATGACCGACCTGGCGCCGAAACTCGGTGGGTTGGTGGAGTTCTACCGCAGCCCGGCCCGGGTGGAGTGGACCCCGACCGGCACCAACGTGCCGGACTATCCACGGTTGGCGCAATTGTGGTGGAGCCATATTTCGGAGGCGGCCAGCGGAGAGAAGACGCCGCAGCAGGCGCTGGACGGGTTGGCCAAGGATCAGGACGCGATCATGACGCGCCTGGAACGCTCCAAGGTGCAGCCGATTTGCGGGCCGAAAATGAACGAGGAACGGGACGCGCAATACTGGTTCGACCAGCCGGGCGCGCCGAAACCGAAGCTGGCGAATGAGAAGCCGCAGGGTGAGACGGTCAGTTATAACGAGTTGCTGAAGTCGTGGGAGGCGGCGCGCAAGTAACCCAGACGCCGCAGATCAAAATGTGGGAGCGGGCTTGCTCGCGAAGGCGGTAGATCAGTCAGCAGATATGTGACTGACAGACCGCTTTCGCGAGCAAGCCCGCTCCCACATTGGGTTTGCGGTGTTTCTGCAAGGGGGGCTATTTGGGATACAGCGGCGGCAAGCTGGTGCTGTCCCCCGCAGGGTCCTGCTCGCGCTCCGCCATCGGAATCGCCTTCACCGCCCGCCACAATTCCTCTCCCTGCCAATACTGCCCACTCTCGCTGTACAGCGCGCCGTTCAACCCATCCAGCGCATCCGACAACGGCACAAACCGCGCCGCCATATCCGCCAGGGTCTCCGGCTGCTGTCGCGCCCAGGCATCCAGCGCCTGACGCGTAGCCTGCGGGTCATTCGCCTGGCTCGCCCGCTTGAGGTCGTCCAGCAAGGTACGCGGGCTCGGGCCGGTTTGCGCGGCACGCAAAATCGCCGGCTGCCAGCGTGCACGCCACCACAAACCGAAGCCCAGCAGGGTGGTGCAGGCCAGGATCAGGCTGGTCAGTTGCCAGATCCACAGGCTGTCGTTGTCCGGCGCGGTGATCACGGTCGGGCTGGCCGGCGTGTCCACGATCAGGCTCGGGTTGGTCGCCACTTGCAGGGTGCGCGCCGGCAGGCTGGTGCGTTCCAGATGGTCTTCATGGGTGTTCCACCACACCACGTCCACCGCCGGCAGTTCAAGCGCGCCAACGCGGTTGGGCACCAGCGCTTCGCGGTCTTCACGGCTGCCGATCAGGCCACGGTCGTTGTTCTGGTTGCTCAGCACCGGCTGGTCCGGGTAGCGGCGCAGGCCGGGGATGTCGCTCAGTGCCAGCGGTGGCAGTTGCGCGCCGGCCAGGCCTTCGGCTTTCAAGGTCAGGCTGCGGGTCAGGGAGTCGCCCACCTGTACGTGATCGGGCTCGGGGTTCCAGCTTTCCGTGAGGGTCAGGCTGCGGGCCGGCAGCCAGGGAGCATCCGCCGGGTACAGCGCAGGCTTGGCCTTGACCGTCAACGACAGCTCCGGCGAACTGACGTGAATCAGCTTGCCGGGCTTGGAACCCTGGGGGTTGTTGTCCTGGGCGGGCCGTGGCTCTACCAGGGTGGCGCTGAACGTCTGCGTCGGAATGGTCAGCGTGCCGCTGTGCTGCGGGTAGATGGCATAGCGGGTTTCGATCACACCGTGACGGATGCCGTTGATGACTTTCTCGTAGGTGCGCGACTCGCCCAACTGCTCGATGCGCGTATCGGCGACCTGCAACGGCGTGAGGCTGCTGTCGTCATACAGCGACACCGAGTGGTAGACGCGCACGGTCAGCAACGCCTGGGCCTGGACGTAGACGCTGTCCTGGTCGAGGTTGGTTTCAATGAATACCGGGGCCAGTTGGGCCTCGGTGTTCTGGCTGACGGTTTCCACCACCTGCAGGGTGATCGGCTGGGTCTTGAGTTCGCCGATCTGCAACGGCGGAATCACCACGGTGCCGTTCTCCTTGGGCAGCAAGGTGATGATCCAGCGGGTTGTGGCATGGTTATCGCCACCCAGGGTGGTGAGCTGGTTGATCTGGCGCGTGCCGCTCACTTCAAACAGCGGGTCCAGCGGCGCCAGGTCCGGTTTGCCGAACAGCGTGACGTCGTTGGATTCCACCGTCAGTTCCACCGTCTCCCCGGAATTGATGCGGCTGCGGTCGACACTGGCCACCAGGCCGGCGGCCTGGGCCTGGCTGGCCCACAACGCGAGGGTGAGAAGAAAGGCGGTGCAGCGGTTCATCGAGTCTTGTCCTGATGTTGTTGCTGTTCGTACCAGAATTTGCGTCGCAGCAGCTCGCCGGGGTTGTCCGGGATCTGCCGCAGCCATTGTTCCAGGGCCTGGCGCTGCTCGCCTTCAAGCGTGCCGTCGACCGGGCGCAGGGGCGGGGTGGTGGTTTGTTCATCACCCAACTCGCTGCCGGGTACCTCGTTGCTGCCGGCGTGGGGCGTGGCCCCGGTTTGCGTGTCGGTCGCGCCGGGCTGGCCCTGGCCTTGGGACGTCTGCTCGCCACCGGTGGCGGTCTGGCTGCTGGCGCCCGGTTGCGCAGTCTGGCCGGGTTGCGTGGTTTCGTCATCCTCGTTTTTTGCAGGCTTGGCCGGCTCGGTTTTTTCCGGTTCCTGTTGCATCAGGCTTTCCACCAGCGCCTTGTTCTTCAGCGCCGGCTGCAAGTCTGGCTGGGCTTCGAGGGCTTGTTCGTAGGCATCGATCGCCGCTTCCAGCTCGCCGCTTTTGGCCAGGGCATTGCCTCGATTGTAGTGGGAGTAGGCGTCGCTGCCTTCGGCAAACCGCTTGGCGGCTTCGGCATAGTTGCCCGCTTCATACAGTGCGACGCCTTGCCATTGCGGGTCTTCGAAATGTTCGGCTGCTTCGGCCGGGCGTTTTTTCTTCAGCAGCAGTTGGCCCTGTTGGTCGGGGCGCAGCCACAGGTCCTGGAAGTCGAAGGCATAGCTGGGCTGCGGCGCGCCCAACAGCAGCAACGGCAGGAAGAACAGCCAGCCCCGGCGCCCGGCGCAGGCAGCGAGCAGCAGCAGTGGCAAGAGCAACCAATAACCCTGGTCGGCCCAGGTATCGAGGTGCAGCAGTTGGCCGTCATTGCGCAGGCTTTGCGGGCCGTCCAGCATCCCGAGGTGGCGCAGGTCCTTGTCGTCCAGGCGTGCCTGGCGGTAGAGGCCGCCCATTTCGCTGGCGAAGGCCTTGAGGGTCGGGCTGTCGAGACGCGGTACGAGGATTGCGCCCTGGGCGTCCTTGAGGAATTCGCCGCTTTCCTGGGTCACCGGCGTGCCTTCACGGCTGCCGATGCCAAGGATCGACAAGCTCGGCGCCTGGTTGCCTTGCAGCTGCAGGCGGATGCCCTGGCGCTCCTGCTTGGACAGGGAAGATCCGATCAGCAGCAGTCGGCCCTGGCCGAGGCCGCCATGCTTGAGCAGGCTCAGGGCTTTTTCCACCGCCAGGTCTGCGCGGTGGCCGGGCTCGGGCATGATCGAGGGGCGCAGGGCTTCCAGCAGATTATGGCTGGTGGCCAGGTCGTCGGACAGCGGCACCAGCGTATGGGCGCTGCCGGCGTAGACCACGATGGCGGTCTGCGCATCGCTGCGGGCCTGAAGCAGGTCGAACAGCTTGCGCCGTGCCTGTTCGAGGCGGCTGGGCGGGCTGTCGGTGGCGAGCATTTCCGGGGTCAGTTCCAGCAGCACCACCAGCGGGTCGGCGGGCTTCTGGCTGGACTGTTCGACGCGTTCCCAGCTCGGCCCCAGCAACGCCAGCACGGCCAGCAGCCAGGCGATGCCGAGCACCACCCACGGCGATTTGCTCTCCCGACCATTGCCGCCACTGAGCAACGCGGCGTGGAAGGCCGGCGGCAGAATCATCTGCCAGCGCCCGGCGCGTTTCTGGCGGTGCCACAACTGCCACAGCAACCAGCCGAGCAGCGGCAGCAGCAACAGCCACCAGGGGCGGAACCAGTGCGGCCACAAGGTGATCATCGACGCCTCCGCAAACGCAGGCGTTTGAGGCGTTCGCGCCATTCAGGATTGGGTTGCAGGAAACGGCCCTTGCTTGAGAGTTTGTTGAACAGGCGTTGCAGGGCGTTATCCGGCCAGCGTTCCTGGATCACCAGCAGCATGCTGAGGATCAGCGCCAACGCCAGCGGCGCGCTGTACAGCGCCTGGGCGGGGCGGGCCTGGGTGGGTTGCTGGGCCACGGGTTCGAGCTGGTCGAGGGTTTCCTTGATCTTCAGCAGTTCGTTGCCGTCGCGGGCGCGGAAGTAGCGGCCGCCGGTGGCCTCGGCGATGGCCTTGAGGGCCGGTTCGTCGAGGTCGAGGCTCGGGTTGACGCCGAGGATGCCCAGGGAGCCGGTTTGCTCGGGGTCTGCGCCGATGCCGATCGGGTAGATTTTCACCCCTTCTTCGGCGGCCAGGCGGGCGGCGGTCAGCGGGTCGATTTCGCCGGCATTGTTGGCGCCGTCGGTGACCAGGATCAGCACCCGGCTTTGCGCCGGACGCTGGCGCAGGCGCTTGAGGGCCAGGCCGATGGCGTCGCCAATCGCGGTGTTTTTACCGGCGATGCCAATCCGTGCCTCATCCAGCCAGGTGCGCACGGTGCGCCGGTCAAAGGTCAGCGGCGCTTGCAGATAGGCCTGGCTGCCGAACAGGATCAATCCCACGCGATCACCTTCGCGGCCCTCCAGGAAATCTCCCAGCAGGTGCTTGACCAGGCTCAGGCGGCTGACGTCTTCGTCTTGCCATTGCATGTCGGGGAAGTCCATCGAGCCGGAAACGTCCACCGCCACCAGCAAGTCGCGGCCGCTGGCTGCAATCGGCAAGGGTTCGCCCAACCATTCCGGGCGGGCGGCGGCGGTCAACAGCAGCAGCCACAGGAACACAAACGGTGCTTGCTGGCGCCATCCCGGCAGGTTGACCCGCGCGCGGCGGCGGGCCAGGCCTTCGAGGTCGCTGAGGAAGCTGACTTTCAGCGCCGGTTCGCCGCTGTCGGCCACCGGCAGGATGAGGCGCAGCAACCAGGGCAATGGCAACAGGGCAAAGATCCACGGCCAGGCGAACTCAAACATGTTTGCGAATCCAGGTGTCGACCGCTTGGGTCAGGCCAGCGATGGCCTTGTCGTCGAGTTTGCATTCGGGCTTGTAGGCGCCTTCCACCAGAACCATCCAGCGGGTCAGGCCGGCAGCGGGGCAACGGTTGTCGAGGAACGCCAGCCACTTGCGGCCGTTGAGGGTGTGGCTCTGGCTGTAGGGGTAGTCGTTGCGGCACAGGCGCTTGAGCAGGCCGTTGAGTTGTTGCAGCCAGGCACCGGCCGGTGCGCCGTCGTAGGGTTTGGGCATCAGCGCCAGTTCGGCGAGGGCGGCGATGCGCAGCGGGTCCAGGGGTTGTTCGGCACGGGCCAATGGGCGCTTGGCTGGCAGGAAACGGCGCAGCCACCACAGGCCCCAGCCCGCCAACGGGATGATCAGCAGCAACAGCCACCAACCCGGCGCCGGCGGCCAGAAGCCGATCACTGGCGGGGCAATCAGGGGTTGCAGTTGGTCGAGGCTGCTCATTGCTTTTTAACCGGGCGTTGCGGGTTCAGGTATTCGCGCAGTTGCTCGACCATTTCACCCTGGGTACTCAAGGGCATCAACAGCACCCGCAGCTTTTGCGCGAGCAGTTCCCAGCGTGCGCTGCGGGCTTCGGCCTGGGCCTTGTAGGCCTGGCGCAGATCAAAATTCAGGGTGTCCAGCTCCAGCTGTGCGCCGCGCTCGGCGAAGCGCAGCAGGCCGGCGGCGGGCAGGGCGTGGTCCAGCGGGTCGGAAACCGGCAACAGCAGCAGGTCGCAATGCCGCGACAACAGGCTCAGTTGTTGCTCGGCGCCTTCGGTCAGGGCGCGCTCGTCACAGATCACAATCACCAGGCTGCCCGGGCGCAATACTTCCCGGGCTCGGCGCAAGGCCATGCCGAGGGCGTCGGCTTCGGGGCGGCGTTCGGTGTTGAGGCTCTGGTTGACCCGTACCAACCGGTTGAGCAATTGCAGCAGGCTTTGCTTGCTGCGCCGGGGTTTGATTTCGTAGTGCTCGCTGTCACCGAACACCAGCCCGCCGACCCGGTCGTTATGGCCCAGCGCCGCCCAGCCGATCAGGCTCGCCGCCTGGGCCGCCAGCACCGACTTGAACATCTGCCCCGAGCCGAAAAACAAGCGGCAGCTTTGCTCCACCATGATGAAGATCGGCCGTTCGCGCTCTTCATGAAACAGCTTGGTGTGGGGCTCCTGGGTGCGTGCAGTGACGCGCCAGTCGATGGTGCGCACATCGTCGCCGGCCTGATACACCCGCACCTGGTCGAAGTCGACCCCGCGCCCGCGCAGTTTCGAGTGGTGCAGGCCGATCAGCGGGCTGCGCTGGCTCGGCGTGGAAAACAGCTGCACTTCCCGCACGCGATGACGCATCTCGATCAATTCGCTCAGGGTGACACGGGTTCCATCGCCAGCGTTCATAGGCGTCAAGCGACGGCAACGACGTCGAGAATGCGTTGCACCACGCGGTCCTGGTCGATGCCGGCCGCTTCGGCCTCGAACGACAGAATGATGCGGTGGCGCAGCACGTCGAACAGCACCGCCTGGATGTCTTCCGGGCTGACGAAATCGCGGCCGGCCAGCCAGGCGTGGGCCCGGGCGCAGCGGTCCAGGGCAATCGAGCCACGAGGGCTGGCGCCATAGGCAATCCATTCGGCCATTTCCGGATCGAACTTGGCCGGGGTGCGAGTGGCCATGACCAGTTGCACCAGGTATTCCTCCACCGCATCGGCCATGTACAGGCCGAGGATTTCCTTGCGCGCGGCGAAGATCGCCTGCTGGCTGACGCGCCGCTCGGGCTTGGTTTCACCGTTGAGGGCTTCGCCACGGGCCTGCTGCAGGATGCGGCGCTCGACGGCGGCATCCGGGAAGCCGATTTTCACGTGCATCAGGAAACGGTCGAGCTGGGCTTCGGGCAGCGGGTAGGTGCCTTCCTGCTCGATCGGGTTTTGCGTGGCCATCACCAGGAACAATGGCGACAACTCGTAAGTGCTGCGCCCCACGCTGACCTGGCGCTCGGCCATGGCTTCGAGCAATGCCGACTGCACCTTGGCCGGGGCACGGTTGATTTCGTCCGCCAGCACCAGGTTGTGGAAGATCGGGCCTTGCTGGAACACGAAACTGCCGGTTTCCGGGCGATAGATCTCGGTGCCGGTGATGTCGGCGGGCAGCAGGTCGGGGGTGAACTGGATGCGATGGAACTGGGCCTCGATCCCTTCGGCAAGCTCCTTGATGGCCTTGGTCTTGGCCAGCCCAGGAGCGCCTTCAACCAGCATATGGCCATCGGCGAGCAGGGCAATGAGCAAGCGCTCGATGAGTTTTTCCTGGCCGAGAATCTGCGTTGAAAGAAAGGTTCGCAGCGCAAGCAGCGCTTCACGATGTTCCATCGATGACGGTTCCTGGAGAGGTGAGACTGGGCATTGCGAAAAATGCCAGGCCTGGGGGCGTTACTTTAATGCATCGGAGGGGGTGGAGACTAACGGCGCGGGGGGTATTTTTCGGGAAATGTGGGAAATGTCTGAGGTTTTTTCCGATAGGCGCCTGCCTTTGTGGCGAGGGAGCTTGCTCCCGCTGGGTTGCGCAGCAGCCCCAGCAAGGCTGCCGAGTTTTTCCAGGCAGAACGCAGTTGGCTGGATTGGGGCCGCTTCGCAGCCCAGCGGGAGCAAGCTCCCTCGCCACATTGTGCGGGTTTGGCAACTAGGCCCGGATATAGGTCCCGGTGCCCTTGAGAATGTTCTGCAGGGTTTCTTCCACTTCGGCCAGATCCGACTCGGCGGTGCCGTGGGTGATTGCCAATTGATCGTGGCCGCCCAATGCATCGGCATCCGCCGCGCCAATCTCCACCAACAGTGTCGTGGCACTCAGGGTGATCTTCAGCCCGTCCAGGGTCGACGGCTCGTAATCCCAGGTGACTTCCACCTCGTCCTCGTCCGGATAACGGGTCACCATGAACATCTCGCCCTTGTCGCCGTGGCAGCAGAGCATGGCCATGTTGTCTTCTTCGTCATCGCACGGGTTGACGATCAGGTGGGCGGTGGTGAGTTGCAATGGCATGGTTAATCCTGTCTGGGGGAGGGCGAAGCAGGGCAATTGTGCCATTGCGGCGAATTTTGTGCTGCATCGTGTGTCAGACCTTGTGGCATGACCTGGCGGGCAATATCAGTCATTTCCGGTACTCGGCGCCTTGGGATTTCTCCGAAAACACCCGGTTGCCCAAGTCGCAACCCGCCGGCAGCGTGCCGATGACCGAATATGTCGCAGCGTCGCAAGCAGCTTGCTTCCTACACTCGTTAAGCTGCGCAACGGATGTGCCTCGCCAGGAGTCTGACCTGCCCGTCGTACCGTCACCTGGCAAGGTGCGCATCTTATGGAAGTTGAATGTGACCTCATTGTCTTGTCCAGCTTCACCCACCTGTCACTCTGAATTCGTTACTGTAGACCGCGAACAGAGCTGACGGTCTCCCCGCAAGGGGATAACACGCGACGCTTCCATCAATAACAAGCCCAAGCGGAGTACCACAGATGGCGTTCTTCACCGCAGCCAGCAAAGCCGACTTCCAGCACCAACTGCAAGCGGCACTGGCGCAGCACATCAGTGAACAGGCACTGCCACAAGTGGCGCTGTTCGCTGAACAATTTTTCGGCATCATTTCCCTGGATGAACTGACCCAGCGTCGCTTGTCCGACCTGGCCGGTTGCACCCTGTCTGCCTGGCGCCTGCTTGAGCGCTTTGATCACAACCAACCGCAAGTGCGGGTCTACAACCCCGATTACGAACGTCATGGCTGGCAATCGACCCACACCGCGGTCGAAGTGCTGCACCACGACCTGCCATTCCTGGTGGACTCGGTACGCACCGAGCTGAACCGCCGTGGCTACAGCATCCATACCCTGCAAACCACCGTGCTCAGCGTGCGTCGTGGCAAGAAGGGCGAGTTGCTGGAAATCCTGCCGAAAGGCACCCAGGGCGAAGACGTTCAGCAAGAATCGCTGATGTACCTGGAAATCGACCGTTGCGCCAACGCCGCCGAGCTGAGTGTCCTGAGCAAGGAACTTGAGCAGGTGCTGGGCGAAGTGCGCGTCGCTGTCGCCGATTTCGAACCGATGAAAGCCAAGGTCCAGGAGCTGCTGGCCGGTATCGACGCCAGCCCGTACGTGATCGACGGCGAAGAAAAAGCCGAGATCAAGAGCTTCCTGGAATGGCTGGTGGGCAACCACTTCACCTTCCTCGGCTATGAAGAGTTTGTGGTACGTGACGAGGCGGACGGCGGTCATATCGAATATGACGCCAACTCGTTCCTCGGTCTGACCAAACTGCTGCGCCCGGGCCTGACTACCGACGAGCTGCGCATCGAAGACTACGCGGTGAACTACCTGCGTGAGCCGGCCGTGCTGTCGTTCGCCAAGGCTGCACACCCAAGCCGCGTGCACCGCCCGGCCTACCCGGACTACGTGTCGATCCGCCAGATCGACGCCGACGGCAAGGTCATCAAGGAATGCCGCTTCATGGGCCTCTACACCTCCTCGGTGTACGGCGAGAGCGTGCGGGTGATTCCTTACATCCGTCGCAAGGTGACGGAAATCGAGCGTCGCTCGGGCTTCCAGGCCAAGGCGCACTTGGGCAAGGAGCTGGCCCAGGTGGTCGAGGTGCTGCCCCGTGATGACCTGTTCCAGACCCCGGTGGACGAGCTGTTCAGCACCGTGATGTCGATCGTGCAGATCCAGGAACGCAACAAGATCCGCGTGTTCCTGCGCAAAGACCCGTACGGCCGTTTCTGCTACTGCCTGGCCTACGTGCCGCGGGACATCTATTCCACCGAGGTGCGCCAGAAGATCCAGCAAGTGCTGATGGATCGCCTGAAAGCCTCGGACTGCGAGTTCTGGACGTTCTTCTCCGAGTCCGTACTGGCTCGCGTGCAGTTGATCCTGCGGGTAGACCCGAAGAACCGCCTGGACATCGACCCGCTGCAACTGGAAAAAGAAGTGGTGCAGGCCTGCCGCAGCTGGCAGGACGACTACTCCAGCCTGGTGGTGGAAAGCTTCGGCGAAGCCCATGGCACCAACGTGCTGGCTGATTTCCCGAAAGGTTTCCCGGCCGGCTACCGCGAGCGTTTCGCCGCGCATTCGGCCGTGGTCGACATGCAGCACTTGCTCAGCCTGACCGAAGCCAACCCGCTGGTGATGAGCTTCTATCAGCCGCTGGGCCAGGTTTCCGGCCAGCGCGAGCTGCATTGCAAGCTGTATCATGCCGATACGCCGCTGGCGCTGTCCGATGTGCTGCCGATCCTGGAAAACCTCGGCCTGCGTGTCCTGGGTGAATTCCCGTACCGCCTGCGTCATGCCAATGGCCGCGAGTTCTGGATTCACGATTTCGCGTTCATCGCCGCCGAAGGCGTGAACCTCGATATCCAGCAATTGAACGACACCCTGCAGGACGCATTCGTGCATATCGTGCACGGCGATGCCGAAAACGATGCGTTCAACCGTCTGGTGCTGACGGCCGGCCTGCCATGGCGCGACGTGGCGCTGCTGCGTGCCTACGCCCGTTACCTGAAGCAGATTCGCCTGGGCTTCGACCTGGGTTACATCGCCAGCACCCTGAACAACCACACCGACATCGCCCGCGAGTTGACCCGGTTGTTCAAGACCCGTTTCTACCTGGCGCGCAAGCTCACCGCCGAAGACCTCGAAGACAAGCAGCAACGCCTGGAACAAGCGATCCTCACGGCCCTGGACGACGTTCAGGTGCTCAACGAAGACCGCATCCTGCGTCGCTACCTGGACCTGATCAAGGCCACCCTGCGGACCAACTTCTACCAGGCTGACGCCAACGGCCAGAACAAGTCGTACTTCAGCTTCAAGTTCAACCCGCACGCGATTCCTGAGCTGCCCAAGCCGGTGCCGAAGTTTGAAATCTTCGTCTACTCGCCACGGGTTGAAGGCGTGCACCTGCGCTTTGGCAACGTCGCTCGCGGCGGCCTGCGTTGGTCCGACCGTGAAGAAGACTTCCGCACTGAAGTGCTGGGCCTGGTAAAAGCCCAGCAAGTGAAGAACTCGGTGATCGTGCCGGTGGGCGCCAAGGGCGGTTTCCTGCCGCGTCGCCTGCCGTTGGGCGGCAGCCGGGACGAGATCGCGGCCGAGGGCATCGCCTGCTACCGCATCTTCATTTCGGGCTTGCTGGACATTACCGACAACCTGAAAGACGGCGCCCTGGTGCCACCGTTGAACGTGGTGCGCCACGACAACGATGACCCGTACCTGGTGGTGGCCGCGGACAAGGGCACTGCGACCTTCTCCGACATCGCCAACGGCATCGCCATCGACTACGGCTTCTGGCTGGGTGATGCGTTCGCTTCCGGTGGTTCTGCCGGTTACGACCACAAGAAAATGGGCATCACCGCCAAGGGTGCCTGGGTGGGTGTGCAGCGTCACTTCCGTGAGCGCGGCATCAACGTCCAGCAAGACAGCATCACTGTGGTGGGCGTGGGCGACATGGCCGGCGACGTGTTCGGCAACGGCCTGTTGATGTCCGACAAGCTGCAACTGGTCGCGGCCTTCAACCACCTGCACATCTTCATCGATCCAAACCCGAACCCGGCCAACAGCTTCGCTGAACGTCAGCGCCTGTTCGACCTGCCGCGCTCGGCCTGGACCGACTACGACACCAGCATCATGTCCGAAGGCGGCGGTATCTTCTCGCGCAGCGCGAAGAGCATTGCCATCTCGCCACAGATGAAAGAACGCTTCGACATCCAGGCCGACAAGCTGACCCCGACCGAACTGCTGAATGCCTTGCTCAAGGCACCGGTGGACCTGTTGTGGAACGGCGGTATCGGTACTTACGTCAAGGCCAGCACCGAGAGCCACGCCGATGTGGGCGACAAGGCCAACGACGCCCTGCGCGTCAATGGCAACGAGCTGCGCTGCAAGGTGGTGGGCGAGGGCGGTAACCTCGGCATGACGCAGCTGGGTCGTGTGGAATTCGGCCTCAATGGCGGCGGTTCCAACACCGACTTCATCGACAACGCCGGTGGTGTGGACTGCTCCGACCACGAAGTGAACATCAAGATCCTGCTCAACGAAGTGGTGCAGGCCGGTGACATGACCGACAAGCAGCGCAACCAGTTGCTGGCGAGCATGACCGACGAAGTCGGCAGCCTGGTGTTGGGCAACAACTACAAGCAAACCCAGGCCCTGTCCCTGGCTGCCCGCAAAGCCTTCGAGCGCGTGGCCGAGTACAAGCGCCTGATGAGCGATCTGGAAGGCCGTGGCAAGCTGGACCGCGCCATCGAGTACCTGCCGACCGAGGAGCAGCTCAACGAGCGCGCCGCTGCGGGCAAGGGCCTGACCCGTCCGGAGCTGTCGGTACTGATCTCCTACAGCAAGATCGACCTCAAGGAAGCGTTGCTCAAATCCCTGGTGCCGGATGACGACTACCTGACCCGTGACATGGAGACCGCTTTCCCGCCGAGCCTGGTGGCGAAGTTCTCCGAAGCCATGCGTCGCCACCGTCTGAAGCGCGAGATCGTCAGCACCCAGATCGCCAACGACCTGGTCAACCACATGGGCATCACCTTCGTTCAGCGCCTCAAAGAGTCCACCGGCATGAGCCCGGCGAACGTGGCGGGCGCCTACGTGATCGTGCGTGACATCTTCCACCTCCCGCACTGGTTCCGTCAGATCGAAGCCCTGGACCACCAGGTCTCGGCCGACGTGCAACTGGAGCTGATGGACGAGCTGATGCGCCTGGGCCGCCGTGCCACGCGCTGGTTCCTGCGCAGCCGTCGCAACGAACAGGATGCCGGACGTGATGTTGCGCACTTCGGTCCGCACCTTGCCGCGCTGGGCCTCAAGCTCGACGAACTGCTGGAAGGCCCGACCCGCGAAGGTTGGCAGAACCGTTACCAGGCTTATGTCGAAGCCGGTGTGCCGGAGTTGTTGGCGCGCATGGTTGCAGGCACTACCCACCTGTACACCCTGCTGCCGATCATCGAAGCCGCCGACGTGACAGGCCAAAGTGCGGCAGACGTCGCGAAGGCTTACTTTGCCGTCGGCAGCGCCCTGGACTTGCCGTGGTACCTGCAGCAGATCAGCAGCCTGCCCGTGGGCAACAACTGGCAGGCCCAGGCCCGCGAAGCCTTCCGCGATGACGTGGATTGGCAGCAACGGGCGATCACCATTTCCGTACTGCAAATGGCCGATGCGCCAGAAGACATGGAAGCCCGCGTGGCCCTGTGGCTTGAGCAGCACCAGGACATGGCTGATCGCTGGCGCACCATGATGGTGGAAATTCGTGCTGCAGTCGGCACGGACTACGCCATGTACGCGGTAGCCAACCGTGAGTTGCTGGACCTGGCGATGAGCGGTCAATCGGTGCTGTAACTGGCTTGATTGAGCGGTAAAACCAAAAGCCCGGTATCGAAAGATATCGGGCTTTTTTGCATTTGATTATCGGCGTGTTATCTCAACTTGTGGCGAGGGAGCTTGCTCCCGTTGGGCTGCGCAGCAGTCCCGTTTTTGGGGCCGCTGCGCGTCCCAGCGGGAGCAAGCTCCCTCGCCACAGGTTAAAACAGTGTGATCAATTGCTGCGTAGTAGCTTGGCTTCCAGATGATCCAGATGCCGGGTCATCAAGTTGACGGCTTTGCCGGCATCGCCATGCTCCACCGCATCCACAATCGCCCTATGTTCCTGCCATGCGCAATACGTGCAAGCCTTGGCCTCAAACTGCGCAATCGCCAATGAGGTCAGCGGCACCAGGCTGTTGAGAAACTGTGCCAGCGGCGCGTTGCCCGCAATTGCCGCCAATTGCAGGTGAAATTCCCCGGAAAGGCGAATCGCCGGGCCACGTTCGTCACGCTCGATGCAGTCGCGCTCCCGTGCGATCAACTCCCGCAGTTGGCGGATCTGCGCCGGTTTCGCCTGGGCACACGCCAACTGCACCACGGTGATTTCCGTCAGGCGTCGCGCCTCGAGAATCTGCTGGGTCTGTTGTGCATCCGGTGCCGCCACCTGGGCGCGGTGGTTGGGCCGCAGGATGATCACTTGCTGGTGCGACAGCCGCGCCAGCACCCGGCGAATCACGCTGCGGCTGACGCCAAAACTTTGCCCGAGGCTCTCCTCGGTAAAACGGCTGGCGGGGGCGATGCGTTGCTCAAGAATGGCGTCGAACAGTGCCGGGTAGATGTCGTCCACCGAGAGTTTCGGCTTGCCCACCAGGCGCAACGGCGTAAAGGGGAAAGGGGTGTGCAGGGCGTGAGCGGTCATGCGCGGTCTCCTGGAAGTCAGCTACCCAGATGGTCATCCGGGATGTTCAAGCGAATGCCCATGCGCAAGCCTTCCTGCAGGATATGCCGGCGCATTTCGGCGCTGGCCAGGGCGCTGTTCTTGTTGCGGATCGCCCGCACCACGGCGTCGTTTTCCTGCAAGCGTTCCGCCAGGTGTTCGGGGGAGTTGCGCAGTACCTGGGCGCTTTGCTTGAGGGCGTTGCTGGTTTGTTGCACCACGTTCTGGAAGATCGGGTTGGAGGTCAGGGCGAACAGTTCTTCGTGGAACGCGATGTAGGCGTTCATCCCGGCTTCGCTGTCGCCGGCGTCGAGGGCTTCGCGCATGTCCATCAGGGTCAGGCGCAGTTGCCCGACTTCCTTGCTGCTGATGGATTGCGCCACTAAACCTACGATGAAGGGCTCGAGGGTGTAGCGCAGTTGCAGGATGTCTTCGAGGCTGGCGTCCGCCACGCCGCTGTCCTGGGCCTGGGATTCGCTGAGGGTGGTTTCCAGCACCACCACGCCCTTGCCGGGCATGGAACGTACCAGGCCGAGGGTTTCCAGCACGATCACCGCTTCGCGCAGGCTCGGGCGGCTGATGCCCATTTGCTCGGCCAGTTCACGCTGGCCGGGCAGCATCTCGCCGCGCCGCCACTGACCCCTCGCCAGGGCGGCGCGCAGTTTTTCTACCACTGAATTGACGACGGTTGACGAGGTGATCACGTGTGGCTCCCTATAAATTGGACTGTCTGCTTTGTGTGGCGAGGGAGCTTGCTCCCGCTGGACTGCGCAGCAGGCCCATTTTTTGGGGCCGCTTCGCGCCCCAGCGGGAGCAAGCTCCCTCGCCACAGGGGGTGAGTCAGTCTCATCAGAACTCTTGGTGGGCAGGCAGCACCGGTTTCTTGGCCTGGAAGGCATACCCTTGTTGCCCGTCCAGCACCTTGTTGGCGCGCTGGATATCGATGTCTTTTTCCCAGCGGGCGATGGCCACGGTGGCAACGCAGTTGCCGATCAGGTTGGTCAGCGCCCGGCCAATGCCCATGAACCAGTCCACCGCCAACACCAGCACCAGGCCCACCACGGGAATGGCCGGGATGGCGGTGAGTGTCGCCGCCAGAATCACCAGTGCCGAACCCGGAATCCCGTGGGCGCCCTTGGAGGTGATCAGCGACACCAGCAGGATGGTCAGCAGGTCGGTCATCGACAGCGGTGTGCCGGTGGCATTGGCGATAAACACGATGGCCAGGGTCAGGTAGATCGAGAAACCATCGAGGTTGAACGAGTACCCGGTCGGAATCACCAGGCCCACGGTGGAGCTGCCAATGCCGAGGTGCTCCAGTTTACGCATGATCTGGGGCAACACTGCATCGGAGGAGGCGGTGCCCATCACGATCAGCAGTTCTTCCCGCAGGTACTTGAGCAGCGGCAGCATCCGCAGGCCCGACAGGCGCATCACCAGGCCGAGAATTACCGCGACGAACAGGAAGCAGGTGAGGTAGAACAGGCCCACCAGGCTGCCCAGGTGTTGCAGGGAATCCAGGCCGTAGGTGCTGGTGGTGAAGGCGATGGCGCCAAACACGCCGATGGGCGCCAGGCGCACGATCATGCCCATGATGCGGAAGATCACGTGGCTCAGCTCGTTGATCAACCGAGAGATGCCGGAAGCGGCTTCGCCCACCAGGTTCAGCGCGCTGCCGAACAACACGGAAAACAACAGCACTTGCAGCACGTTGTTATCCGCGAAGGCGCCGATCACCGAGTTGGGGATCAGGTCCATCAGGAACTGGCTGGTGCCCTTGATGTGTTGGCCGCGGTCTGCCAGTTCATTCAGGCCGGCAGACGACAGTTGCTCCAGGTGGATATTGGCGCCGGTGCCGATCCCGGTGCTGAAGGCCATGATCAGGCCGATCACCAGGGCCACGGTGGTCAGTGCTTCGAAGTAGATCACCGACTTGAGGCCGATGCGCCCGACTTTCTTCAAGTCGCCGGCACCGGAAATACCGCTGACCACCACGCAGAAGACGATCAGGCCAATCAGCATTTTGATCAGCTTGATAAAGCCGTCACCCAGAGGTTTGAGTTGCGAGGAGAATTCGGGGAGGGCGAGGCCGCAGATTATGCCGATCACCAGGCCAATCACGACTTGCAGAAAAATCGAACGCGAGCACCATCTGAGCATGGGAAGGATCTCTATTCGGTGCCCTGGTGGGTCCAGGGCTTAATTGTTGTGGTCTGACCGGTATGTCCAGTGCGGGACCAGTCTACGCTCGGTTTTTTTCAAGTCGCAAGTAAATATTACGCGGATGGCAGGTCCCGGTCTGACCAGTTGGTCCGCAAGGTTCGTACTTGAGCGGTTGGCGGCCCGGAATTTTTTTCGCTTATCATCCCGGGCTTGGTTCACAGGGTGAGTTATGGATATTCCAGGATTGATCACGGACGCGGCGGGCGTCACCAGCTGTACGTGGCGCACGGCGGCGCCGGAGTACCCGGATTACCACGACCACGAATGGGGCGTGCCGGTGGCCGATGACATTGCGCTGTACGAGAAGATTTGCCTGGAAGGTTTTCAGGCCGGCATGGCGTGGATCACCATCCTGCGCAAGCGCGAGGCGTTTCGCCGGGCGTTCGAGGGCTTTGATTTTCGCCGAGTGGCGCAGTACACCGAGCAGGACATCGAGCGATTGATGGCCGACCCGGGCATCGTGCGCAATCGCGCCAAGATCGTGTCCACCATCAACAACGCCCGGCGCGCCTGTGAGCTGGTGGATGAGACCGGTTCGCTGGCGGCGTGGCTGTGGTCGTTTGAACCGGCCGCCGATGAGCGTCCGGCGGTGGTGGACATGGCGTACTGGACGGCCAACCCCACGTCAGCCGCGTCAACACGTTTGTCCAAGGCCCTGAAGAAACGTGGCTGGAGCTATGTGGGCCCGACCACGATGTATGCGTTCATGCAGGCGATGGGCATGGTCAACGACCACCTTGAAGGCTGTACCTGCCGGCCTCGAATCGAACACCTGCGCCACCACTTCAAACGACCCTGAGCCACTGACTGTGCGCGGTTAAAACTGTGGGAGCTGGCTTGCCGGCGATGGCGGTGGATCAGCAAACACAACTGTGTCTGATGCACCGCCATCGCCGGCAAGCCAGCTCCCACAGGAGGGTGTGGTGGCGCGGGTTAGTGGGGCAGCGGCGTGAGCACGTCGGCCTTGTCATCCATCACCATCACTACCAGCAGTTTCGCCGGTTGGGTCTGGCTGGCATTGCTGGATTCAAAGTGCCGCGAGCCGGCAGGTTCATAGAACGACTGGCCGACCTTGTAGGTGATCGCCTTTTCATCGTTGACCCGCGAGGTGATTGCACCTTCCAGCACATAGGCCACGGCCGTGCCGGTGTGGCTATGGGGCACGGTGGCCTGGCCCGGGGCGTAGTCCACGGTGAGCATCACGGTTTTCTTGCCGGGGACGTTGGCCAGGGCGTGTTCCTGCAACACGTTGATCTTTTCCTGGTTGTACACCGGGTCGTGGGCAAAGGCGCTTAACGAGGCCAGCAGCAGGGTGGTGCCGAGCAGTACTTTCATGGTGAGGCTCCGAGTGAGTCGAGACCCGTTCACCCTAGGCCCCGATCCGGATTTGACCAATAGCCAATCCGGCGGAAATTCCCTCAGCCAATCTGTCGCAGGATATCCCGCACCACGTCCAGCGCCGGGTCAATGTCCAGGGTTTCGATCGCGCCAAACCCGATCTTCAGTCCCTCGCGTACCGGTGTGTCTTGGAAAAACACGCTCAGCGGATAGAGCCCCACGTCAGCCTCCCGTGCCAATTGGGTGAGCTGCGGAATATTCACCGGCACCTTGCACAGCGCGGCCAGATGGAACCCGGCCACGGTGGGCACCACGTCGAACCACGGCGAGAGGTCCCCCGCCAGGCGCTGCAGAATCCGTTCCCGGCGCCCGGCATATACCCCATGGCAGCGCCGAATGTGCTTGAGCAGGTAGCCTTCGCTGATGAACTTGGCCAGGGCCCATTGCGGCAGGGTGGAGCTGTGCTGGTCGGTGAGTTGCTTGGCCTTGAGCACCGCGCCGAAAATCGCCGGCGGCAACACCGTGTAGCCCAGGCGCAACTCCGGCAGCAGGGTTTTCGAGAAGGTCCCGACGTAGGCGACCACGCCGCGGGTGTCCATGCTTTGCAGGGAGTCGGTGGGGCGGCCCTCGTAGCGGAATTCGCTGTCGTAGTCATCCTCGATCACGATGGCGCCCAACGCCAGCGCACGTGCCAGCAACGCCTCACGGCGCGGCACGCTCATGGGCATGCCCAGGGGGAACTGATGCGACGGTGTCACGTAGATCAGCCGCGTGCCGTCGGGAATCAAGTCGACCCGCAGGCCGTGTTCGTCCACCGGCACGCCCACCACGGTCGCCCCCATGGCGTCGAACATCAGTCGCACCGGGGTGTAGCCGGGGTCTTCCATGGCGACGACGGTGCCCGGTTCCAGCACCACGCGGGCGATCAGGTCAAGCGCCTGCTGGGCGCCGTTGGTGACTACGATGTCGTCTTCGCTGCACCTGACCCCACGGGAAAATGCGATATGCCCGGCGATTGCACTGCGCAGGGCCGGCAAGCCTTCCGGCCGGCTGTAGAAGCCGCTGTCCTGTGAGATACGGCGCAAGGCATCGAGGGTGCAGCGCCGCCATTCATCCTGGGGGAACTGGCTGCGGGCGGTGGCACCGCCGATAAAGTCCCGGCTCGGGCGGGTTTCACGGTTGGGGTGACCCATGGGCGCGGGAAGGGCTTGCCACTTGGCCAGGTTGGCGGCGCAGGCAAGGTCGGCGGCACTTTGCAGGTGTTCGCGGCGCGTGGCCCAGGCGTTGACGAACGTGCCACGGCCGATCCTGCCGACCAACAACCCTTCGTAGGTCAGCGCCGCGTAGGTGTCTGAGACTGTCTTGCGCGACACGCCCAGTTGCAGGGCCAGCAAGCGGCTGGGAGGCAATTGCGACCCGGCCACCAGTTGTCCCGACTCAATGGCCGTGCGCAATTGCTGGTAAAGCTGTTCGGCCAGGTCCTTGCGGCCCTTGATAACGACGTGCAGTTCCATGTTTCATCCAGAGGCAAGCAATCACCCGCAAGATTACCGCAAGTCACCCGCCAGCCGAATCAGGACAGGAAACCACCGTCTACATTCAGCGATACACCGGTGGTGTAGCTCGACGCGTCGCTGGCCAGGTACAGCACCGCGCCGGCCATCTCGCTCGGGTCGGCCACGCGCTTGAGGGGGATCTGCGCCAGGGCCATTTTCAGGATCGAGTCGTTCTTCACCAGCGCGGAGGCGAACTTGGTGTCGGTCAGGCCCGGCAGCAGTGCGTTGCAACGAATGCCGAACGGCGCGCATTCCTTGGCGAAGACTTTGGTCATGTTGATCACGGCGGCCTTGGTCACCGAGTAGATGCCCTGGAATACGCCCGGCGAAATCCCGTTGATCGAGGCCACGTTGATGATGCTGCCGCCACCGTTCTCGCGCATCAGCTTGCCGGCTTCCACCGACATGAAGAAGTAGCCGCGAATGTTCACGTCGACGGTCTTCTGGAATGCGCCCAGGTCGGTGTCCAGCACGTTGCAGAACTGCGGGTTGGTGGCGGCGTTGTTGACCAGGATGTCCAGGCGGCCGAACTGTTCGCGGATCGCGGCAAACACGTTGGTGATCTGGTCCATTTCGCCGATATGGCAGGCAATTGCCGTGGCCTTGCCGCCGTCGGCGATGATCGCGTCGGCCACGTGCTGGCAGCCGTCGATCTTGCGGCTCGACACGATCACGTGGGCGCCTTGCTGGGCCAGCAACTTGGCGATGGCCTCACCGATACCGCGGCTGGCGCCGGAAACGAAAGCGATCTTGCCGTCGAGGTCGAACAGTTGGGTCTTGGACATGGTTTTTCCTTGAAGAGGGTCAGAGGGAAGACTGTTTGATGACATTCAGGCTCATCTGCTCAAGCAGCTTGTTCATGTGAATGAACTGTGCAAAGCGTTTGTCCTGGGTCTGGCCATGGAAGAAGCGGTAGTAGATCTGCTGCACGATGCCGGCCAGGCGGAACAGGCCGTAGGTGTAGTAGAAGTCGAAATTGTCGATCTGGATCCCGGAGCGTTCGGCGTAGTAGTCGACGAACTGGCGGCGGGTAAGCATGCCGGGGGCGTTGCTCGGCTGGCGGCGCATCAGTTGCACCGGGGCCGGGTCGGCCGCTTCGATCCAGTAGGCGAGGGTGTTGCCCAGGTCCATCAGCGGGTCGCCGAGGGTGGTCAGTTCCCAGTCCAGCACGCCGATGATCTGCATCGGGTTATGCGGGTCGAGGATCACGTTGTCGAAGCGGTAGTCGTTGTGGACGATGCTCGAGGTGGGGTGGTCGGCCGGCATCTTGTCGTTGAGCCAGGCACGTACCGCTTCCCAGCTGGGGGCGTCGGGGGTCAGGGCTTTTTCGTAGCGGTCGCTCCAGCCGCGAATCTGCCGCTCCACGTAACCTTCGGGCTTGCCCAGGTCGGCCAGGCCGCAGGCGCTGTAGTCGACCTGGTGCAGCTCGACGAACTTGTCGATAAAGCTTTTGCACAAGGCTTCGGTTTTCGCCGCGTCCAGGCCCAGTTCTGGCGGCAGGTCCGAGCGCAGGATGATCCCGTTGACCCGCTCCATCACGTAGAACTCGGCGCCGATCACCGACTCGTCGGTGCAGTGCACGTAGGCCTTGGGGCAATACGGGAAACCGTCCTTGAGCTGGTTGAGAATCCGGTATTCGCGGCCCATGTCGTGGGCGGACTTGGCCTTGTGGCCAAAGGGCGGGCGGCGCAGTACGAATTCCTGGCCGGGGTATTCCAGCAGGTACGTCAGGTTGGAGGCACCCCCGGGGAACTGGCTGATTTTGACGCTGCCGCTCAAGCCCGGGATATGGGCCTTGAGGTAGGGATCGATGAGGCTGGCATCAAGTTCTTCGCCGGGGCGAATCTGGGTCGATTGGTCATTAAGCGCCATGCTTATCCCTTCTGCTTATTCTTAAGGCCTTGGACTATTGGCTAATCTAATGCGCGCGGCCGCCAAGCCACAAGGTTGGGGCGGCTTAATAGGTTAGCGTGTTGGCCGATGATCAGCGGGCTTGATGTGCTCAGATCATCAGAACTGCGCGCCCGCCGGGGTTGCAGGACAGGTTGGCACCGATTTCGACTTTTGCCAGGTCGATGCCCAGGCCGGCGAGCAGGTTATTGACCAGCGGGTCGAGGAGCGGGCTGAGCAGTCCGGAGATGATGCCGCTGAGCAGATTCAGTACGCCGGTGATCAGGCCGACCACCAGGTTCAGCACCAGCCCAATCAGTCCGCCCTGTGTCGGTGGATGGTTGATCAACTGGATGCCATTGAGGGTGTTGCTCAAGCTGCCCACCACGTTGTTGGAACTGAAACTGAAGTAATCCGGGGGGCTTTTCACCTCGGGCGGCGACAGGTAAGTGTGGTTCCGGACGGTCTTGGCCACGCTGCTGTCGATCTTCAGGCTGATGCCACCCACGCCATACGGTTGCCGGGGATCGCAGACACCGTTGCTACAGGTCTTCACCCCAAGGTCGAGTAATGGGAATTCGTCAACGTTCAGTGGTGCTGTGGAGGAAAACAGGTTTTTTGGGTCGATCTGGCCCACCATCAGCCTAACCGCCGAGGTGGTACCGAGCACCGACAAGGCTTTGTCCGCAGGCCCGTTGCAACGATATCCGGTGACCGTGCTGCTGCCGCTGGCGGCTTCCAGTGCTACATCGATTTGCTGGCCGATTTTGGGGTCAAAGGAGCTGCCTAACAAGAGGCCCACCAGCGCCGTTACCCCGCCCAGTAAATCGTTCACCGCGCCGATTGCCGGCAGTTTCACCGAGATCAACGTCCTGACTTGCGCGGTCCTGACGTAGATCGGCTGGGTGGCGATCAGCTTGGGGTTACCTATGGCGGAAACCTGCGCCGGTTCAATGACCTTGGTCTTGACCGTGATATTCAGCAGTCCCAGCACATCCACCGGCAACTCCACCGCGACCGCGTTGTACTTGTTCGACAGTTGCACAAACCCCTGGATCAGGTTGAACAGTTGCAGGTTAACGTCCAGGGCGCTCTTGTCGGTGCCGTTCTGGATGGTCAGCAGGTCGCCCAGGTGCAGGATCTTGGTGCCGGGTGCAATCAGCTTGATCGCTTCCAGGTTATTGATCACCACCTTGACCGCATCGCCCCCCAGCTTGAGTACATCTATCGCGGCCTGGATCAGATCGCCGACGCTGGCGTCGGTCTTGAGCAACTCGTCGTAGTTGCCGGCGCTGACCTTCAATTGAATCGCCAGCGCGTCCAGGTAACTGAGCAGGTTGATATCGGTATTGATCAGGCCCTTCCAGCCCACCGCATCGAGTTGCAATTTGCCCCCCAGCAGTCCGCCGATCAACGCATTGAGTGCCGCGGACTTGGTGCTGTCCACGGTCAGCAAGGTGCTGCGGATGGTCAGTACGGCCACCGGTGGCGCGGGCACGGCGGCCACGGCCACTGCCTGCAACCGGATGGTCGGCTCGAAAGGGCCGGTGGAGAGCAGCATGAACAGGCGGTTGGCGATACTGGTGACGACGCGGTGGGTGGCGATGACCTGGATCGCATCGGACCTTGAGGGATTGGGGCTGAAGGCGCGCATGAAGTCAGCCCCGGTGACCAGGGTGCCACAGGTGGTCGCCAGGGTACGGTCTGCGTTGAGCGGGAAATCATTGCGGGCTGCGCTTTGGATCGCGAATTGCGCGGCGTTGGTATTCGGCGTCACGCAGGCGCCGCCGCGGGTGACCACTTCCAAGGCCGCGGTGTCGGCAACCCGTTGCAGCTTGCGCTTTTCCAGGTACAGCCGGCCGCTGTCGACCACCAGCAACAGGAACAACAGTGCGATCCCCAGGGTCATCGCACCCATCAGTCCTATTGCGCCGCGTTGGCGGGCCGAGCCGGGTCCTTGGCAAACCATCCTGCGTTCCTTCGCCGGTCCAGTACCGGCATCCTGAGTATCCCCTCAGGCAGTGTAGTCAGGTTTTGGAGAATTTATGGCTATTGGCCATTATTTTCGCGGAGGCAGTGCCACGGGCGTCAGCACAGGGCGGCCGGCAAAGTATTCCAGCAGGTTGTCCGCCACGCGCTGCACGGTGTCATGGGCGGCTTCCGGTGACAGGCCGGCGACGTGGGGCGTGAGCACGGTATTGCTGAGGCGCTTGAGCGCGTCGGGCACGTTGGGTTCATCGTCGAACACGTCCAGTGCCGCGCCGCCGATGCGCCGTTGCTCCAGGGCGGTAATCAGGTCGGCGGTGACCACCACGCTGCCGCGGCCGATGTTTACCAGGAAGCCGTTGGGGCCCAGCGCGTCGAGGGCCTGGCGGTCGATCAAATGTCGCGTGCTGGCGCCGCCCGGGGTGGCCAGGATCAGGAAGTCCGAGGCCCGCGCCAGTTCCACGGCGGTGGCGCAGTAGGTGTAGTCCACGTCCTCGCGGGGCTGGCGGTTGTGATAACTCACCTCCATGCCAAAACCCAGGGCGGCCCGCTTGGCGATTTCCAGGCCCACGGCGCCCAGGCCGAGAATGCCCAACTGTTTGCCGGCCAGCGAAGGGCGCATTATCTTGGGCCATTCGCTGCGCCGTACTGCTGCGTCCGCCCGGGGAATGTCCCGCACCAGGCACAGCAGCAAAGCCATGGCGTGGTCGGCCACCGACGGCGCATTCACCCCGGCGCCATTGGTGACCACGATTCCACGGTTGCTGGCGGCTTGCAGGTCCACGTGTTCATACCCGGCGCCGATCACGCAGATGATCTCAAGCAGCGGCAGCGCGGCGATTTCCTCGGCGTACAGGCCCAGCGGGCCACGGGTCAGCACCGCCTGGACCTGCCCGCCGTGGGTCTTGATGGCCTTGGCGCGTTCGGCCGGGGTGGGCGCAAGAATCACGTGAAAGCCATTGCCTTCGATGATCGGCAGGTAGTCGTTGATGGTTTCAACCAGGACCAGAACGGTGACGGGCATGCGAGGGCTCTTCCTGAAGGGTTTGATGGCTTCAGTATGCGACATTTTGTCGGCACGAATCCCGTGTCTGGCGAAGAAAAATCCGACGCCCGCCGGGCATTGGTACTCCGGCGGGCGCTCCAGGTAGAGACGTCAAAAGCCGACATCGGCCGCCTTCACCCGCTGCACAAACGCCCCGGCCAGGGTGGCATTGTGATGTTCGATAATCGCCGCGGCCGATAACGCCGGAGTGTCCATGCACGTATGGCCATCCTCCGGCAGCAGCACCGAGAACCCCAGCTCTACGGCCACTCGGCACGTCGTGTCGATGCAGTACTGGGTTTTCATCCCGACGATCACCAGTTCATTCACCTGTGCCGCCGCCAGTTGCTGCGACAGCTCGGTGCCGAGAAAACAGCTGGGCCGGGTTTTATTGAAAACCGTGTCGCGAGCTTCATCAACCTCCAGTGCTGGCCATAGTTGCCAAAACGGGCTGCCCACCTCGATGGGCGAACCCGCAGGGCCGGTGTGACGTGCAGCGAAAACCGGCACGCCAGCGTGTCGGGCGCGCTGAATCAGCTGGTTGATGTTGTCGAGTACGCGCTGGCGTTCGTAGGGTTTTTCCGGACCATCGTACAGACCGGTCTGCATGTCGATGATCAGCAGGGCGGGGCGCTTGTTGTCAGGCATGGTACTGCTCCTCGTGTTTGCCAGATGGCGGAGCAATAAAAAGGCCCCGTCCATTGCTGGCGGGGCCTTGGGTAAATCCGGGTGGCTTAGTTTGCGCGCCACTCACCGCTACCACACGACCCGCCGGAAGCGGTCGTGGTGGTGGTGCGGGTGAGGGCCAGCTGAATAAGGTTCATGGGCCGATCATGCTGGCGCTGGCGTTTGGCTGTCAACGCGTCAGCCGAGGTTTTTTTCCGGGATCAGGAGATTCCTGGCGGCAGCGAGGAATTCATCAGACAGGCCGTTGCCTTTGGTCGCACGTGCCAGGGTGAGGGCGCCTACCATCATCGCGTACTGGGCAATGGCGGCCTGCCGGTCACCTTCGGGGGTTCCGGTGGCCTGGGTAGCGGCCAGGATGCCCATGGACGCTTCAAAGCCCCGGATAAAGCTGCGTTGCAACGCGCTGTCGGCGGCTTCATGGCACATCTCCCCGGCAAAAGCCGCAACCGGGCAACTGTCCCCGGGGTTGTCACGATTGGCGGCCGACAGATACGGATCAATCAACGCCAGGCGCGCAGCCTCGGGATCAGGGCTTTGCTCGACCCTGGCCTGCCAGCGCTCGCTCGATTGCTCGAATGCCCGGTTGCAGGCTTCCGTGGCCAGCGCCTCACGGGACTCGAAGTGCCCGTAGAAACCGCCATGGGTCAGCCCGGCGGCGGCCATCACGTCCGACACGCTGATGCCATGGATGCCCCGTTCACGAAACAGCCGCGTGGCGGCCTCGACGATGATTTCGCGGTTGAGTTCGGCTTGTTTGCGGGACACGCGTGGCATCGAGGGCTCTCTGGATCAGGTGGTGGCAGGGATGGGTGGCATCATAAAACGTTTAGCTGGCGTACTGCGCGATCCCGTTGCCGAACGACCAGTTTTCCTTCTTGACCTCCACCAGGCTGATAAACACATCTTCCAGGCGCACCGCCAGTTCACGGTTCAAGCTCTCGGCGATGGTCTTGTACAACAGCTTTTTCTGCTCGGTGCTGCGGCCTTCATTCAGGGTGATCTGGATGATCACCAGGTTGTCGGTGCGCTGGATGCCCAGGTACTCCGGGTCATAGATGAAGTGGTGTTCATCGTGCTCGGTGAGGATCTGGAAGTTGTCGTGTTCAGGCACGCCGATGGCCGTGTGCATGGCGTTGTAGATCAATACGCCGACGCGCTTGGCGTAGGTGACGTCGGGGTTTTTCCGAAGGTCGATGCGCACGATTGGCATGGCAGGTAGTCCAGTGAGAGGCGTGCCTTAAAAATACATGACGTGATGAATTTATAAAATAGATTTCTTATGAAATGTAAAATTGACGCTGCCGGAAACGTCTTCAATCCTCTGCACTGCACAACCATTCCTCAGCTAAGTCTTTGCTTCTTCAAGCGAATCCCGGACAATCGCGCCCCTGTTTCGGTCGTGGCGCTGCCTGTCAGGTTTTTCTGACTCGTCTCGACTGAGTGAATGCGGAGATCCGAACGGATGAATGATCAGGCCAATAGCGTCGACGAACGCTACGCAACGACACCTGCAACCCTCACAAGCTGGAGCCGCCAGGACACCACCTGGATGCTCGGCCTGTTCGGTACGGCCATCGGCGCCGGCACCTTGTTCCTGCCGATCAACGCGGGCCTTGGCGGCTTCTGGCCGTTGGTGATCCTTGCGCTGCTGGCATTCCCGATGACGTTTTTCGCGCACCGTGGCCTGACCCGCTTTGTGCTCTCGGGCCGTGAAGGCTCGGACATCACCGACGTGGTCGAAGAACATTTCGGCCTCAAGGCCGGCGCCGCGATCACCTTGCTGTACTTCTTCGCGATCTTCCCGATCCTGCTGATCTACAGCGTGGCGCTGACCAACACCGTGGGCAGCTTCATGGAGCATCAACTGCACATCGCGCCGCCTCCGCGGGCGATCCTGTCGCTGGTGCTGATCCTCGGCCTGCTGGCCGTGGTGCGGTGTGGCGAGCAGGTGATCGTCAAGGCCATGAGCCTGATGGTGTATCCGTTTATCGTCGCCTTGCTGTTCCTCGCCGTGTACCTGGTGCCGCACTGGAACGGCGGCATCCTCAGCACCGCCAGCACCGTGCCGGCCCCGTCGGCGCTGCTGCATACCCTGTGGCTGGCGATTCCGGTGATGGTGTTCTCGTTCAACCATTCGCCGATCATCTCGGCCTTTGCGGTGGACCAGAAGCGCCAGTACGGCGAACACGCCGAGGAACGCAGCTCGCAGATCCTGTCCCGGGCACACATCCTGATGGTAGTGATGGTGCTGTTCTTCGTGTTCAGTTGTGTACTGACGCTGTCGCCGGCGCAATTGGCCGAAGCCAAGGCGCAGAACCTGTCGATCCTGTCCTACCTGGCGAACCACTTCAGCAACCCGACCATCGAGTTCGCCGCGCCGCTGATCGCGTTTGTGGCGATTGCCAAGTCGTTCCTGGGCCATTACATCGGCGCCAGTGAAGGCCTCAAGGGCCTGGTGCTCAAAAGCGGCCGTCGCCCGGCTGCCAAGACTCTGGACCGCATGACGGCTGCCTTCATGCTGGTGGTGTGCTGGATCGTCGCGACCCTCAACCCTAGCATCCTCGGCATGATCGAGACCCTGGGCGGGCCGATCATTGCGTCGATCCTGTTCCTGATGCCGATGTACGCGATCCGCAAGGTACCGGCGATGGCCAAGTACCGTGGCCAGGCGTCCAACGTGTTCGTCACGGCGGTGGGCCTGGTGGCGATTACCGCGCTGATTTATTCGCTGGTGTCCTGACAGCACCCGGTTTCAGTGCAATGATCACGGCCAATTCGCAGACAGCGGATTGGCCGTTTTTTTTGCCAGGGAATTAGGGATTGAACACCAAGCCTGAGAGCGACACCACGCCGAACCGTGCACAAGACTTGCTGGCCGGCCTGTCCATCGCCGGCCTGTTGCTGCCCGAGGCCGTGGCCTATTCCAGCATCGCCGCGTTGCCGCCCCAGGCGGGCGTGATCGCCTTGTTTGCCGGATTGTTGTGCTACGGCCTGTTTGGCACCAGCCGCTTCGCGATTGTCTCTGCCACATCGTCCTCGGCAGCGGTGCTGGCGGCGGCCACGGCAACGCTGGCGGGGGATGACCCGGCACTCAGGCTGAGCCTGGCAATGGGCCTGGTACTGGTGACGGGGGCGTTTTTCCTGTTGGCCGGGATGCTCAAGCTGGGCGGGCTGACCTCGTTTATCGCCAAGCCGGTGTTGCGTGGCTTTGCCTTTGGCCTGGCGCTGACGATCATCCTCAAGCAGTTGGCCAGCGTGGTGGGCGTGCACCTGACCGACAACAACCTGATTCGCTTCCTGCCCCAGCTCCTGGAGCAACTGCCGCGCTGGAACTGGGCCGCCGCTGCCGTCGCGGGCGTCGCGTTGCTGCTGCTCTGGCTATGCGCGCGAGTTCGGCGCCTGCCGGGCGGGTTGCTGGTGGTGATCCTCGGGATTGCCGCCGGCCAGTGGCTGGATCTGCAGGCCCATGGCGTGGCGTTGATCGGCGTCATCGACCTGCGCCTGGAACTGGCGCATTTGCCGGTATTGCCGTTCGCCGACTGGCTGCGCCTGGGAGAGTTGGCGTTTGCCATGGTGATGATTCTTTACGCCGAGTCCTACGGCTCCATCAGCTCCTTCGCCCTCAAGCATGGTGATCGCGTGTCATCCAACCGTGACCTGCTGGCGCTGGGGGCCGCCAACCTGCTGTCCGGGCTGTTCCAGGGCATGCCCACTGGCGCCGGGTATTCGGCGACATCGGCCAATGAGGCGGCGGGAGCCAACTCGCGGCTGGCGGGCGCCGTGGCGGCGCTGGTGGTGTTGGCGATCGTGCTGACGGTGCTGCCTCTGGTGGCGCTGACGCCGGAGCCGGTGCTGGCCGCCATCGTCATTTACGCCTTGGGCCGTGGCTTGAGCCTGCAGCCCCTGGGCCGCTATTTCTCCTGGCGGCGCGACCGGTTGCTGGTGATTTGCGCGGTGGCAGCGGTGTTGGTGCTGGGGGTGCTGGATGGGTTGTTGGTGGCCGTCGGAATCAGCGTGGTGTTGATGCTGCGGCAGATGTCGTCGGCGGACGTGCGTGAGCTGGGGCGCATTGACGGCGGACATGATTTTGTCGACTTGCTGCATCACCCGAGCGCCGAACGGATCCCCGGTGTGCTGATCGTGCGGCCCAGTGAAGCGCTGTTCTTCGCGAATGCCGAGCGAGTGTTGGGGGCGGTGTTGAGCCTGATGCGGCACGCTACGTTACCGGTGCACACGGTAGTGCTCAGCCTGGAAGAATCCCCCGACCTGGACGGCACCAGCATCGAGGCATTGCAGGCATTTTTCGTACAGGTGCGAGGGGAGGGCAAATGCCTGGTGCTGGCCCGCGTACGGCATGAGGCGCAGGAGGTGTTGCAGACGCTGCCTGAGGCGTGTGCGCCCCAGGTGCTGATCAGCGGGTTGAGTGTCGATGGTGCAGTGCAACTCGCGTTGCAACCCACCGCCTGAATGCAAAAAGCCCCGACTGGTCGGGGCTTTTTATTGACGCGAGCTTACCGGCGGCGGAACAACGGCAACGGTTCATCCGTCGCGGCCTGGTACGTCACCGAGAAATCCTTGAGGCTTTCCAGCGCTTCGTACGGGTCTTTGTCCGCGCGCAAGGCGAAGGCATCGAACCCGCAGCGGCGCAGGTAGAACAACTGGTCGCGCAGCACATCGCCAATCGCCCGCAGCTCGCCCTTGTAACCATAACGGTCACGCAGCAGGCGGGCGTTGGAGTAGTTGCGACCGTCGGTGAAGGCCGGGAAGTTCAGGGCGATGACCTGGAAGTGCTCCACGTCATCACCGATCTCTTCGGCTTCTTCATCGGCGTCCAGCCATACACCCAGGCCGCCGTCGCGGGCCTTGAGGGCGTGAGCGTGCTCGCGCCACAGGGCCAGTGGCACGATCAGGTCGTCGCAGTTGGAGATGCCATCGAAGCTCGCATCCTTGGGCAGCAGGTGCCAGGTTTCGTCGAGGACTTCGTTGTTCTTAATGATTCGCTGCATAGACGCGCTCCTTGAACAGGTCAATGCCGATGCGCTGGTAAGTGTCGATGAAACGCTCATCTTCGGTGCGCTGTTCGACGTACACGTCGATCAGCTTGCCGATCACGTCAGGCATGGCTTCCTGGGCGAAGGACGGGCCGAGGATCTTGCCCAGGCTCGCATCGCGGCTGGCGCTGCCACCCAGGGACACTTGGTAGAATTCTTCGCCTTTCTTGTCCACGCCCAGGATGCCGATGTGGCCGACGTGGTGGTGACCACAGGCGTTCATGCAACCGGAGATGTTCAGGTCCAGCTCGCCGATGTCGAACAGGTAGTCCAGGTCGTCGAAACGGCGCTGGATCGATTCGGCAATCGGGATCGACTTGGCGTTGGCCAGGGAGCAGAAGTCGCCGCCCGGGCAGCAGATGATGTCGGTCAGCAAGCCGATGTTCGGCGTGGCAAAACCCTGCTCGCGCAGCTCGCCCCACAGGGTGAACAGTTGAGACTGTTCAACATCGGCGAGGATGATGTTCTGCTCGTGGGAGGTGCGCAGTTGGCCGAAGCTGTAGCGCTCGGCCAGGTCGGCGACGCCGTCCAGTTGCTTGTCGGTGATGTCACCCGGTGCAACACCGGTAGGTTTCAGCGACAGGGTCACGGCGACATAGCCCGGCTTCTTGTGGGCCAGGGTGTTGCGGGTGCGCCAGCGGGCGAAACCCGGGTGCTGCGCATCGAGCTCGGCCAACGCGGCGTCCTGATTGCTCAGGGCCTTGTAGTCGGGGTCGACGAAATGCTTGGCAACGCGGTGCACTTCGGCGTCGGTCAGGGTGGTCTGGCCGCCGCGCAGGTGTTCCATCTCGGCGTCGACTTTCTGGGCGAACACCTCGGGGGTCAGCGCTTTTACCAGGATCTTGATCCGGGCCTTGTACTTGTTGTCACGACGGCCGTAGCGGTTGTAGACCCGCAGGATCGCGTCGAGGTAGCTCAACAGGTCCTGCCACGGCAGGAATTCGTTGATGAAGGCACCCACTACCGGCGTACGACCGAGGCCACCGCCGACGAGTACACGGAAGCCCAACTCGCCCGCCGCGTTATGCACCGGCTCCAGGCCGATATCGTGCACTTCGATGGCGGCGCGGTCCGAGGTCGAGCCATTGATGGCGATCTTGAACTTGCGCGGCAGGTAGGCGAATTCCGGGTGGAAGGTGGTCCATTGACGGACGATTTCACACCATGGGCGGGGGTCGATCAGCTCGTCAGCGGCAACGCCGGCGAACTGGTCGGTGGTCACGTTGCGCAGGCAGTTACCGCTGGTCTGAATGGCGTGCATCTGCACGGTGGCCAATTCAGCCAGGATGTCCGGCACGTCTTCCAGGGCCGGCCAGTTGAACTGAACGTTCTGGCGAGTACTGATGTGGGCGTAGCCCTTGTCGAAGTCGCGGGCAATCTTGGCCATCATGCGCGTCTGACGGGAAGTCAGTTGGCCATAAGGCACGGCAACCCGCAGCATCGGCGCAAAGCGCTGAACATAAAGGCCATTTTGCAGGCGCAGAGGGCGGAACTCTTCTTCGCTCAGTTCACCTGCCAGATAGCGTCGGGTCTGATCACGGAACTGCTTGACGCGGTCCTCGATGATGCGCTGATCGTATTCGTCGTATACGTACATATAGGTCCTGTTCTCGGCAAATCTGCGCGCACGGCCGCGCACTCCCAACGGAGCCGGCGCACGATACCAGTTTGCGTTTATGCGCAAAAGTGATGTTTGAGTATATGCAAATAACCAAATGGCCTAATGAGAACGGTTATCGCGATACCCACATTTGTCATGCGGGCAATCATGAACTTTACTGTGCTCGTGTCTTTGTGCAATCACCTATAAAACCGACAAGAGGCGATGCTATGAGCAATCCGACCAAAGCGCGCAAAAGTGACAGCAGTGTCGATGCGTGGGCCATTCTGTTTTTGATTATCCTGGTGGTTTCCACTGCCGTGTTCTGGGTCAGCCATCAATAAAAGGGCGTTATCGAGCCTTGTTGTCGACAATCGGCAATTAGCCGAGATTGACCGGCCTGATGCCATTATCATGGGCCGTCATTCCGAAGGGCTCAGGCAACGATGTTGAAGGTTCTCTGCAAGTGCTTGCTGGTGCTGAGCATGCCGTTCTGGGCCATCGCCCAGGCGACGTCGGTGGTGTTTCTCAACCCTGGCAATTCGACCGAGACCTTCTGGGTCAGCTACGCGCAATTCATGCAGGCCGCCGCCAGGGACCTCGGCCTGGATTTGCGCGTGCGCTATTCCGAGCGCAATCCCGAGACCACGCTGGTGCAGGCCCGTGAAGCCCTGCAAGGCGCCGAGCGCCCGGACTACCTGGTGCTGGTCAACGAGCAGTACATCGCCCCACAGATCTTGCGCCTGGCCCAGGGCAGCGGGGTCAAGCTGCTGATCGTCAACAACGCGCTGACGGCGGACCAGACTCAACTGCTGGACGCCGGCAAATACCCTGACTGGATCGGCAGCATGGTCGCCGACGACGAACAGGCGGGCTACTTGATGCTCACCCAGTTGTTGCGCCTGCATGGGCCTGTCGCCCCCGGCCAGACCCTCGACCTGATCGCGTTCTCCGGGGCCAAGACCACTCCCGCCGCGCAACTGCGCGAGCAAGGCTTGCAGCGCGCCCTGGCGGATCATCCGCAGGTGCGCCTGCGCCAGTTGGTGTATGGCGAGTGGAGTCGCCAGCGCGCTTTCGACCAGGCCACGCAGTTATTCAAACGCTACCCGCAGACCGCGCTGGTGTGGGCGGCCAACGATGAAATGGCGCTGGGGGCAATGGATGCACTCAAAGGCAGCGGGCGCACGCCGGGCACGGACGTGTTGTTCAGCGCGGTCAACAGTTCGCCCGAAGCGTTGCAGGCGCGCCTTGAGGGGCGCCTGAGTGTGCTGGTGGCCGGGCATTTCACCCTTGGCGGCTGGGCGATGGTGGTGCTGCATGACGATGCCCGCGGCCTGGGCATGGCGCAGTACGGTGGGCGTGAGCGCAAGCTTGGGCTCTTTCGATTGATTGATCCGCCACAAGCCACGCGCCTTTTAGAGATGCAGGGGCGTGAGGAGTACGGCGTCGACTTTCGAGCACTGTCAGCCCAGGGCAAGCCAGCCACCTATCGCTACCCGTTCAGCCTGCAACTGCTGATGCATTGACCGGCTTCAAACACCGGCCAGGTGCAGCACCAGCTTGACGATGCCAAACAGGGTCAAGGCAAACACGGCGGTAAACACAATACCCAGGATGACAAAGTGGCTGGGCTTGCCATGGGTAAAGTCGCGGGCGCGATTCTTCCCGCTCTGCACCCCGAAGGCGGCTGCCATCACGCTGTGAAGCATCTGCCAGAAAGTCGGTGGCTTGTTGTTGGAATCGTCCATAAAGGCCTCGCGGTAGGGATCAAACCCATGGATGAGGATAGCCAAGTTCCCGCAAAACACCGGCTGTAGCTATCTACCGCCCTGGCGGTTGGCCCGTTCGCTGTACTGGGACTCCTTAACAGAGTCATCAGGAACGAGCGCATGCCAACCTTACCCGCCCCGACAGAGCCGGGGCTACACACCGCATTGATCAAGAACACCTTGCCCGGCTGGATTGCCCGCAGCGCGGCTGCGGACATCCGACGCTTGAAGCCGGGCCTGCTGCCCGGGCGCGTCCCCGAGGATGCACCACCTGCCTGGCTCAGTAACGCGCCGCCCCAGGGGTTGCGCCAGGCATTCGCCGACAGCCAGTGGGCCAGTCGCCGCGCCCACGAGCGGCTGGCCAAGACTCTCGACGGCCTCAAGGGCATCACCGAGTTCGCCCAGCCGCTGCTGGAAGACGCCTGGCGCAAACGGTTCGGTGAGGTACCGGACGTCCACAAGCACCAGTTGCACTACCTGCGTTACCGTCAGGTGCCGCAACAGCATTCGCTGTTGCAGGCAGCATTGCTCAACTTTGAAGGCAATGAAGACTTTGCCGATATCGCCCTTCAGCAAACCAGCGCGCTGGCCCCCGAAGGGGCGTTGTTCACCGAGTACTACGGCGAAATTCTGAACGACCATTCACGCCGGGCCCGCTATCGCTACCGCGAAAAGCTCGCCGTCACCCCGGACCAGTTTGCCGCGCTCTGCCGCACGCTGGACCTGGGCCAGCAATACCAGGCGCATTTGCAACAAGTGTTCGAGGAGGCGGGCACCAAGGCCGTGGTGCGCGAGCAGATGATCGACGCGCACAAGAAACTGCTGGCCGTCAGGCTGCACACGGCGCGGATGAAGAACGAAGTCAGCGACAGTGCCTATGCCATGCTCAACGCCTTGCTGGCCGGTACCGAACGGCCGCAGTTGGATGGCAAGCCCGTTGCCTGCAGCCAATTGGCGATTCTCGGCTGCAAGGTGGGTGAAGTCGTACTGATCGGGCCGGGCGTCGGCGCGATGGCAGATGCCCGGCAGCCGTTGGGCTGGGGCACTGTGCTGGTGCCCGGCGCCTCGCTAGGGGAGTTGCTGGTGCCGGCCGCGGCCGACCAGCGGCTGGTGGCGTGGATCCCCGGTGCGCCGTTGTGCCCGCTCAAGGAATACCCGTCGATAAAGGCGTTCGAGGCGGAACTGGCGATCAACCTGCGCTCCCCGGAGTATCAGCGGCTGTTTGCCAGCCTGGTGCCGCAAGACGAAGCCCCGGCTTTCCTGCAACGACTGAAGACCAAGCTCTTTACCTTCGAGTGGAATTCCAGAGGCTACATGGAGCAGGTCTACGACCCGAACATCAACCTGGCGCGCCGCGAAAGCCTGATCAGTGGCGAGCTGTTCGGAGCGCTCTATGACAACCACCTGCAACGCCTGAAAGATAACGCCAGAACGCTCGCCGTACCCACCGCCGAGGCGGATCGCAAGGCTGCCCAGGAACGCCACGAACATTGGCTGAGTATTGGCTTGAATGTGCTGAACATGGCGGCCTTTGTCGTGCCCGGCCTGGGGGAGGTGATGCTGGCGGTTACGGCTGTGCAGCTGGGCCTGGAGGTCTACCATGGCATCGAGGCGTGGAAGGAAGGCGACATCGATGCCGCCTGGGGACATCTGGAGTCGGTGGCGCTGAACGTGGCCTTCATGGCCGCCCTCGGCGGTTCGACGGCCCTGGCCGGTCGCGCGCCGAAAATCCAGGTGTCCCGCTGGGTGGATGGCCTGGTACCGGTCAAACTGCCCAGTGGTGAGGCTCGGCTGTGGAAACCGGACCTGGCGCCGTACCGCAGCGAGGTGGTGCTGGCCCCGGCTCTCAAGCCCAATACCCGGGGCCAGTACGAGACAGGCGGCAAGATTTATGTGCGTATCGGCGAAAACCTGCATGAAAAGGTCTTCGACAGCCGAATCCGCAAGTGGCGGATCAAACACCCGGAAAATCCCGAGGCTTACCAACCGATCCTTGAACACAACAACGCCGGTGCCTGGCGGCATGTGCATGAGCAGCCCTTCAAATGGGACCGCCTGACCCTGTTGCGACGACTGGGGCCTGCCAATGAAGAATTCTCTGATACGACACTGGGCATTATTGGGGATATCAGTGGGGTCCAGGATGACGTGTTGCGCAAGGCGTATATCGAAGGCAGGCCGCTGCCCGCCGTGCTGGCCGATACCCTGGAGCAGTTCCGCAGCCAGCCAGTGGCGGATACGGCGCCGCTGGCTGGCGAAGAGGCGGTGCTGCAACGGCGCTTCCCTGGATTGTCGAGGCGAGCCATCCAGGAAATTCTTGATACCGCCAGCGAACAGGAGCGCTTGCAACTGCGCAGTCAGCGTGGAGCCTCGGCGCGCCTGGACAATGCCGCTCGCCGCGCAGTCCAACAAGGCCGCCTGAGCCGTGCCCTGGCGGGGCTGCATCGTCAGGCCGACGCCGGTGCCGACACGGACCGCCTGGCCCTGCATTGCCTGCAACACTTGCCGGGCTGGCCCACCAATCTGCGCCTGGAAGTGCGCTTTCAGGCTGTCGAAGGACCGTTACTGAACAGCATTGGCCCGCAAGATGCGCCGCTGCGCAGATACCTGGTCAAGCAGGGCGAAGCCTTCCAGGCCTACGACGAGCGCGGTGTCGCGCTGAACAGCCGGACCACCGGGCGGCGTAATTTCTTCCAGTCCGTCGTGCATGCGATCCCCGCTGCGGCCCGACCTGGCCTGGACATGCCCGTGGCGACCCTGGACCGGGAACTGCAACAGGCGGTGGCCAGTTATGCCACCCGCCGCCGTAGCCAAATGTCCAATGTGCTCGGCCTGCGCGCACCGCGTTCGCGACCCGTGTTGACAGGGGCGGGGGGCGTCCTGGGTTACCCGTTGAGCGGTCGGGGCAAAGGCTTTGACGTGGATGCATCGCTGACGGCGAGGGTGCAGGCGCTCTATCCGAACCTCAACGCCGGGCAGGCCAGCGATTTTGTCCTGAGCCGATTGCAGGCCGGTGAAAGCGCCCAACAGATCTTCACCCTGTTGGGAAACCGCCAGCGTGAGTTCGACCTGTTGCAGGCAGAGCTTGATCAGTGGACCGCCGCTGCGTTCCCACAGCCGGGTAGGGTCAGTGATCAGCAACGGATGGCGGCCGACATCATCAGTTGCTGGCGCCAGGGCATTTACCGCGAGCGGCCGCCGCTGAGCACCCTGTCGCTGGGCAGCGTGACGGACCTTCCGCGGCTGAGCGCAGACTTTTCCCATGTGCAGTCGCTGAGTGTGCGAGCCGAGGCCTTATCGGGTGAGCAGGGTACAAGGCTGGCTGAGCAATTCTCCGGCGTGCAACGCCTTGATGTATTCCTTGAGGCAACGCCAGGCATCGAGCTGGTCGACAGACTGAACCGCTTTACCGGGCTCACCCAGTTGACGTTAGGCGGCCGGAATATGGCCTATCCGGCTGCGTTTATGCAACGCCTGGGGGGAATGGAGCGTTTGCAGCACCTGAGCATCGAGGGCATTTCGCAACGCCTGGACGTCAGCGCCCTCACGCACCTGCGCTCGCTGCGCATGGAGGGCTCGGTGCAGGAGTGGCCACAGGGGGTGGCGTCACTTGAGCACCTTGAGAGGCTCGACCTGTGGCGAACAAACATCCGTTCGGTGCCCCCGTCGATGCTCATCGGGCATGAACGCCTGTGGCGCGGCTTGAACCTGCGGTGGGCCGCGTTTGACCGCCGGGAATTCATGGCGGTGTATGAACACGTGCGGGGCAATCCGGCTCACCTGCTCAATGAGCAAGCCCTGGTGCGGGGTTACTGTGAGGGCGTGATGGATCGTTTGAAAGACGTGCGCTGGGGGTTTGGCATAGACGTTGTCTCTCAGTTCCGGCAGCAGGGTCTGACCACTGAACAGATACTGGCCCGCACTCACCAGGTACTCGACGAACAGCTCGCCCTGAGCCGGGACCTGGAGGAGTGGGCGACCAGGGAGTTGCGGGTTGACCGCCGGCAGGTGGATGTCTTTTACCGCCAGCGCGCCGCCGAGCGGCTCCTGGACAGTTGGCGTGAAGGCCTGGGGCCGCGGTTTGCGCCGTCGGGCATGTCGGCGCGCTCCAACCTGCCGACCGCCACACTGAACCTGTCGGGGGGCGTGCTGGGCGACTTGCCCGGGTTGCCGGCGGCCGCGTTCGCCCATGTCAAACAGGTCAACCTGAGCGGCACCCGGGTTTCCATTGAGGCGCTGAATGACTTTCTCGGCGCATTCAACGCCATTGAAGACTTGAACCTCAGTGCCAGCAACCTGGCACAGCTGCCTTCGGCCCTGGACAACTTCACCGCCCTGCGCCAGTTGGATCTTTCCCACAACCAACTGAGCATCATCCCGTCCATCCAGCAACGCTTGAGCCGCCTGACGGCTCTTGAAACCCTGGACTTGCAATACAACCGTGTCGCGAGCCTGGATCTGCGTGGCCTCAACGCCTTGCGCCACTTGAACCTCAGCCGCACTGGAATCACCGAATGGCCCGAGGGTGTCCTGGACTTGCCAGTCCTGGAGAGCCTGGACCTGAGCCACAGCGCTATCACCCGGGTGCCCGCCCAGGCGCTCACCGGCCACGACACGCTGATGCTCAAGAGCAACCTGCGGGGTTGCCGACTGACTGCCCGGGCCTGCGCCGACATCCTGGCCTTTGCGCAACGCACCCTGCGGGAAAATCCATTGGGCCTTGATGTGGAATTACTGCCGTTGGTGGGGCCGGAAATCTACCTGCACAAGCCGCTGGGCATTCCCCAGGAACAGCTGCGCATCGGCCGGACCGGCGGCGATCCGGAGTATTTCCCGGTCAGGGTCACCGACGACCCCGGCCAGTTGCTGTTGCCCCTGCACGTCGAGAACGTCGACGCGCAAGCACGCCTCACTCCGGCGGCGCGCCTGCAACAACTGGATCCTGCCTTGAGCAGTGCCCAGGCGGTGGCGCGCATTGATGAATGGCTGGCCGCCGGCCTGGGCGCCACCGGCGTCGACACACGCCTGGTGCAGTTGCGCGCCGAGCATCAACGCTTGAGCCGGATGTTGAACAGTTGGATCGACATCGAAGGTTATCGCGAGGGGGGCGGCTGGGTCAGTGCCCTCGACCGTCGTCGTGCCGCCGGCCGGCTCCTTGAAAGCTGGCGCCACAACCTGCGTGCCCGGCCCGAGGTGCCGCCGGTGGACGGGCGCGAGGTACTGGACCTGTCCGGGTTGTATCTGGGCGACCTGCCGACGTTGCCGGCTTCAATGAGCCACGTCAGCGTGCTCGACCTCACCGAGGTGAAGCTGACGGAGCAGGGGTCCAATGGGTTCCTGGGCAGTTTCCCCCACCTGCGCCGGCTTGTGCTCAACAAGAATGGCCTGGCGCATCTGCCCGAGGTGATCAACCAATACACGGCGCTGACTCATCTCGAAGCCACCTACAATGATTTGCGCGACGCTGTGGAGCTACAGGCACTGCTCGGCCCATTAAGTGCGCTGGAATGGCTCGACCTTGGCGAAAACACCCTGGCCAGCCTGGATGTCAGCGGCCTGCGCGGGCTGACAAACCTGGATCTGCACAACAACGTCCTGGAGGAATGGCCGGCCGGGGCATTGGAACTGCCGCGACTGCGCACCCTCGACCTCAGCAATAACCAGATCGAGACCATCCCGGACGATGCCCTGTTGCCTCGCCACAACCTCCTGATGAGCAACACCAACCTGACGGACAACGGGCTGGAAGAACGCGTGTTCGAGCGCCTGAGCGAGTTCCTCGAGGAAACGGGGTTCGGCCTGGGTTATACCCGGGAGCAAATTGATCGCGAGCTCGATGGCTTCCTCCTCAGTACCAGTCACGAGGAAGCGGATCTGAGCGGTGAGCTGCATCCGGAGCTGCTGACGCCCGCAGCACAGAAAGCCCAATGGTTTGCTGGCGTGGCGGCCGACTCCAGCAAACACGCAGTCTGGGAGTCGCTCAAGAGCGTTGACGACAGTGAGGATTTCTTCTACATCATTTCCCAGCTGAAAAACGCCCAGGACTTCATCACCGACCGCCCTGAGTTGACGCGCCGGGTATGGGAGGTGCTGGAGGCCGCCGAGCAACGTCCGGCGTTGCGCGAGCAACTGTTCGGCAAGGCTCGCGGCATGCGAATCAACGCGACCTGCGGTGACGGCTGGATCCTGCTGTTCAGCGACCTTGAAGTCAGTGTCTATGAGTTCAAGGCCCTGGAAACCGTGGAGCCCGGAAAAGAAGGCGCGGCGCTGTTCAAGCTGGCCAGAAGCATGATCCGCCTGGAACAGACTGAAGCCACCGCCAGCCGCGTGGTCAGCCTAAAGCCCAGTGTTGACCCGGCGGAAATTCGCCTGGCCTACCGCATCGGCCTGGCCCAACGCCTGGAGTTGCCGCGCCAGCCGTCCGGCATGCTGTACCGCAACCTTTCCCAAGTGAAACAGGCCGATATCGACCAGGCCTACGCCAGCATCATCGCCCGGGAGGCGACCGAGGCGTTCACGGCCGATCTGGTCACGCGCCAGTACTGGGTCGACTACGTGCAGAAGCAATACGCGGCTGACTTTACGACGCTGGCCCAGACCCAGGCCCGCGAGGCTGAAGCCCTGGAGGATCGCTATCCGGCGTTTGGTGCGCAGTACGAGGCGCAAGCCGTGGTCTTGGCCAAGCAAAGGATTGAGCAACGCCAGGCCCTGCTGATTCGCCTGTCCGAGCGGGAGAGAGCAACACTGAGGCTATAACAGCCTGTGCCCCGGCGGCAGGTCCGGAAACGGGCCTGCCGCGCCTCAGTGGTCGTTACCCAGGTTCGGCGCCAAGGTGCACAAAAACATTTATCTACCTGCGAAGGCGCTCGCCTGTTCGCTGTACTGGGCCTCCCAAAAGCGTTCTCAGGAAGCCGCACATGTCTACTCCACCTAATGCCCTCGCGGACGAAAGCTTGCACACCGCCCTGATCAAGGCACGTCTGCCCACGTGGGTTGCCCACATGGCCCCCGTCGATGTGCGCCGGCTCAAACATGGACTGTTGCCCGGCAGGGAGCGGCCTGCCACCAAGGTCCCGCTCTCGCCCGCATTGAACAAGGCACTCGATGACAGTCGCAAGGCCAGCCGTCAGTCCCGCGAAGCCTTGGCCAAGGGCCTTGGCGCGCTGCAAGGCATTGTCGAATTCGCCCAGCCCAAGCTGGAAGCGGCGTTGCGCGAGTCGATGGGCGAGGCCCCGGACGTCCACAAAAACCAGCTGCATTACCTGCGGTATCGCCAGGCCCCGCAGCAGCATTCGTTGTTGCAGGCGGCGTTGCTGAACTTCGAGGGCGATGAAGACTTCACCGATATCGCCCTCGAACAGACCAGCGCCCTGGCGCCGGAAGGTGCGCTGCTGACCGAGTACTACGGCGAGGCGCGGGCGGATGGCTCGCGTGCGGCGCGTTATCGCTACAGCGAAACCCTGTCGATGACCCCACAAACCTTTTCCACCCTGTGCCGCACCCTGGACCTGGGGCAGCAATACCAGGCCCACCTGGCGCAGGTGTTCGATGCCGCTGCCACTCGGGCCGTGGTGCGGGAGCAGATGATTCGCGCGCAAAAAGACATGCTGACGGTACGCCTGTATGCCGCATGGGCGCAGGGCGACATCGGTCCGGCGGTGTTTCTCATGTTGCGTGAGTTGCTGGCAGGTACTTCGCGGCCGCTGCTGGATGGCGAGGTCGTACGTTTCGGTCAACTGTCGATCCTGGGCTGCGAGCTGGGGGAGGTGCTGCTGATCGGGCCGGGTGTCGCACCGACCCGGTCCGTGATCCCGCCCTTGTTTCCTGGGGCAGGTGTGAGCGGGCTGCTTCCCGTGGCGCCTGATACGCGGGTGGTGGCCTGGATTCCGGGCGCGCCGCAGTGCCCGCTCAAGGAATACCCGTCTATGCAGGCGTTCGACAAGGAACTGGCGGTGAACCTGCGCTCACCTGCCTATCAGCAGTTGTTTGCCAGCCTGGTACCTCAGCAACAGGCGCCGCAGTTCCTTGAGCGCCTCAAGGAAAAACTCTACACCTTCACCTGGAACCCGCGAGGCTACAAGGAGCAGGTCTACGACGAGCAAATCAACTTGAACCGGCGAGAACGGTTGATCGAGGGGGAGTTGTTCGGCGCGCTCTACGAGCGGCATGTACAGCGCCTCAAGGACAATGCCAGAACCCTGGCGGTGCCCACTGCGGAGGCTGATCGAAAAGCCGCACAGGCACGCCATGCTCACTGGTTGAGCATGGGTTTGAACACATTGAATGTGGCCGCATTCATGGTGCCCGGCCTGGGGGAGCTGTTGTTGGCGGTCACGGCGATTCAGTTGGGCCTGGAGGTCTATCACGGCATCGAATCCTGGCAGGAGGGCGATATGGATGCGGCATGGGAGCACCTGGAGTCGGTGGCGCTGAATCTCGGGTTCATGGCTACCCTGGGTGGGGCGGCAGCCCTCGCTGGCCGGGCGCCCGCTATCCAGGTATCGAAATGGGTCGATGGGCTGGTGCCGGTGAAGTTGCCGAACGGCGAAAGGCGCCTGTGGAAACCCGACCTTGCGGCCTACCGCAGTCATACCGTTCTGGATGCATCACTCAAGCCCAATGCCCAGGGTCAGTACGCGCAGGACGGCAAAATGTATGTGCGCCTGGGTGAAAGCCTTTATGAAAAGGCTTTTGATGCGCGGACTCGAAAATGGCGGATCCAGCATCCGAACAATCCGGCTGCGTACCAGCCGATCCTTGAACACAACCAGGCGGGTGCCTGGCGCCATACCCATGAACGCCCACTGGAATGGGACCGCCTGACCTTGCTGAGGCGCCTGGGTCATGAAACCCAGGGAATCAGCGATGCAACGTTGAGCGCCCTTGGCGACATCAGCGGCATCAGTGATGACCTGTTGCGCAAGGTCCACATAGATGGTTTGCCGATGCCTGCCGTGCTGGCCGATACGTTGCAGTTGTTTCGCGGCGCGCCGCCACAGGCTGTACTCCTGTCCCCCGAGGGCGCAGTGTTGCAGCGCCGCTTTGCTTCTTTGTCCCGAGGCGCGATCAACGAAATTATCAGTACGGCCAGCGATAAGGAACGCCTGCAGATACTCGGCCGAACCGGTGTTGCGCCGCGCCTGGATAACCTGGCGCGGCGTGCGGTACAGCAACGTCGCCTGAGCAGTGCGTTGGCCGGCTTGTACCTGCCGGCGCTCGCCAGCCTGGACAGTGACCGGCTGGCGTTGCATTGCTTGCAGCAACTGCCGGGCTGGTCTCCCACGCTGCGCCTGGAACTGCGCGCCGACAACCCCAGTGGGCGCTTGCTGGCTGAGGTTGGGCCTGAAGACGCGGCAGTGCGCCGTTACCTGGTCAAAAAAGGCGAGACATTCCTGGCGTGCGACCTGCAGGGGGCTCCTCTTAACAGTCCGGTCCCCGGCAGTCGTAATTTCTATCCATCAATCGTCCATGCCTTGCCCGTGACCCTGCGCCAGTCACTGGGTTTGCCGCTGGCCAGCGCGGATGTCGATTTGCAGCAAGCCCTGGCACGGTATGCCACGGCACACCGCCTCGAAATGGCCGCCGTGCTGAAGATACGCGCGCCCATGGCTCGCCCGGCGTTGCGTCAGGCGAGCGGGTCATTAGGTTATGCCCTGAGCGGCCGGGGTACGGCCCAGGCACCCAATGCCGCCCTGGCGGCCAGGGTTCGCGATGTTTACCCCAACCTCAGCGATGAGGCGGCCCAGCTGTTTGTGCAAAGCCTGTTGCAGGCCGGCCAGCGTCCTCCACAGATCTATGAGTTGATAGGCAACCGCGAGCGCGAACTGACCCGGTTACGCATGACCCTGGATCATTGGGTGACGCAAAACAGTGCTCAGGCGGGGGCACAACATACGGCCGACACCCTGATCAATTGCTGGCGCGAAGGCGCGTACCGGGGCCTGAAGCCCCATGCCTATCTGTCACTGGGCAAGGCCGGTAACTTGCCGGCGCTGGATGCTGATTTTTCCCATGTGCGAGGGTTGGGCGTAAGCGGTGAAACCTTGGCGGACACGCAGGGCGTCAGGCTTGCGCAGCAGTTCTCCAACGTCGAAGTCCTGAATGTGTTTACCGAGCCCGCCCATGTCGAAGCGATTGCCGCGGGCCTCGGGCTGTTTCCCAAGCTTGAAGAGTTGTCGATCGACGGCTGGGGCCTGACCTACTCGCCGGTCTTTTTGCAACGCCTTAACACGTTAAGCCAGTTGCGCCGGTTGGCCCTGACGGGCGCGCTGGAGGCATTGGATGTCAGCGGCTTGAAACAGCTGCTTGCCTTGCGGGTGGCGGGCGCCCTGAAAGAGTGGCCGGTAGGTGTTCTGACGTTGGACAAACTGGAGACGCTCGACCTGTTGGCGACCGGGATAAATACCATGCCGGCGGCAATGCTTGAGGGCCACGAGCGCCTGTGGCGTGGCCTTACCCTCAACTGGGCAGCGTTTGAGCGACGTGCGTTCATGCCGGTGTATCAGCACGTGAAAGGCCACCCGGGGCATTTGGTGGATGAAGTGCTGATGGTGGACGCTTATTGTGAAGGCGCGTTGCGACGCCTGAAAGACAGCGACCCGGCGTTTGCGCCCAGTGCCTTGGCGTACCTGCGGCGCCATCGGTTGACCAGTGACGCCAAGTTGACCCGTGTGCACGCCTTGCTGGATGAACATGCAACCTTGCAGCAGGCGCTGGAAGAGTGGCAGGGCAGGGAAGTGGAGGTCGACCGGCGACCGGTGGACCCGCTCAATCGTCAACGTGCGGCAGACAAGCTCATGGCTTACTGGCGCGATGGCCTCGACCGACGTTTTGCCTCCCCCCGTGAGGTGGCCGGGCCTTCTTCGCCAGCCGCCTCCGAGGGGGTCATGCTGGACCTGTCGGGTACGGTACTGGGGGATTTGCCGCTGATGCCGGCCGCAGCTTTTGCCCACGTGCAGCGCTTGAACCTCGCAGGCACCCGGGTTTCAGTGGCGGCATTGAACGATTTCCTCCCCCAGTTCACCCAAATCCACGGCCTGGACCTGAGCCGCAGCAACCTGATGGACCTGCCGGCGTCCCTGACGCAGTTGAGGTCTCTCAAACAGCTGGACCTGGCGCACAACCAGTTGACGATCACTGAGGCGATACAGCAGCGCCTCAGCGCCCTGGTCACGCTTCGAGGGTTGAACCTGGATTACAACCGTGTGGGTACCCTGGATGTCAGCGGGCTCAACCAGTTGCGCAGCCTGAACCTGAGCCACACCGCGACCACCGCCTGGCCGACAGGTTGGCTGGCATTGCCCGAACTGCGTCAAGTGGATCTGAGCTACAGCGCAATTACCACGATCCCCCAGGCTGCACTGACCGGCCATGACCTGCTGATGCTCAGCAGCAACGTGCGTGGCTGTCGCCTGACCTTGCCGGCTTGTGCCGACATACAGCGTTTTGCCCTGCGTACCTACCAGGACAATCCGTTGAACGTCGCACCGGCCATGCTGCCGGTTTTTGGCCCGAGCTTTTACCTGGATAAACCCTTGGGCATTCCCCGCGAAGGGCTGGCGGAGGGCAGAACGGGGGGCGATCCGGAATACTTTCCCCTTGAGGTCACGGACAGTCCCGATCTGCTCCTCGCGCTGGAGGTAGAGGTGCCCAACAGTGAAGTTCGGCAGACACCTGCGCAGCGTCTGCAACAAATAGACCCGGCGTTGTCCACGCGCGATGCAGTACGGCGCATTGACGAACTGCTTGCCAGTGGCCTGGGTGCACTGGAGGTCGAGGCATGCCTGGTTCGGTGGCGCACGGGCTACCGGGGTATGGTGCGGGTGTTGAACGACTGGATCGATATTCGCGGTTATCGCCAGGGGGGCGGCTGGGTCAGCGCGGTGGACCGTCGTCGCGCGGCCGACAGGCTCATCGACAGCTGGCGCCATACGTTGCGGGCGCACCCCGAGGTTGCGCCGGGCGACGGGCGCGAGGTCCTTCAATTGAACGACCTGTATCTGGGTGACCTGCCGGCGTTACCCGAGCCGTTGGCCCATGTGAGGGTGTTGAACCTCAACGCAGTCAAGCTTACTGAGCAAGGCTCCAATGCGTTCCTGCGGGCGTTTCCCAAGCTGCGTACCCTGACCCTCAACAATAATGGCCTGATGAGCCTGCCCGACGCCGTCGGCGAGTGCTCGACACTTACCGAGCTGCACCTGAGCCATAACGAACTGCGCTATCGCAGCGAGCTGCAGGGCCAGCTCAATCGGCTGACCGCGCTGGAGCGCCTGGACCTGAGTGAGAACGTCCTCGATTCTTTGGACATCAGCAGCCTGCCTCAATTGCAGTCATTGGAACTGCGTGGCAATAACCTTCTGGCGTGGCCGCAGGGTGTGCTCCAGGCTGCGCAGTTGCGCCACCTGGACCTGCGCAGCAACCGTATCGAAACCATCCCTGAAGACGCGTTGCTGCCCCAGCACAGCGCTCTGATGTGGGGCACGGACCTGTCCGATAATTTGCTGTTTGAGGAAGATCTTGCACGCTTGCGCGTCTACCAGCAGCAGACCGACTGTGGCCTGGGATTTTCCGCCGAGGAACTGGAAGACGCACTGGAGGGGTACCACAGTACCGATAGCAGCTCCGGGTCGGACATCCACCCTGAACTCTTGACCCCGGAACAACAAAAGGCCCAATGGTTCTCGGGTATTGCCGCCGATTCGGCCCGCCACCGGGTATGGAGCGTGCTCAAGCAGGCCGAAAACAGCGAGGATTTTTTCTACATCATTTCCCAGTTGAAGAACGCCCAGGATTTCTTGCACGACCGCGCCGACCTGACTCGCCGGGTGTGGGCGGTGCTTGAGGCGGCGGAGCAATACCCGCACTTGCGCGAACAACTATTTGGCCAGGCCCAGGCGATGCGGGTCAGGGCTACCTGCGGCGATGGCTGGATCCTCCTGTTCAGTGATCTTGAAGTCAGTGTGTATGAGTTCAAGGCCCTGCGGGTCAGGGCACCCGAGCAGGAAGGCACCACGCTGTTCAACCTGGCCCGGCGCATGATCCGTCTCGATGAAGCAGAACGCATTGCTGGCGAAGCGATCAACCGCAGCCCTGGCATCGACCCGGCGGAAATTCGCCTGGCCTACCGCATCGGCCTGGCCGAGCGCCTGGATCTGCCTCACCAACCGTCCACCATGCTGTACCGCAACCTGTCCCGGGTGACCCAGGCCAACATCGATCAGGCGTATGCCGCCATTATGGCCAGAGAGAGTACTCCGGTGTTTATGCAAGAGCTGGTCAAGCGCCCGTACTGGGTCAGCTACTTGCAGAAGCTGTACCCGGAAGAGTTTTCGGTATTGGCCCAGGCGCATCAGGTCAAGGTAGATGCCCTCGAGGAGCTTCACCCGGACCTCAGCGCCCAATACCTGAGCGAAGTCGCAGCCTTGGACACCGAAAACCTTGCCGAGCAACAGGCACTGGCGCTCAGGCTTTCGGGGCGGGCGAGGAGGGACCTGGGGATCTGACCCGGGCGCCCAGCCGGCTGGACGCCCGGGTCAGCGCGCCACGACTTAGTTGTCGTAACCCAGGTTCGGCGCCAGCCAGCGTTCGGTCACGCTCAGGTCCTGGTCCTTGCGGGCGGTGTAGCTGGCGACCTGGTCCTTGTCGATCTTGCCCACCGCAAAATACTGCGCCTGCGGGTGAGCGAAGTACCAGCCGCTGACGGCCGCTGCCGGGAACATCGCGTAGTGCTCGGTCAGGAACACGCCGCTGCGACCCGCGTGCATCTCGCGGGCTTCAGGGTCCAGCAGTTGGAACAACTGGGCCTTCTCGGTGTGATCCGGGCACGCCGGGTAACCCGGGGCAGGACGGATGCCGCTGTACAGCTCCTTGATCAGCGCGTCGTTATCCAGCACTTCATCCTTGGCGTAGCCCCAGTGTTCTTTACGCACCTGCTGGTGCAGCCACTCGGCGCAAGCCTCGGCCAGGCGGTCGGCCAACGCTTTGACCATGATCGAGTTGTAGTCGTCGCCGGCGTCCTGGTAAGCCTTCGCCACCTCTTCAGCACCGATGCCGGCGGTGGTGATAAAGCCACCGATGTAGTCCGTCACGCCGCTGTCTTTAGGCGCGACGAAGTCGGCCAGGGAGAAGTTGGGCTTGCCGTCGGTCTTGATGATCTGCTGGCGCAGGTGGTGCAGCTTGGCAATCGGCTGGCCATCGTCGCCGTAGACTTCCAGGTCATCGTCCTGCACCTGGTTGGTCGGCCAGAAACCGAATACCGCGCGGGCGCTGATGAGTTTTTCGTCGATCAGCTTCTTGAGCATTTCCTGTGCGTCGGCGTACAGCGCCGTCGCCGCTTCACCCACCACTTCATCGGTGAGGATGCGCGGGAACTTGCCAGCCAGGTCCCAGGAGATGAAGAACGGTGTCCAGTCGATGTACTCGGCCAGGATGTTGAGGTCGATATTGTCCAACACGCGGGCACCGGTAAACGTCGGCTTGACCGGCGTGTAGCTGCTCCAGTCGAACTGCGGCTTCTTGGCGATGGCGGCCGGGTAGCTCAGGCGCTCGGTGCGCGCGCTGCGGTTGGAGGTGCGCTCGCGCACGTCGATGTATTCCAGGCGGGTTTTCTCGACGAATGCCGGCTTCAATTCCTTGGACAGCAACTGCGTCGCCACGCCCACGGCGCGGGAGGCGTCGGTGACGTAGATCACCGCGTCGTTGCTGTATTTGGGCTCGATCTTCACGGCCGTGTGGGCCTTGGAAGTGGTGGCGCCACCGATCATCAGCGGCAGGTGGAAATCCTGGCGCTGCATCTCGCGGGCGACGTGCACCATCTCGTCCAGGGACGGGGTGATCAGCCCGGACAGGCCGATGATGTCGCACTTCTGTTCCTTGGCCACCTGCAGGATTTTCTCGGCCGGGACCATCACGCCCAGGTCGACGATGTCGTAGCCGTTGCAACCCAGCACCACGCCGACGATGTTCTTGCCGATGTCGTGCACGTCGCCCTTCACCGTGGCCATCAGGATCTTGCCCTTGGCTTCCGGCTTGTCGCCTTTTTCCAGCTCGATGAACGGGATCAAGTGGGCCACGGCCTGCTTCATCACCCGGGCGGATTTCACCACCTGGGGCAGGAACATTTTGCCGGCGCCGAACAGGTCGCCGACGATGTTCATGCCGGACATCAGCGGGCCTTCGATCACCTCGATCGGGCGCGCGAACGACTGCCGGGATTCTTCGGTGTCTTCGACAATGTGGGTGGTGATGCCCTTGACCAGCGCGTGTTCCAGGCGCTTGTTGACTTCCCAGCCACGCCATTCTTCGGTCTCGGCTTCCTTGACGCTGCCGTCGCCCTTGTACTTGTCGGCAATGGCGAGGAGGGCGTCGGTGCCTTCCGGGGTGCGGTTGAGCACCACGTCTTCCACCGCGTCACGCAGCTCGGCCGGGATCTGGTCGTAGATCTCCAGCTGGCCGGCGTTGACGATACCCATCGTCAGGCCGTTGCGGATCGCATACAGCAGGAACACCGAGTGGATCGCTTCACGCACCGGGTTGTTGCCGCGGAACGAGAACGACACGTTGGACACGCCGCCGGAGGTCAACGCATACGGCAGCTCGTCGCGGATGTAGGCACAGGCGTTGATGAAATCGACGGCGTAGTTGTTGTGCTCTTCGATACCGGTGGCGACCGCGAAGATGTTCGGGTCGAAGATGATGTCTTCCGGTGGGAAGCCGACTTCATTCACCAGGATGTCGTAGGAGCGTTTGCAGATTTCTTTCTTGCGTGCTTCGGTGTCGGCCTGGCCGGCCTCGTCGAACGCCATCACCACCACCGCCGCGCCGTAGCGCTTGCACAGCCTGGCGTGGTGAATGAACTGCTCCACGCCTTCCTTCATGCTGATGGAGTTGACGATGCCCTTGCCCTGGATGCACTTCAGGCCGGCCTCGATCACTTCCCACTTGGAGGAGTCGATCATGATCGGCACGCGGGAGATGTCCGGCTCGCCGGCAATCAGATTGAGGAAGGTCACCATGGCCTTCTTCGAATCCAGCATGCCTTCGTCCATGTTGATGTCGATCACCTGGGCGCCGGCTTCCACCTGCTGCAGGGCGACTTCCAGGGCCTCGGTGTAGTTGTCTTCACGGATCAGGCGGGCGAAGCGGGCGGAACCGGTGATATTGGTGCGCTCGCCGACGTTGACGAACAACGAGTTGCGATCAATGGTGAACGGTTCCAGGCCCGACAGGCGGCAGGCCTTCGGAATGTCCGGGATCGGGCGCGGTGCGTAACCGGCCACGGCCTTGGCGATGGCTTCAATATGGCCCGGGGTGGTGCCGCAGCAACCACCGACGATGTTCAGGAAGCCGCTCTGGGCGAATTCTTCGATGACCTTGGCGGTTTCCGACGGCAGTTCATCGTACTCGCCGAATTCGTTGGGCAGGCCGGCGTTCGGGTGCGCGGAAACGTGGGTGTTGGCCTTGTTCGACAGCTCTTCCAGGTACGGACGCAGCTCGCTCGCGCCCAGTGCGCAGTTCAGGCCCACAGACAGCGGCTTGGCGTGGCTGACCGAGTTCCAGAAGGCTTCGGTGGTCTGGCCCGACAGGGTGCGGCCGGAGGCGTCGGTGATGGTGCCGGAGATCATGATCGGCAGTTCGACGTTCAATGCTTCGAACACGCCCTGTACGGCGAAGATCGCGGCCTTGGCGTTGAGGGTGTCGAAAATGGTTTCGATCAGGATCAGGTCGGCGCCGCCTTCGATCAGGCCTTTGGTGGCTTCGGTGTAGTTTTCCACCAGCTCATCGAAGGTCACATTGCGGTAGCCGGGGTTGTTTACGTCGGGCGACAGCGAGCAGGTACGGCTGGTCGGACCGAGCACGCCGGCGACGAAACGCGGCTTGGCCGGGTTTTCCAGGGTCTTGGCGTCGGCGATCTTGCGCGCCAGGCGCGCGCCTTCTACGTTTAATTCGTAGGCGAGGTCTTCCATGCCGTAGTCGGCCATGGAAATGCGCGTGGCGTTGAAGGTGTTGGTTTCCAGGATGTCGGCGCCGGCATCCAGGTAGGCTTTTTCGATGCCGCCAATCACGTCCGGACGGGTGATCACCAGCAGGTCGTTATTGCCCTTGACGTCGCTCGGCCAGTCGGCGAAGCGTTTGCCACGGTAGTCCTGCTCTTCCAGTTTATAGCTCTGGATCATCGTGCCCATGCCGCCGTCGAGGATCAGGATGCGTTCCTTGAGGGCTTGGTGGAGGGCTTGCAGACGAGCGCTACGATCGGGCATGGGACTACTCTGGTCAGGTATTACGGAGGGCGAAGATCATAACAAACCTGTGCGCTTTTAGAGCATGTGCTGGGTTTGCATGAATATCGCTCATGTTGGCGGGGGCGTTACATCGGTAGAATCGACGGGTTTTTCACTGCACGCATTGAATCGGGACCGGAAACATGTCACTTCGCCTCATCGTCAGCGCCGCGTTTGCGCTGTTCGCCCTCACCGCACAGGCAGAAGGTCCCGCCCCGGCGATCTCTTATACCCGTGACATCCAGCCGATCTTCACCGAGAAATGCGTAGCCTGCCACGCCTGCTACGACTCGGCCTGCCAGCTCAACCTGGGCAGTGCCGAAGGCGCCGCACGTGGCGCGACCAAGGTGCCGGTGTACGACGGCGAGCGCAGCCAGGCCAGCCAGCCCACCCGTTTGTTCTATGACGCCTTCGGCAAAGCCGCCTGGCAGCAAAAGGATTTCTACTCGGTACTCGACGCCCAGGGCAGCCAGGCCGCACTGATGGCGCGCATGCTGGAGCTGGGGCATAACGCGCCGCTTGCGCCCAACGCCAAGCTGCCCGACGACATCGTGCTGGGCCTGAGCCGCGAAAACACCTGCCCGATGCCGGGGGAGTTCAACGCCTACGCAGGTAACCACCCGAAGGAAGGCATGCCCCTGGCCGTTACCGGACTGACCGACCAGCAGTACCAGACCCTGCAACGCTGGCTGGCCTCCGGCGCACCGATCGACGAACAAGGCCTGGCCCCGAGTGCCAAGGAAGCCTTGCAAGTGCAGCAATGGGAAAACCTGTTCAACCAGCCCGGGGCCCGGGAAAGCCTGGTGGCGCGCTGGTTGTTCGAGCACCTGTTCCTTGCCCACATCTACTTTGAAGGCGGCGAGCCGGGGCATTTCTTCCAGTGGGTACGCTCGCGCACCCCGAGCGGGCAGCCGATCGACCTGATCAACACCCGCCGCCCCAACGACGACCCGGGCACCCAGGTGTACTACCGCCTGTGGCCGGTGCAGGGGGTGATCGTGCATAAGACTCACATCACCTATCCGTTCAGCGCCGAGAAGATGGCCCGGATCAAGTCGCTGTTCTATACCGATGACTGGCAGGTGCAAGCCTTGCCGGGCTACGGGCCGGGCCGGCGCGCAAACCCGTTCGAGACCTTCGAGGCGATTCCGGCCAAGGCGCGCTACCAGTTCATGCTGGATAACGCCGAATACTTCGTGCGCACCTTCATTCGCGGGCCGGTATGCCGGGGCCAGATCGCCACGGACGTGATCCGCGACAACTTCTGGACCCTGTTCCAGGACCCCGACCACGACCTGTATATCACCGATGCCCGCTACCGCGGCCAGGCCACGCCGTTGCTGGCGATGCCGGGGCAGATTGACGATGTGGGCAGCGTGCTCAGCCTCTGGCTCAAATACCGCGACAAGCGCAACGAGTACGAGGCGTTGCGCCGGGACAGTTATGCCGACCTGCCGCCGCCGAGCTGGTCGAGCCTGTGGGCGGGCAACGACAACGCCTTGTTGAGCATCTTCCGTCACTTCGACAGCGCCTCGGTGACCAAGGGCTTGATTGGCGAAGTGCCGCAAACCCTGTGGCTGTTCGACTATCCGCTGCTGGAGCGCACCTACTACCAGTTGGCGGTGAATTTCGATGTGTTCGGCAACGTTTCCCATCAGGCCCAGACGCGCCTGTATTTCGACCTGATCCGCAACGGTGCCGAGCAGAACTTCCTGCGCCTGATGCCGGCGGACTCGCGGGATGACTTCCTTGACGATTGGTACCAGAACAGCGGCAAGGTCAAGCTGTGGCTGGACTATGAAGCCATCGACGATGACAAGCCCACGGGCCTCAAGCTCGATGAAAAGGACCCCAAGCGCGACTTCGCCAACCAGTTGCTGGCCCGCTACGGCGACCTGAACGCCAGCCCGGACCCGATCAACCGTTGCGTCAGCGCCTATTGCTCGCGTCCGGGCATTGACCCTGCGTTGCAGGACGCCGAACAGGCCCTGAGCCGCCTGACCAACCGCCCGGCGGCGGGGCTCAAGGTGATTGATCTGTTGCCGGAAGCGACCATGCTGCGCATCGAAACCCGCAGCGGCAAACGTGAGATGTACAGCCTGTTGCGCAACCGCGCCCACAGCAACGTGGCCTTTATGCTCGGTGAGGCTTATCGCTATCAGCCGGGCCTGGACACCGTGACCATTTATCCCGGCGTGCTGAGCAGCTACCCGAACTTCATGTTCAACATTCCGGCGCAGCAAGTGCCGGAGTTTGTCGCTGCCATGGAGAATGCCAAGGACGCCAATCGCTTCGAGAAGATTGTCGACCGCTGGGGCATCCGCCGCAGTCACCCGCAGTTCTGGCAGTACTTCCACGACCTGTCGCAGTACCTCCACGAAACCACGCCGGTGGAAGAGGGCGTGCTGGACATGAACCGCTACGAGAATCTTTGATCGACCTTTGACCGTCGACGGCTGTCCCAAGCCATAGGCACCTGAATAACCGGTGTCGAGGGTTGGGAGAGTGGGTCGACGATGTTGATTTCAGTACAGGCACTGCGCGCCCTGGCGGCCTGGACCGTGGTGGGTCATCACTTCATGCAGATTTTCTTTGGCTTTAAGGCCGATTCGGCGCTGGGCCACCTGTTTGTCGACAAAGGTGCGGCGGGCGTGGATGTGTTCTTCGTGATCAGTGGTCTGGTGATCTTCCTTTCCACCGAGAACAAACAGCTGCCGCCCTGGCGATTCCTGGTGTATCGCCTGCTGCGGATCGTCCCGGCGTACTGGTTCTACACAGTGTTGATGGCACTGTTGGTGGTGTTTGCCCGGCCGGTGTTGCCGGACCAGAGCGTCGATGCGGCCCATGTGTTGATGTCCTTGCTGTTCATACCTTCCGAAAATCCCGGTGGTTATGGGGTGTACCCGACCTTGAACGTCGGCTGGACCCTGAACTACGAGATGCTTTTCTACGTGCTGTTTGCGTGGGCGTTGCTGTTTCGCCGGCAGTGGCGGGTGCTGGTGGTGGGCGCGTTGTTGTTCGCGGTGTGCCAGGCGTGGACGTCGTTTGGCTGGATCAGCGATTTTTATCGTTCGGACATCGTGTACGAGTTCTTGCTGGGAATTGGCATCGGCATGCTGTATCGCAAGGGCTGGATTCGCCCCGGGCTGTGGCTTCCATTGCTGGGGATTGCGGGGGCATTGCTGGCGATCTATCACTGGCCGGCATCGCCGCGGGCCCTGACCTGGGGCTTGCCGAGTGCGGTGCTGGTGGTGGCCTGTATCTCGATGGAACGCTATTTCGAGCGCAGCCGACTGCTCAAGGTGATGGGGGATTGTTCCTATTCGGTCTATCTGATGCACGTGCTGGTGCTGTCGGCGGGTGGTTTTGTCGCCCAGCGTTATGGGGTTAACGCCTACGTGATGCTCGGCGTGTGCGTGGTGTTGATCGCCCTTGGGTCGTTGGCCAGCTATCACTGGCTGGAAAAGGGCAGTTATCGTCGGCTCAAAGGCTGGTTCGATGGCGACGAACGGTTGGTTCTTTCCCGACAAAAATACTAGGACTTTGTACCTCGGTAATAATTTGGCGTAAACTGCCGGCAAGCCTGCGAGGAGTTTCCATGACCGCCATAACCATTACCGACGCCGCCCACGATTACCTGGCTGATCTGCTGTCGAAGCAGAACACCCCGGGCATTGGCATCCGCGTCTTTATCACCCAGCCCGGCACCCAGTACGCTGAGACGTGCATTGCCTACTGCAAGCCGGGAGAAGAAAAACCTGAAGATACGGCGCTGGGGCTGAAAAGCTTCACCGCGTATATCGATGCGTTCAGTGAAGCGTTCCTTGACGATGCGGTGGTTGATTACGCCACGGATCGCATGGGCGGCCAACTGACCATCAAGGCGCCGAACGCCAAGGTGCCGAATGTTAATGCGGATAGCCCGATTAACGAGCGCATCAACTATTACCTGCAGACCGAGATCAATCCCGGGCTGGCCAGCCACGGTGGTCAGGTGAGTCTGATTGACGTGGTTGATGATGGTATTGCTGTGTTGAAGTTTGGTGGCGGTTGCCAGGGCTGCGGCCAGGCGGACGTGACCTTGCGTGAGGGTATTGAGCGTACGCTGCTTGAGCGGGTTCCGGAGCTCAAGGGTGTGCGGGATGTGACTGACCATACGCAGAAAGAAAACGCCTACTACTAAGGGTGTTCGCTGCGGATGTGAAAAACGGCGCCCCGTGAGCGCCGTTTTTTTATGGTTTGGATTCAGTGGGTTGCGTTAGGGTTGTGAGGTTTTGGGTTAGGTATGTTGTGTACATATCCGTTGCTGC
>NZ_JACAPX010000005.1:0-266538 GCF_013385435.1 Pseudomonas sp. F9001
CAGCAACGGATATGTACACAATCAAAACCCTACGTAGCCGGCCGAATCGCCTTGATCAGCGACTGCAACGAATACCCCAACCGCGGCGCCAACGCCTCAGCCCGCGCAGACAACGCCGCCACATCGAGCACCTGATCCAGATCCGCCGGCACCAGCAAAATCACATTCCCCTCCTTCACCGGCAACTCCCAATAATGCCGGTGATACAACCCACGCAACAACGCCGCTCCCAACGGCTTCCCATCATCCGTAGCCCACTGATTAATCACCAACCACCCCCCCGGGTTCAGCTTCTTCTGGCAGTTCTCCAAAAACGTCCAAGCCAGATGCCCAACGCCCGGGCCAACATCCGTATACAGGTCGACAAAAATCAGGTCCGCCGACTCAGCCGAAGGCAGCAATTCCAACGCATCCCCAACGCGGATATACAGCCGAGGATCATCATCCAGCCCCAAGTACTCAATGGCCAGACGCGGCACATCAGGCCGCAGTTCGATGGCTTCTACATCATCCAAAGGCAGAAACTTCAGGCAAGCCTGGGTCAACGTCCCAGCCCCCAACCCAAGAAACAACGCACTCTCCGGCTGCTCATGGCACAACGCCCCAATCAGCATCGCGCGGGTGTAGTCATACTCCAACCAGCTCGGGTCAGCAGTAAACACACAACTCTGCTCGATGGCATCGCCAAACTCGAGAAAGCGGTAATCGGCCACTTCCAGCACGCGGATCATGCCGAAGTCATCATGGACCTCGGCCAGCAGGCGCTCGACGCGCTCCTCAGACATTGCAACTCCTAACGGCGTGCCAACGGGAAAGCCGGGATTGTGGGCGAACCGGCGGCAGCAGGTCACGTACTAATTGCTGATAACATGACGGCCCGACCGCAAATCACTCGAGTTCATGATGAGCCAACCCTGGAGCCCCGACAGCTGGCGCGCCCTGCCGATCCAGCAACAACCCCAGTACCCTGACGCCGCGCATTTGTCGCAGGTCGAGCAAAACCTGGCGAGCTATCCGCCGCTGGTATTTGCCGGTGAAGCCCGTGAGTTGCGCCGTCAGTTTGCCGAGGTGACCCAGGGTCGCGCCTTCCTGTTGCAAGGCGGCGATTGCGCCGAGAGTTTTGCCGAGTTCTCGGCGGCAAAAATCCGCGACACCTTCAAGGTGCTGCTGCAGATGGCGATTGTGATGACCTTCGCTGCCGGCTGCCCGGTGGTCAAGGTCGGGCGTATGGCGGGCCAGTTCGCCAAGCCGCGCTCTTCCAACGATGAAACCATCGACGGCATCACCCTGCCCGCCTACCGCGGCGATATCGTCAACGGTATCGGCTTCGACGAAAAAAGCCGCGTGCCCGATCCGGACCGCCTGCTGCAGTCCTACCACCAGTCCACCGCCACCCTGAACCTGCTGCGGGCGTTTGCCCAGGGCGGTTTTGCCGACCTGCACCAGGTGCACAAGTGGAACCTGGACTTCATCGCCAACTCCGCCCTGGCCGAGAAGTACAGCCAACTGGCCGACCGCATCGACGAAACCCTGGCCTTCATGCGTGCCTGTGGCATGGACAGCTCGCCGCAACTGCGCGAGACCAGTTTCTTCACCGCCCACGAAGCGCTGCTGCTCAACTACGAACAAGCCTTCGTGCGCCGCGACAGCCTGACCAACGACTATTACGACTGCTCGGCACACATGCTCTGGATCGGTGATCGCACCCGCCAACTGGACGGTGCCCACGTCGAATTCCTGCGCGGGGTGAACAACCCGATCGGGGTCAAGGTCGGCCCGAGCATGAACCCCGACGACCTGATCCGCCTGATCGACATCCTCAACCCGGACAACGACCCGGGCCGCCTGAACCTGATTGCGCGCATGGGTGCCAACAAGGTCGGCGACCATCTGCCCAACCTTATCCGCGCCGTTCAGCGCGAGGGCAAACAGGTGCTGTGGAGTTCCGACCCGATGCACGGCAACACCATCAAGGCCAGCAGCGGCTACAAGACCCGGGACTTCGCGCAGATTCTCAGTGAAGTGAAGGAGTTCTTCCAGGTGCATGAAGCCGAAGGCACTTACGCCGGCGGGATTCATATCGAGATGACCGGGCAGAATGTCACCGAGTGCATCGGTGGCGCACGGCCGATTACCGAAGACGGGTTGTCGGACCGCTACCACACCCACTGCGACCCACGGATGAATGCCGATCAGTCGCTGGAATTGGCATTCCTGATCGCCGAGACGCTAAAACAGGTCAAGCGTTAAAAGCTCTACCCGCAACCGTGCCGCACTGGCCCGCTGGCAATTGAGCTGTATCTGCTCAAGCCCGAGCCAGTCGGCCATCTGCCGCAGATTCAGGGCCAGCGCGCGCATGCCCTCCTCGTCCAACCCCGGCTCTTCCTCGTGAACGGCGTGCACCGCCAGGCGTCCGGCCGCCCGTTCCGCCCGCAGATCCACGCGCGCGGCGATCCGCTCGTTGTGCAGGAACGGCAGCACGTAGTAGCCATATACCCGCTTGTCCTGGGGCGTGTAGATCTCCAGCCGATAGCGGAAATCGAACAACCGCTCGGTACGGCTGCGCTCCCAGATCAGCGAATCAAAAGGCGATAACAGTGCGCTGGCAGGCACCTTGCGCGGGACTTTCGGCTCGGGCAGGCAATAAGCCGGCTGTTTCCAGCCCTGCACGTCGCAGGTGATCAATTGCCCATCCTCGACCAGCTCCGCCAGGCGCCCACGGCTGTCGGCCGGGTCCAGACGGAAGTAGTCGCGCAGGTCTTTTTCAGTGCCCACCCCCAGCGCCGTGGCGCTGTGCAGCAGCAAACCGCGTTGCGCCTCAGCCTCGTCCAAGGGGGGTTGCTGGAGAATGTCGGCCGGGATCACACGCTCCGGCAGGTCATACAAACGCTCAAAACCCCGCCTCCCGGCGACGGTCACCTGGCCGGCGGCGAACAACCATTCCAGCGCATGCTTTTCATCGCTCCAGTCCCACCACGGGCCGGCGCGCTCCTCGCGGGTCGACAAACTGCCCGCACCCAGGGCGCCTTGTTGTTCGACGATGCCCAGCACCCGGGCGATGGTGGCCTGCTGCTCGCGACCAAAACGCGCCATTTGCTGATAGATCCCCTGCCCCCGGGCCGCCCGTTCCATGCGCCAGAGCATCAATGGGTACAGCGCCATTGGCAACAACGACGCCTCATGGCCCCAATATTCGAACAGCGAGCGGCGCCGCCCCGAACTCCAGGCGGCCTGTTCTAGAATCAACGGAGAGTAATGCCCCAGACGGGAAAACAGCGGCAGGTAGTGCGAACGCACCACCGCATTTACCGAATCAATCTGCAACACGCCCAAACGCTCAACCAGGCGATTGACCTGCGCCGCCTTGATCAACGCCGGCGGCTGGCGCCCGGAAAAACCCTGGGCGGCCAGCGCCAGGCGTCGCGCCTGCTTGAGGGAAAAGGACAGTTCTGCGGGCATGGGCATCTCCTTGTGTGCTCGCGAACCACCCTACTGCATCCCGAGTCATTTTCGCAGCGGGTCTTCCCAAAAATGCCGGCGGCTTTCCTGCTCGACATCGCCACGGTTGAGCCCGATGTCCTTGAGCGCCTCATCGCTCATGCTCATCAACAGCTGACGCTCACGGTGCACGGCCATCCACCGGGAACCCAGTTGAAGCAGCCCGGAAAACGGCCGCTTCGCCATCAGTACAAAGCCTCTTTGACCTTTCATCATCTCGCCCTCCAGTGGGGATGACTGAAGTCTGTGCCTGGCGCTATGATCAATCCAACGAATGTTTCTTATGCAATACATCTCGGAGATTGATCAATTGTCCAGCTACCCGAGTATCGACACCGAGGTGCTGCGCACCTTCGTCGCCATCGCTGATCAAGGGGGCTTTACCCGCGCCGGCGAGCAGGTCAACCGCACCCAGTCGGCGGTGAGCATGCAGATGAAGCGCCTGGAAGAAGATGTGTTGCAGCGCAAGTTGTTCGAGCGCGATGGTCGCCAGGTGCGGCTGACTCCGGAAGGCCAGGTGCTATTGGGCTATGCCCGCAGGATCCTGAAGCTGCACAGCGAGGTGTTCAACACGTTGCGCGAGCCGCACATGGTCGGGTTGGTGCGCATCGGCACACCCGACGATTACGTGATGCGCTACTTGCCGGGGATTCTCAAGCGCTTCTCCAAGGCTTACCCGCTGATCCAGATTGAAATGCACTGCGAGTCGTCGCCGGTGCTGATGCAGCGCCGGGACCTCGACCTGACCGTTATCAGCCGCGAACCGGGAAATGAAATCGGCGAACTGCTGCGCCATGAACGCATGGTGTGGGTGGCGGCGCCCTGCTTCTGCATGGATGAGCACAGCGCCCTGCCCCTGGCCATTTCCGGCCTCGACAGTTTTTGCACGCAGTGGGCACGCGCCGCGCTGGACGCCCAGGGGCAGGAGTACCGACTGGCGTATCACAGCTCCAACGGGGCCGCGATCCTCGCTGTGGTGGGTGCCGGCCTGGCCGTCACGATCAATATGGAAAGCCTGGTGACCGAAGACCTGCGCATATTGGGCACAGCGGACGGTTTTCCGCCGCTGCCGTCGGTCAATCTGCGATTGTTGCGCAACCCGCGTACCACCTCGCCGATTACCGAATGCCTCGCCGAATACATCCTCGAAGGCTTCAAACTTTAAACGTCAGCATCACCGCACACACCGCCAGGAACCCGCAGAACAGCCCGCGTAACATGCGCTCCGGCATGGCGTGGGCGACTTTCACGCCCCAACTGATACTGAGCAAACCGCCGACGGCCAAAGGCACGCCGATCAGCCAGTCCACTTCGTGGTGCCAGGCGTAGGTCACCAGGGTCACGCTGGTGCTCGGCAGCGCCAGGGCCAGCGACAGCCCTTGGGCCACCACCTGGCTGGTGCCGAAGATGCTGGTCAGCACCGGCGTGGCAACCACTGCACCGCCCACCCCGAACAAGCCACCCATGGAGCCCGACGCCGCGCCCAACACCCCAAGCCACGGCCAGGAATAACGCATCTGCGCTGACGGCGGTGCATTGTGGGTAAACATTCGCAGCAGGTTGTAGGACGCCAATACCAGCAGAAACGCGATAAAACCCACCCGCATCACGTCAGCATCGATCCCCACCGCCCAGATCGAGCCCAGCCAGGCGAAGGAAAAACCCATCACGCCCAACGGCAGTGCATGACGCAATTCAATCCGGTTGCGCTGGTGATAACGCCACAACGCCAGCATCACATTCGGCACCACCATCACCAGGGCCGTGCCTTGGGCGATCTGCTGGTCGAGGCCGAAAAATACCCCCAGCACGGGAATGGCAATCAGCCCGCCGCCGATGCCGAACAAGCCACCGACCGTGCCCAACGCTACGCCCAGCATTAAATACAACGTTAAATCTGCCACCCGCTCGCTCCTGCTGTTCCCAGGCCTTGCATGCTACGCAGTCCGCTCTGGTGCGGAAACGCACAGCAACGCACAATGGCTATGCCAATCTCGCACAAGCAGACGCTGATGAACCCCAATACATTGACCGATCAACTGAGCCTGTTTCTCGACGTACTGGAAGCCGGCAGCTTTTCCGCAGCCGCGCGCCGTCACCCGCTCACGCCCTCGGCCGTGGCGCGGCGCATCGACAGCCTGGAAAGCTCGGTGGGTAGCCGGCTGTTTCAACGCAGCACCCATGCGGTGGTGCCGACGCCCGCCGGCCTGGCGTTTGCCGAGCGCGCCCGGCGGATTGTCAGCGAGCTGCAACTGGCGCGGGCCGAAGCGGTGTCGCTGAGTCATGCGCCTGAAGGCTTGATCCGCGTGGACGCACCGGCGGCTTTCGGCAGGCGGCATTTGGCGCCTGCCATCGCTGACTTTCTCAATGTCTATCCGGGACTGGACGTGCACCTGCACTTGATCGACAGCTTTGTCGACATGCAGGGCGAGCATCTGGGCAAGGTCGACCTGGTGCTGCGGGCCGGGCATATCGTCGACACCCGGCTGATTGCCACGCCACTGGCCAGCATCGTGCGCATCGCTTGCGCAAGCCCGGCCTACCTGAAAAGCCGTGGCACCCCGACCCATCCCAGCCAGTTAAGCGAGCATGACGGCCTGGATTGGGAAGGCCTGGCACCGATGTTCGCCTGGCGTTTTGAGCTCGATGGGCGCAAATCCACCTACCGCCCGCAGCGCATTCGCATGAGCGCCAATAACGCCGAAGCCCTGCTTTCAGGCGCGCTGGCCGGACTGGGTGTTGCGCATCTGCCCACCTGGCTCGCCAGTGAATACCTGGTGCGCGGTGAACTGGTCCCGCTGTTCTGCGAGAACGGCCTGCCGACGCCTGAAACCGCGGGCATCTATGCGCTACGCCTGGAGCAACACGCCAACGCCCGCAGCCGCTTGTTGCTGGAATACCTCAAGGCGCGCTTCAGCCCTGTGCCGCCCTGGGACCTGGCACTGCAAAGCGGCCTGGGTTGACCGGCCGGACAGAATTGTCTGGCGCGTTAAAGATTTGCCCGCTAGATTCGAAACCAGACACGTTTTAAGGCACTGCCATGACCAAGCCCCTCGATACCTGCGAATCCTTGCTGCTCGACAACCAACTGTGTTTTGCCCTGCATTCCACCTCGTTGTTGATGACCAAGGTCTACAAACCCCTGCTGCAAGCCCTCGGCCTGACCTATCCGCAGTACCTGGCCATGATGGTGCTCTGGGAAGAGGATGGCTTGACCGTAGGCGAAATCAGCAATCGCCTGCTGACGGATCCCGGCTCCCTGACGCCACTGCTCAAGCGCCTGGAAGCCGAAGGCCTGCTCAGCCGCACCCGCAGCCGCGAAGACGAGCGCGTGGTGGTGGTTGAATTGACCGAGGCCGGGCGCGCCCTGCGGGACAAAGCCATGGATATTCCACAGTGCATCCTGGGCGCCAGCGGGCTGGACATCGAGCAGTTGCGCAAGCTGCAGGGCGATTTACTGGCACTGCGAAAAAACCTGCAAGTCTCCCTCTAAAGGCACCACGCATCAAAAAATGTGGGAGCGGGCTTGCTCGCGAATGCGGTGGATCAGTCAATGCATCTAGTGACTGTCACACCGCATTCGCGAGCAAGCCCGCTCCCACATTTGTTTGTGCAATGCCTTGCTATCAAAGCGCGCAAAATATTTTCCAAATATATCTTGCGCACTAACTATTAGCGCGATACATTCACCTCGCCACTTACTTAGTGCGCAAACATTTAGCGCAAACACTGACGAGGAAATCACCATGCAAGCTCTCTACACCGCAGTAGCCACCGCCACCGGCGGCCGTGATGGTCGTGCTGTTTCCAGCGACAACATCCTCGATGTAAAACTCTCCACGCCAAAAGAACTGGGCGGCGCGGGTGGCCAGGCCACCAACCCGGAACAACTGTTCGCCGCCGGTTACTCAGCCTGCTTCATCGGCGCCCTGAAATTCGTCGCCAGCCAGACCAAACGCAAAATCCCGGATGACGCTTCGATCACTGCCCACGTCGGCATCGGTCAAATCCCCGGCGGTTTCGGCCTGGACATCGACCTGCACGTCAGCTTGCCCGGCCTGGCCCAGGACGACGCGCAAAGCCTGGTCGACGCTGCGCACCAGGTCTGCCCTTACTCCAACGCCACCCGTGGCAACGTCGATGTACGCCTGCACGTAACCGTCTGACCCACGCGGTTTTTTGGAGAAGAACATGAACACATTTGGCAAAGTACTCACCGGCACCCTGCTCGCCTTCTCGATCACCAATGCCTTTGCGGCCGGCGGTGACGTGGAGCACAACACCCAGGCGTTTCTCGATGTACTGAACGCCGGCACCGGCAAACCGATGGAGCAACTGACGCCCAGGGAAGCCCGTGCGGTGCTGACAGGTGCACAGTCAGGCGTGAAACTGACGCTGCCCAAGGCCGACGTGAGCCAGAAGACCATTCAGGTCGATGGCCAGCCGCTGAGCCTGACCATCGTGCGTCCGGCCGGGGTCAAGGGCACATTGCCGGTGTTCATGTTCTTCCACGGCGGTGGCTGGGTACTCGGGGATTTCCCGACCCACGAGCGTCTGGTACGTGACCTGGTGGTGGGGTCGGGAGCGGCGGCGGTGTTCGTCAACTACACGCCATCACCTGAAGCGCACTACCCGGTGGCGATCAACCAGGCGTACGGGGCAACCAAGTGGGTGGCCGAACACGGCAGCGAGATCAACGTTGATGGCAAACGCCTGGCCGTCGCCGGCAACAGCGTCGGCGGCAACATGGCAGCGGTGGTCAGCCTGATGGCCAAGGACAAGGGCACTCCGTCAATCAAGTTCCAACTGCTGTTGTGGCCGGTGACCGACGCCAACTTCGACACCGGGTCCTACAACCAGTTTGCCGAAGGCCACTTCCTGACCCGCAACATGATGAAGTGGTTCTGGGACAACTACACCACCGACACCAACCAGCGCGCCGAGATCTATGCGTCGCCCCTGCGGGCAAGTACCGCGCAGCTCAAGGGTTTGCCACCTGCGTTGATTCAGACCGCAGGCTCGGACGTGCTGCGTGACGAAGGCGAAGCCTATGCCCGCAAGCTGGATGAAGCCGGTGTACCGGTGACCGCCGTACGCTACAACGGCATGATCCATGACTACGGTTTGCTGAATGTCGTCAGCCAGGTACCGGAGGTTCGTTCGGCGCTGCTGCAGGCGTCCGAGGAACTGAAGCAACACCTGAAGTAAAAACCGGCACCCACAAAAAAGCCCGACTGATGGTCGGGCTTTTTTTATCGTACCGGTGGCGCAGGAATTACTTCTTGGCGCGACCTTTGTACGAACCACCTTCACGGGTGTCGATCTCGATCAGGTCGTCGATTTCGATGAAATCGGCTACTTGCAGTTCGGTACCGTTAGCCAGCTTGGCAGGCTTCATCACCTTGCCCGAAGTGTCGCCGCGAGCGGAACCTTCGGTGTAGGCAACCTTACGCACGATAGTGGTCGGCAGCTCTACGGAAACCAGACGGTCTTCGAAGAAGATAGCTTCGCAGACGTCTTCCATGCCTTCTTCCACGAACGGCAGAACGGCTTCGATGTCTTCAGCGTTCAGCTCGTACATGGTGTAGTCGGTGGTGTCCATGAACGTGTAGGTGTCGCCGCTGATGAAGGACAGGGTCGCTTCTTTGCGGTCGAGGATCACGTCGTCCAGTTTGTCGTCGGCGCTGTAGACGATCTCGGTCTTGTAACCGGTCAGCAGGTTCTTCAGCTTGGTCTTCATGATTGCGCTGTTACGACCAGACTTGGTGAACTCAGCTTTCTGAACCAGCCAAGGGTCGTTTTCGAGACGGATCACTGTACCGGGTTTCAGTTCTTTACCAGTTTTCATTGCGAATATCCGAAATTTGGATGGGATTTACAAAAATCAAGGTCGCGTATCATATCCAATTTACATAAAACTGTACCAGCGCCGTCGCAAGATCGGTCCGCGAGGCTTGTTCCAGAGCCCATTTCTCGGCGTTCGCGGTCACTTCCGGCCAGTGTTCCAGCAGCATTTTCCAGCAAAGTGCCATATCGCCATCAGCGTTCCAGGCCTGCCAAAGGCCGACCAACGCGACTTTCGCAGCCGGAGACAGACCTTCGGTATACAACTCAAGGAACGCATCGAGCTTGTCCAGGTGAATGTCTTCGTCCTGGCGATAGATATGCCACAACAGTGGCCGCCCGGCCCATTGCGCCCGCACGAACGAGTCTTCGCCGCGCACGGCGTTGAAGTCGCAGCACCACAACAGCCGGTCGTATTGCTCCTGGCGCACAAACGGCAGCACTTGCACGGTCAACCCGTCGCGCCGGTGCACATCACCTACTTCCAATGACTCGACCCCCAGCCAGCCCTGCACATCTCCGAGGATCCGCCCTTCCGGCACCAGCAGATGAGTGGCGCGCCCATCGGCCGCCAGCACGTCGAGCCAACTGGCCAGCCCGGCGTTTTCATAGGCGAACAACGACATCATCCGCGCACCGTCCACCGGGAAAACCCCAAGCGCCTGCAGAAACTGCTGCCGGGCGGCGGCGTCTTGCTGGAAGGCATCGCGCTGTTCCAGCAGCCCCGCCTCACGCAATAAGCCGCCGGTGCCGGGACGGAATCCGGGAAAGAAGAAGTACTTTTGCACGCCCTTGAATTTCACCGAGGGCAAACCGTGGCAGCCGACCACCCAGTCTTCGGCGCTCAGGTAATCCAGGTTCATCCACAGCGGCGTGCGGTCGCGTGCGGCCATCGCCTCCATGTAGTCAGGCGGCAATTGACAGGCGAACGCAGCGATCACCACGTCTGCCGCGTCGGTCGCCGGCCAGTCGGAGGGCCAGTAGCGCACGTCGACGCCCTCTTGCCATTGCTGGTGCACCTGCACATCAATCTCGGGGCACATGCGTTCGAACGCCCGCAGGTCATCGACCCACAAGCGCACCGCACACCCTTGTTCCGCCACCAATTGCCGGGCCAGGCGCCAGGTCACGCCGATGTCGCCGTAGTTATCGACGACGCTGCAAAAAATATCCCAGCGGGCTTTCATTCCGGGCTCCAACGCTCAAAGGCTCGATTGTCCGTATAAATGCCTCGATACAGAAGGGTTGATCGCGATTATTCTGCGCGCGGCTGTGGGACAATCGGCGCCATGCCGCACGTGCCTGCCAGGAGGCCACCATGTCTGATCGTTCGTTCTCGCTGTTCAAACTCAGTATCGCCGTGGCCTTCGGCCTGTGGCTGGGGTTTATCGCCATTGTGCTGAGCGTGTGGCTGGCTTCCCGCTACCTGCCCGAGCAAACCGTGGCGCCGGTGGCCCGAGTGGTGCAGCAACTGGGCAAGCCAGAGGTGGTTGCACCGGAGCCGCCGAACCGGATGTTCGAGCAGTACCAGGAGAACCTGCGCAAGCAGGAGCAACAGCAAACCCTGGACCAGGCCCGCAACAACCCGCGTAACCTGTCCAACCCCAAATGCCAGTTCTGGCTGCAACAGGACCAGAACGCCCCCAACGACAAGAGCCGGGCCAACGTCCTGCAATTTTGCGATTGATCACGAAAGCCGCCCATGAATAAACACGCCGTTCACCAGTTGGTTTTGGACAAACTCGCGGTCGATCTCGATATCGCCCAGCGCGCTGCGCAAACCGCGTACGAAACCGCGACCCACGAAGAAAACATCGCCGAGAACAAGTACGACACCCTGGGCCTGGAGGCTTCTTACCTGGCAGCCGGCCAGGCCCGACGCGTCGAGGAGATCCGGCAGGCGCTGACGCTGTGCCAGAACATGCAGCTACGGGCCTACGATGACCAGCGCGGCATCGAAGTGGGCGCATTACTGGGGTTGGCAGATGAAAACGATCGCCAGCAGTGGCTATTCCTGGCGCCGGACGGCGCAGGCTTGAAGGTCGATGTGGTGGGGCAACCGGTGACCGTCATCACCCCACGCTCGCCCTTGGGCAAAAGCCTGTTGGGCAAGTTCGAAGGGGATGAGGTGGAGATTCTGGTGGGGGGCGCTCGGCAACAGTTTGCTGTTACCGAGGTGAAGTAAGCCGATCAGTGAACCGGTAGTTCAACGCCGTCGAACAGCTCTTCCAGTTCCTGCTTGTTGTGGCACTGGATGGCCTTGGCCATCACTTCGCGCGTCAGGTGCGGCGCGAACTTTTCGATGAAGTCGCACATGAAACCACGCAGGAAGGTGCCACGACGGAAACCGATCTTGGTCACGCTGGACTCGAACAGCTCGCTGGCATCGAGCACCACCAGGTCGTTGTCGAGCTTGGTGTCGACCGCCATCTTGGCGACGATACCGACACCCAGGCCCAGGCGCACATAAGTCTTGATGACGTCGGCATCAGCCGCGGTGAACACCACTTTCGGCGTCAGGCCACGATGGCTGAAGGCTTCGTCGAGTTTCGAACGGCCGGTGAAACCGAACACGTAAGTCACGATCGGGTATTCAGCCAGGGCTTCCAGGGTCAGCTTCGGCAGCTTGGCCAATGGGTGGCCTTGTGGGACCACGACGCAACGGTTCCAGCGGTAGCACGGCATCATCACCAGGTCGCCGAACAATTCCAGCGCTTCGGTGGCAATCGCGAAATCGACGGTGCCGTCGGCGGCCATCTCGGCGATCTGCATCGGCGAGCCCTGGTGCATGTGCAAGGCCACGTCCGGGTACTGCTTGATAAAGCTGCTGATCACCGGCGGCAGCGCATAACGCGCCTGGGTGTGGGTGGTGGCGATCGACAGGGTGCCCTTTTTCTCGTTGGAGAATTCCTGGGCGATCTGCTTGATGCTTTCGACCTTGCGCAGGATCTCGCCGGCGGTGGTGATGATGCGCTCACCGGCCGGGGTGACACGGGTCAGGTGCTTGCCGCTGCGTGCGAACACTTCAACGCCCAACTCATCTTCGAGCAGGCGGATCTGCTTGCTGATACCGGGTTGCGAGGTGTAAAGGCTTTGAGCAGTAGCGGAAACGTTGAGGTCGTGGTGCGCCACTTCCCAGATGTAGCGCAGTTGTTGAAGCTTCATATGTGTCCCTCAAAGCGGATAGACGCCACGGGTATCAGCGACGGTATATAACTATATTAAAGGTTAGACGGATAAATCTAGAACTTTTTATCGTTTTCTACCAATCACACGTCGTCACTGCGTCGACGCTGCAACAGCGGCACCAGGTACACCGGCACCTGGGACAGCTGCAGCACCCGTGCTGCGGTTCTCCCCAGGGGTGTTGCCACCCCGACCGCCTGGCTGTGACTACCTACGATCAACAAATCCACAGAGAGTTTCTGCGACTGGTCGAGAATCACTTCACAAGGATCACCCTGGATCACCCGCACCGAACGGATCAACTTGAGGTCCTGCTCCCCGTCCCCCAGCTCCTCGCGAAAACTGTCGAGCACCCGTTGTTCGATGGTCGCCATCACCGTCGTCAGGCCCTGGCTTTGCCATTCACTCAAGGCCTTCTCATCAAGGTAGCTCTGCAACACCGATTCGGCGAACAGCCCGATGGGCTCGACCACGTGAATCACATACAGATCAGCCTTGAACGTTCGCGCCAGCGCCAGGGCATGTTGCATCACATAGGGGGCATACAGACCGAGGTCAGTGGCGTACAGCATCGAACGAATCATAGAACCTCCTGGGCAGCCAGGATGGCGGGGATTGATTCAGCTTAGCAGCGCCTTTGGCAGTGCTCAGCCCTCGGTCTGAATTTTCAACTCGTTACTGATGCCATGGGGTACGTGGCCGGTAGCCACGAACTCCCGGGCCTTCTCGCAATGCCCTTCCTGGTCATCGAAAAACACATCGGCGGCGAAGGCTTCGAGGAACGCTGACTTCTCCAGGCCACCAAGAAACAGCGACTCGTCGAGACGGATATCCCACTCGCGCAGCGTGCGAATCACCCGCTCGTGGGAAGGCGCCGAACGGGCGGTCACCAGCGCGGTGCGGATGGGGCAGGACTCGTCGGGGAACTCGCGCTGCAACAGGTTGAGTGCCGCCAGGAAGCCCTTGAATGGGCCGCCGCGCAACGGCTCGCGGGCGGATTCGCGCTCGCTGGCCTGAAAGGCTTCAAGGCCGCCCGACTGATAAACGCGCTCGGACTCGTCGGAAAACAGCACCGCGTCGCCATCGAAGGCGATCCGCAATTCGGCACTGGAGGCCCGACCTGCGCCGCCCGACAGAATCGTCGCTGCGGCAAACCCGGCATCCAGGGCGCTGCGCACATCCTCGGCATGGGTGGACAGAAACAAGTGGCAGCCAAACGCCGCCAGATAAGGATAAGGGCTGCGCCCGCCGACAAACGCCGCGCGGGAGATGTCGAGCCCGTAATGCTGGATCGAATTGAATACACGCAAGCCGGTGTCGGCACTGTTGCGCGACACCAGCACCACCTCGACCCGGGCGCGGCCGAGGCTGGCGTTGAGGCTCAGGAGTTTCTTCACCAGCGGGAAGGCGTCACCGGGCTCGAGGGTTTCTTCCTCGTGGTCGATCTGGTACTTGCGGTACGCCTCGACGCCTTGGGCCAGGTAGACCTTGTGGCTCTCGCTCAGGTCGAACAGCGCTCGCGAGGAAATCGCCAGCACCAGTTTGTCGCCCAATCCCTTCGCCATGGTGTTCCCCCCAATCAGCGGTTATGCCGATCCATAAAACTCAAGGCCTGATACAGCGCCTGCATGCGTGGCAATTCACAACCCGCCGCGTTGGCCGCGGCCAAGGGGCGCGCGTAGATCGCCGCCAGTTCCAGCGGGCGCTTGTGCACGTAATCGTGATACATGCTGGGCAAGTAGTCATCCATGCTCTCGGTCATGGTGAACATCTGCCCGGCGTAACTGGCGGGAATCTCATGCCCGCAGGCGTGGGCGCCCTGCACCACTTCGGCCATCAGCGCCTGGATCAGTTCGCGGCTGGACTCATCCGCCATCATCGCCGTGGTGCCCGTGCCGAACACTACCGAGAGGCCGTTGTAAGGCACGTTCCACACCAGTTTATGCCAGCGCGCCTGGTGCACATTGGCCATGGCCTGGGAATCGATACCGGCCAGGTGAAACAGCGCGGCGCCTTCTTCGACGATGGCTTGCCGACCGTTGTCATCGTTGGCCGCGGGGCCACTGTGGTAACCCAGGTTGACCCGGCCCAGCGCCTGATGCTCGACGATCCCGGGACCGGAACGGTGCACGCCGATGTAGCACAAGCCACCCAGCAGGTGCAGCGACGGCGGCAGGTGTTCACGCAGGCTGTCCTCTACGTCGAGGCCATTTTGCAACAGGATTATCCTGGCGTCCGGGGCGGCAACTTGAGCGATGGTCGGGGCCAGTTCGACATTCCCGGTCGATTTGGTGCCCACCAGCAGCCAGTCGCACGGCGGCATGTCGGCGGCGCGGGCATAAGCCTGTACCGGGTGAAGGTGCACGGTTCCGTGGATCGTGCTGTTGAGTTGCAGGCCGCGCTCGCTGACCGCCGCGTACTCGCTGCGCAGCAGGAAATGCACATCGAAGCCGGCGCGCGCGAGCATCACACCGTAGTAGCCACCAATGGCCCCGGTGCCGATGATCCCGATCCGTGGCGACTGTTTTGTTACTTCGGTCATGGCAACTCCTCTGGTATTCGTTTGAGCGCCTGCTGCACACCTTGAGTCAGGTCGCTGGCGGTCAGACGCGTCAGTGACGCTAATATTCCATGGAATTTCCCGTTACACACCACAAACAACGCCGGCAGGTGAAAGATCTCGTAGCGCTCCACTGCCCCGCCATTGTGACCCGCATCCACCCAGCACACCCGGTCCACCGGCAAGTCCCAACCCGGCAGTTGCTGGTGCAGGAAGCGGCAACGCGAGCAGCCGTCACCGGTAAACACCACCAGGGACGTGCCGGGAAGCCCCAGTAATTGCTGGTCGATATCCAGGTCGGTAAGTTGCAGTTCTTTCACTATACTGCTGCCACCGCCGTCAACTGGACGGTGCTCGGAGTCCGTGTGCATGGGTCGTTTCTTTCCTCACCCTGATGATGTCGCTGTCGAAATAACCCAACGCCCCATTTCCGGCATTTCCCGCCAACGGCTGCACACTATCGGCCTGGGCGGCGTCGCATGCAATTGCCCACGCGCCTGGCGCCAGGGCGCGGCCATCGAGTTGCACATCCCCTCACTGGGCCAGACGGCCCGCTATCCGGGCTATGTGGCATGGTGCTGCAAGGCCGAAAACGGCTACCGCGTCGACATTGCCTTTACCGATGAGCAGGCCTTGTTCGGTGCGCGGATGGGTGAGCAAGTGTGCCAGATCGAACGGTACTGCCGCCTCCACGAAGGCGTCGAGCCCACACCCGGGCAGAGCGAAGCGCTGGCCCGGGAATGGGTCACGCGCCATGCCGGCGAGTTCTCCCATGAGGCTTTTGTGCTGCCAGCGCTGGATTAAAGCGGACGTTGCCCATTGTCTCGCAGCCTTGTAACGCGCTAAGGTTCCGCTCCCCGCTGCACTTAAATCATGCTGTGCTCCGCCGCACGGGGATCGCTGGCGGCCGGCACCCGTGACCCTGACGAGTAACACGATGGCTGATTTACCGATCAACGACCTTAACGTCGAATCCAACGAGACCCTGATCACGCCCGATCAGCTCAAGCGCGAAATCCCCCTGAGCGACGCTGCCCTGCAGACCGTCACCAAGGGCCGCGAAGTCATCCGTGAGATTCTCGACGGCACCGACCACCGCCTGTTCGTGGTCATCGGGCCGTGCTCGATCCATGACCTCAAGGCTGCCCACGAATACGCCGAGCGCCTGAAGGTGCTGGCGGCGGAAGTGTCCGACACCTTGTACCTGGTGATGCGTGTCTATTTCGAGAAGCCGCGTACCACCGTCGGCTGGAAAGGCTTGATCAACGACCCGTACCTGGACGACTCGTTCAAGATCCAGGATGGCCTGCACATCGGTCGTCAATTGCTGCTGGACCTGGCAGAAATGGGCCTGCCGACGGCAACCGAAGCCCTGGACCCGATTTCCCCGCAGTACCTGCAAGACCTGATCAGCTGGTCGGCAATTGGTGCACGCACCACCGAATCCCAGACTCACCGCGAAATGGCTTCCGGCCTGTCCTCGGCCGTGGGTTTCAAGAACGGTACCGATGGCGGCCTGACCGTGGCGATCAACGCCCTGCAGTCGGTCTCCAGCCCGCACCGCTTCCTGGGTATCAACCAGGAAGGTGGCGTGTCCATCGTCACCACCAAGGGCAACGCCTACGGTCACGTGGTACTGCGTGGCGGCAATGGCAAGCCCAACTATGATTCGGTCAGCGTGGCCTTGTGCGAACAGGCGCTGAACAAGGCGAAGATCAAGCCGAACATCATGGTCGATTGCAGCCACGCCAACTCCAACAAGGACCCGGCCCTGCAACCGCTGGTGATGGAGAACGTGGCCAACCAGATTCTGGAAGGCAACCAGTCGATCATCGGCCTGATGGTCGAAAGCCACCTGAACTGGGGCTGCCAGGCGATTCCAAAGGACCTGGCCGACCTGCAATACGGCGTGTCGATCACCGATGCGTGCATCGACTGGTCTGCCACCGAGACCACCTTGCGCAGCATGCACGCCAAGCTCAAGGACGTGTTGCCCAAGCGCCAGCGCGGCTGAGCACAGACTGCGGACACAAAAACGCCGGGCTAAACCCGGCGTTTTTTTTGATCGTTCCCCCGCCCTGCGTGGGAATGCATCCTGGGATGCTCTGCGTCCCGCCCTACTCAATGCTCAAAGCTTCGCGGCATGGCGCTGGTGGCGCTCCATGTAGCGCTCAACGTAGGAGCAGGACGGGATCACCGTATAACCTGCCTCTTCGGCGAACTTCAACGCTTCCTCGGTCAGCGCGGCAGCAATGCCACGGCCGCGCAATGCGTTGGGCACGAAGGTGCGATAGATATCCAGGGTCTGCTTCCCGAGATCCATATAGGTCAGATAGGCACGATGACCGTCCACATTGGTCTCGAACTGATGACCAGCCTGGTCATGGTGGATGGACAACGCCTCGCTCATCACTACTCCTCGCGGGTCTTGGTTTCTGACCCCTACCTTACCGATGTTTTTCCGGCGAAGGAACATCTACGCCACCCGGTGCCGGTTTCGACAACGAGAAAAGCGGCCAGTGCCTTGCACTAGCGCTCACAACCAGCACAGGGAAATAGTAGGCGCCAATCGCACAATTGCTCAAGACGCGCTCGTCTTCCGTTGCGCTGGCGGACATAGAAAGGGCCAATCGAGATTCCTTACGTCGATGGCCTGAACATTGCCGGCAGTTGAAGCTTGAGACGAACACGCGCTCTTAAAGTCACCTCAACATGCACAAAAGATACCGAATGGCGAAAAGACAATCTGAACAATAGTGTCAGGGACGATATATAAAATGACTTATGTTTACATGGCTTAACACATGCCAGCCGGCCCTTTCAGGCTGGATCCAATCCTCGGCCGAGTGCAAAAATCTGCATATTTTTTATACAGACTCTCGAAAGATTAGCCAAAATAGATTGGACGCGAGAATTTTTTTTGCTTCTTGCGCTACGTCAGTTTACTTACTACAAGTAATGGGTAGTATGTACGCCGGCTATTAGCTCACTCTGAGAAAGTAGCCATTTAATAGAAAGTCCTTGAAGGGGAACACGATGAACAACGTTCTGAAATTCTCTGCTCTGGCTCTGGCCGCAGTTCTGGCTACCGGTTGCAGCAGCGTCTCCAAAGAAACCGAAGCTCGTCTGACTGCAACTGAAGACGCAGCAGCACGCTCCCAGGCTCGTGCAGACGAAGCCTACCGTAAAGCTGATGAAGCTCTGGCTGCTGCTCAAAAAGCACAACAGACTGCTGACGAAGCTAACGAGCGCGCTCTGCGCATGCTTGAAAAAGCAAGCCGCAAGTAATAATCCTCCGGGGTTGTTATCAAGCCGATCCATTCTTGGATCGGCTTTTTTTTGCCTGTGATTTGGCTGGATTCCAGACAATAAAAAACCCGTCACCGCGCGAGGCGATAACGGGTTATGGATCGTGCAGGCTTACTGCTGCAGATCGACCGGCGTACTCGATACCATCGGCGCCCCGCCGGGTACACCGATTTCCGTCGGCAAACCGTCTTCAGCCGCAACCACGTCACGCACCTGGTCCCAGTTGACCCGCAGGTTGCTGGACAGGTCTTCACGCTTGAGCAAGGCGTTGATGACGGCGGTGTGCTTGTCGACGACCGATGGGGTGCCATCGTCGTTCAGCGGCGTATGGGCTTCCAGGTAGACCTTGCCCCCGGCCGCGCCGAACTTGTAGGCGTCGTTGATAATCCGCACCGACGTGCCCACCGGCACCATGTCGGCCATTTCCAGCACGTTGTTGTTGAACATGCGGAAGCAACCGTGGCTGGTACGGGTACCGATGCCGAACTTCATGTTGGAACCGTGGATCAGGTAGCCCGGCGTGCCGAGGGTGAACTTGAACGGCCCCAGCGGGTTGTCCGGGCCCGCCGGCACGACGTTGGGCAACGGGTCGCCATTGGCGGCGTGTTCTGCCTTGATCGAGGCTGGCGGGGTCCAGGTCGGGTTCGGGATCTTGCCCGTGATGGTGGTGTGGGCCACTGGCGAGCCCCAGCCTTCACGGCCAATCCCCAACGGGAACGTGTACACCACGTTCTGGCCCTTGGGGTAGTAGTAGAGCCGGTACTCCGCCAGGTTGATCACGATGCCTTCACGCGGGCCGGGCGGCAGGATGAAGCGCGTCGGCAACACGATCTCGGTACCCGCTCCCGGCAGCCAGGCATCCACGCCCGGGTTGGCCGCGACCATCTCCGAATAACCCAGGTCGTAGGTGGTGCCGAGGTCCGCGAAGGTATCTTCGTACTTGGCCTTGATCACCTGGACCTGGCCAACGATATCTTCACCCGGTGGCGGCAAAGGCAACTGCAAGGCTGCAGCAGGACCGGCCGCGCAGAGCGCAGCGAGAGACAGGCAGCAGGTGACGGCGGAAAGGCGCGACAACATCCGGGAATTCCTTCGCAGATCGACGGGTAGTAGAAAATGGATTGTACACGGCTGCCCGGCGGGCACCCATATTCAAAGCTCGAAGCGCAGCTCCGGCCAGATCGGCGGTGTGCCGCGTTTTTGCGACTCGAGGATCGCCCGGCACAGGGGGCACAAACGCTGGTCCTGGAAGATCGAGCGATCCACCGATGACCAGCGCGGCTGGGCAGGCAACAACGTGCCGCAGAGGGTGCGGTCGATGGACCCGCCCAACTCCAATTGACGCGTCACCAGATGCACCCGGACTTCCTGGCAGGCGAACAGATCCAGCTGTTCGTCAGGCTCGATCAGTTGGTAGGCAAACAGTGACCAGGCAGGACGCGACATCGGGGGCTCCAAATCGGGGGGGCGCCACCTTAGCCGAAAGACCGCTGCTAGAAAAGCGTCATAGCAGTGGTTTTAGCGTTGGCCAGACATTTTCCAGCAACTTGCCCTGCGCGCCAACCGCCGGGTGCAATTGGTCAGCCTGCATCAGGTCCGGATGACCACCGACGCCTTCAAGGAAAAACGGCACCAGCGGGACGCTTTTTTCCTTGGCCAGGGCCGGGTAGACATTAGCAAACGCGGTGGTGTATTTCGGCCCGTAATTAGGCGGCAACTGCATGCCCAGCAGCAGCACCTTGGCACCGCTGGCCTTGGACTGTTCAATCATCGATGCAAGATTTTGTTTCAATTGCTCGGGTGGCTGCCCACGCAGGCCGTCATTGCCGCCCAGCTCAATGATCACCAGGTCCGGCTTATGCTCTGCAAGCGCCGCCGGCAGCCGCGCCCGGCCTCCGGCACTGGTGTCGCCGCTGATGGAGGCGTTGACCACTTTATCGTCGAAACCTTCGCTCTTGAGCCGTTGTCCCAACAACGCTACCCACCCTTTGCTGGTATCCAGCCCGAAACCGGCACTGATACTATCGCCAACGATCAGGACTGTACCCGCCGCTGCGTTCTGGGCCATGCACATCAAGGCCAGGCCAGCACTCAAAAACCACATTCGCATTGGATTCTCCATGGGCGCAAGCATTCTCACCGCGCGAAACCTTAGCAAAGTGGTTCCCAGCGCGGAAGGTGAACTGACTATCCTGCACGAACTGAGCCTGGAACTGAACAAGGGCGATAGCCTGGCTATCGTCGGCGCCTCCGGTTCCGGCAAATCCACCCTCCTCGGCCTGCTGGCCGGCCTCGACCTGCCCAGCAGTGGCGAAGTCACCCTCGCCGGCCAGGCCCTGAGTACCCTCGACGAAGACCAGCGTGCACGCATCCGCGCCGAGCACGTGGGGTTTGTGTTCCAGTCCTTCCAGTTGCTCGACAGCCTCAACGCGCTGGAAAACGTGATGCTGCCCCTGGAGCTGGACGGCCGCAAGGACGCCCGCGAGCGCGCCAAACACCTGCTGGAGCGTGTCGGCCTGGGCCAGCGTCTCACCCACTCGCCGCGCCAACTCTCGGGGGGTGAGCAGCAACGGGTAGCGATTGCCCGGGCGTTTGCTGCCGAACCGGACGTGCTGTTTGCCGATGAACCCACCGGCAACCTCGACAGCCATACCGGCGAGCGCATCAGCGACCTGCTGTTCGAACTCAACAAAGAGAGCGGCACGACCCTGGTGCTGGTGACCCATGACGAGCGCCTGGCCCACCGTTGCCGTCGCCTGATCCGTCTTGAAGCCGGCCTGATGGTCGCGCCCCTGGAGCCTTGATGGCACGCTTGCCCTTGTTGCGCCTGTTCAGCCTTGCCCTTCGCCAGTTGCTGCGCGATGCCCGCGCCGGCGAACTGCGCGTGCTGTTCTTCGCCCTGCTGGTGGCCGTGGCCGCCAGCACCGCCATCGGTTACTTCGGTGCCCGCCTGAACGGCGCGATGATGTTGCGCGCCACCGAGTTCCTGGCGGCCGACCTGGTGCTGGAAGGCAGTTCACCCGCCCGCACCGAGCAAATCCAGAGTGGCACCGAGCTGGGCCTGCAGCACGCCAGGGTGGTGGAATTCTCCAGCGTGATTGCCACTGACGCTGGCATCCAGCTGTCCAGCATCAAGGCGGTCAACGAGGCGTATCCGTTGCGCGGCGAGCTGAAGAGCGCCGCCGAACCCTTCGCCGAAGAAACTGCCGGAGGTGGCCCCAAACCCGGTGAAGCCTGGGTGGAAGCACGGCTGTTGACGGCACTGAACCTGAAAATCGGCGACAGCATCGACGTCGGCATGAAGACCCTGCGCCTTTCGCGCGTGCTGACCTATGAGCCGGATCGCGCCGGCAACTTCTATAGCCTGACGCCCAGGGTGATGATCAACCTGGCCGACCTTGACGCCACCGGCGTGGTGCAGCCCGGCAGTCGCGTGAGTTATCGCGACCTGTGGCGCGCGCCACAAGGCGGCACCGTGCTGCAAACCTATCGCGACCTGGTCAAGCCCGGCCTGGCTGCCAACCAGCGGCTGCAGGATGCGCGCGACGGCAACCAGCAGATCGGCGGCGCGCTGGGCAAGGCCGAACGTTACTTGAACATGGCCAGCCTGGTGGCGGTGCTGCTCTCCGGCGTGGCCGTGGCGCTCTCGGCCAATCGCTTCGCCAGCCGACGCTTTGATGCCAGCGCCTTGCTGCGCTGCCTCGGGTTGTCGCGACGCGAAACCATGTTGCTGTTCAGCCTGCAATTGGCCGTGCTGGGGTTGCTGGCCAGCCTGACCGGCGCCCTGCTCGGCTGGCTGGCGCAATTGGGCCTGTTTGCGCTGTTGCATGACCTGCTGCCGGCGGACGTTCCACCCGGCGGGCTGCTGCCGGCCGTTGCCGGGATTGGCACCGGGCTGGTAGCCCTCGCCGGTTTCGCCCTGCCGCCGCTGGCCGCCCTGGGGCGGGTGCCGCCACTGCGGGTATTGCGCCGCGACTTGCTGCCAATCCCTTCCAGCACCTGGATGGTCTACGGCGCCGCACTCTTCGCCCTGGGCCTGATCATGTGGCGCTTGAGCCTCGACCTGGTGCTGACCTTCGCCCTGCTGGGTGGCGGCGTGATTGCTGCACTGGTTCTCGGCGGCCTGCTGCTCCTGTTGCTGCAAAGCCTGCGACGCCTGCTGGCCCGGGCCTCCCTGCCCTGGCGCCTGGGGCTGGGCCAGTTGCTGCGTCATCCCCTGGCCGCCGCGGGGCAGTCACTGGCGTTCGGGCTGATCCTGTTATCCATGGGCTTGATCGCGTTGTTGCGCGGCGAATTGCTGGACACCTGGCAGAACCAGTTGCCCAAGGACGCCCCCAACTATTTCGCCCTGAACATCCTGCCCGCCGACAAAGACACCTTCGGCGCACGCCTGCTGGAATTACAGGCGCAATCGGCTCCGCTGTATCCGGTGGTACCGGGACGACTGATCAGCATCAATGGCTCGCCAGTGCAGGAGATTGTCAGCAAGGACTCCAGCGGCGATCGTGCAGTACAGCGAGACTTGAGCCTGACCTGGGCCGCCGACCTGCCACCGGGAAACAAGCTGACGGCGGGCTCCTGGTGGACGGCGCAACCGACCGACGAGATTCCAGGCGTCTCGGTGGAGGCCAAGGTCGCCGACAGCCTGAAACTCAAGCTCAACGATCACCTGGTGTTTACCGTCGGCGGGGAAAACCGCGAAGCGCGGGTCACCAGCCTGCGGGAAATCAACTGGGACAACTTCCAGCCCAACTTCTTCATGATCTTCCAGCCCGGCACCCTGAAGGACCTGCCGGCCACCTACCTGACCAGCTTCTACCTCGCACCCGGCCATGACCAACAGATCGTCGACCTGTCCCGGGCCTTCCCGGCGGTGACCATCCTGCAGGTGGAGGCATTGCTGGAACAACTGCGCAGCATCCTGGCCCAAGTCACCCTGGCGGTGGAGTACGTGCTGTTGTTTGTCCTGGCCGCGGGGATGGCGGTGTTGTTCTCCGGGCTCCAGGCAACCCTCGATGAGCGGATTCGCCAGGGCGCCCTGCTGCGGGCGCTGGGGGCTGAGCGCAAGTTGCTGGTCAAGGCCCGGCGTATCGAGTTCGGGCTGTTGGGCGCGGTCAGCGGGCTGTTGGCGGCGTTGGGTACGGAACTGGTGACACTGGTGCTGTACCGCTACGCGTTCGACCTGACCTGGCACCCGCATCCGTGGCTATTGCTGCTGCCGGTGATAGGCGCCGTGCTGATCGGCGGTGCCGGCGTGTTCGGCACCCGCCGCGCACTGAATGCCAGCCCGTTGACGGTGCTGCGCGAGGGCTGAAAACGCAAATGGCCCGCACGCGTTCATGCGTACGGGCCATCCGTTGTCACTTCACATATTCGATAGCGGTGATCCACCAGCACACTTCGCCACTGGGGGTCTGCACGAGCGCCTCGTCATCCACTTCCTTGCGCAACAGTGCCCGGGCCATGGGTGAGTCGATGGAGATGTAGTCCATACGTTCATAGATCTCGTCGTACCCCACGATGCGAAACCGCTTGGTCTCGCCCTGTTCGTTTTCAATCTCCACCCAGGCGCCGAAAAACACCTTCCCTTCCTGCTCGGGCATATACTCGACCACGCGCATGTCTTCCAGGCGCTTGCGTAAATAACGCACCCGACGATCAATTTCCCGCAGCAGCTTCTTGTTGTACTGGTAGTCAGCGTTTTCGCTCCTGTCCCCCAGGGAGGCCGCCCACGTCACTTTGCGGGTGGTATCAGGGCGCTTTTCTCGCCACAGGTAATCAAGCTCCTTTTTCAGGGCCTCATGACCTTCTTTGGTAATCAGCTTGGTGCTCAAAAGCTCTACATCCCCTGGAAGTTTGCATTTTTCAGACCCGCTGCCGCATCAGGCACAACGCATTTAACGCCCGATGTCGGCTGTGGGGGTCGATGATAAATGAACTCGGGAAAGTAGCCAGACCCACCGGCGGATTCCGGCAACGACGCGTATCAGTCAGCCTCCGTCTGGGTCGGGCCGCATTCAGGCTGGCCGCGCCCGTTCTCGCCAAGCCATGCAAGTGACTCATCCAGGGATTGAAGCGTAACCCTCAGGTTGTCCCGCAGGACAGGCAACTGGAACAGCGCAGCCGTCAGCTGTTGCTCCTTGAGGCGCACCGCAAGGTCACGGTCGTGCAACTGGGCTTCCTGGCTCTCCAGGTAGCGCGCACGCTCGTCCATTCGACGCTGCTCTGTCTGGTTCAGCGCCGAGCTGCCAGCCAGATGCTCCTCCCGGAGGGCCAGCGTGCGGGCCAACTGTTCCAGGGACGTTTCCTTTTCGGCAATCCTATCGGCACTCCGCTGACTCTCCTGCTCAAGGTCAGCCTTTTCCTGGCGCAGTTCGAGACGCAACTGATCAAGCGCTTCTTCCTGCTTGAGCACGCTGAGCTTTTGCTGCGTCAGCTCCTGTGACAATCGGGAAAGATTGGCCAGCGTATCGTCCACTTCAAACAACGAGGATGACTCATTCCGGGCAGGCATGGGCGGCGGCGCCTGGGGGACCGGTTCAGGTTGTTGGACTATGGGCGCCGGCACTGGCGCAGCGACAGCAGGCGCCTCGATCGGTGCCTGTAGTGGCGCCTCAACGAGCGGCTCGGATATCTCGAGCTCAGCCTCGGGCGCCTGCGCCACCGGCTCGGGCAATGACCGCGCAGGCTCTGAAGGATCGGGGGACCTGGGAGCAGACACCATTCTTGAGGAGAAACGAATCGACGGCACGATCAACGTATTGCTTTCAATGGCGGGCAAACCGGGCGCCGACGTTCCCAGGGTAATCACCTTCATCACCAGGGATTTCTTGATCGTCAACGAGTGATGATCTTCAGGCCTGGCCGGGGGCAATTTGCAGCCTTTCAAATCAACAAAATGAAAGGGAATCTGAGTTTCGCCGCTGCTTGCAGATTTTGCCCCGGGAGCAGCCGCGAGCGTCAGGATTTGCTTGAAGACATGGGTCGCTATTTGCAGGTCTTCCTTGGAGTCTATCGCCCCCAGAAAGTAACGTTCGGACTTTTTGCGCAACGCTGCGATGTACACCCGTGAACTACCGGGCTCTGTTTCTTCATCCAGACTGTAGGCAAGAAAGTTTGAAGAGATCTGCGCCACCGCAAAACCACAAAGCAGTGCACCATTGACCGGCGCATCATGCCCGGACTGTTCAAGAACAAGGGTACGTAGAAGCAGCATGACATCAGGCTCCATTTCAAATTGGCATAAACTTTAAATAAACACCAAATAAACAACGACTGTAATTAAATCATCAAAAGCAAAACAATTGTTTCAGCGAGTCATAGTCTGGCATGTAGGACTTATCTTATTCAGCCCCCTCAGCATTTCCAAGAGCGTTTATTGAACGTACCATTTTTTAACAGTGCGACACCGGAAAAGCTTCAACATAAAAAGATTTCAAGCATTGAATTTCGAACATTCACAACCTGCTGTTCACCCAGGTTAATCCAGCCTTGCCATATCCATTCAGTAGAAAAGCATAATGATCGAGATAACGAGCCTGACAAAAACCATGGGCGGAAAAAACATTATTCATGACTTCTCATTCAACGCCCAACCCCAGGAATGCCTCGGGCTGTTTGGAAATGATGGTGCGGGAAAAACAACTATTATCAAAATGATCTCAGGCTCGACTACACCCTCTTCAGGCCATATAAAAATATTCGGTAACGATATCGCCCTGAACGCATTCCAGGCAAAGAAAGTCACCGGCTACCAGCCAGAGCGACTCTTGAGCCATGGTGCAATGAGCGTAAAGGCCTTTCTCGGTTTCATTGCCGAAATACGCGGATTCCGCGGCGCGGAAAAACGCAAGATGATTGACCGGGCAGTTGCACGACTTGAGCTGTGGCGAATACTCAAAAGCCCGGTGGAAACCCTCACGGACGGGTTGAAACGCAAGGTAGCCATCGCCCAGGCAATCCTGCATGACCCCGGCCTGCTGTTGCTCGACGAGCCAACAGAAGGTCTGAGTGCCGACCAGAAACACAAAGTCAGAATGCTCATCAAGTCGCTCAGCGACGAGATGACGATCATTGTCGCGTCCCGTGCGCCGGAAGAACTGACCGGTATTTGTACCCGCGCACTGGTGATAGCCGACGGTCGATTGGTGGCAGACACCTCGGTGCCCGAACTGCAGCGCAGCTCACGTCATCACCAGGCGGTCACCCTTGCAGCCGACACACCACTGGACCTGTTGGCCCTGGCGGTATTGCCCGGGGTCGCCGGCATCGAGGAAGACCGCGAGACTCCCGGCACAGTGACCGTACTCGCCCTGCCGGGGCAAATCATCTACCCCCACATCAATGCACTGGTCACCCAGCGCCGCTGGAAGCTCAATGCCCTGAACCTGGAAGCCGGGCGCCTGGATGACGTTGTGCACCATATGAGCCAGGAGGCATCGATTTGAAACTTCTCCCGGTCATATTCAAGCGTCAACTGGTCAGTTATCTTTCGGCTCCCCTCACTTACCTGAGCACTGCGGTTTTCCTGACCGCCGCTGCTGTATTTGGCTTCCATGCAACCCGGTTACTGGAAGTCGGCAGTGCCGACTTGCAGGGCTTCTTCCAGTTGCACCCCTGGCTCTACTTACTGTTGACACCTGTTCTATGCACTCGGCTTTGGGCCGACGAGCCCACCACCGGTTCCATGGAGTTCCTGAAAACCCTGCCCGTCACACGTTTCGAGATAGTGGTCGGAAAGTTTCTGGCGGCCTGGATTGTTTCTGGCGTGGCTCTGCTGTTGACCTTCCCGATAGTCATCACCCTCAACTATTTTGGCAATCCGGACAATACAGTCATTGCATCACAATACCTGGGAAGTTGGGTATTGGCCGGATGTTATCTATCCGTGGGTTGTTTTATCTGCGCACTGACACACCATCGCGCGATTATATTCACCGTAACCCTGTGCTTGCTGCTGACCGCCAGTGGCCTGTCATCCATTCTTGATGCGATTGAACATCAAGTTCCGGTATGGCTGATTGACCGCCTTCTTTCCCTGAGCCCGTCTGCGCGTTTTGACGCCATTGACCAAGGGGTACTGGCTCTTCAAGACAGTTTGTACTTCATCAGTATGATCATCGCCTTTCTTGGCGCGACGGTCATTGTCCTGAATGTAAGAAACGGTTGAGAGGGACACATCACGATGAAAACGCGACTAAGTGCCAGCCTCACAATTATCACGCTCCTGTTACTGTTTCTCGCTTTTAACCTGGTCTGGGCACTGAAACTTCCAAATCCACGGCTGGATTTTTCGGAACAGAACATCCATACACTTTCCGATCCTGTACAGACTATGCTCGGTTCACTGGAAAGACCGGTGGATCTGTACTTCTTCAATTCAAGCAACCGTGCACACAAAGCCAACGCCGTTGAAAGCTACGCTAAACGGGTAGAGCTGTTGCTCAAGGAATATGAAAAAGCGGCAAAGGGCAAAATCAACCTGCACCTCATCGACCCCACCCCTTTTTCTGAAGATGAATACAAAGCCAGGTTACTGGGACTTGACGAACAACACGGATTCTTCGGCCTGGTGGGTACCAGCGCGGGCCATGCGCCCCATAGCATCCCGTCATTCAGCCCGGACCGGGAGTCACTGCTGGAGTATGAAATCAGCCATTTGATTCATAAGGTGATCCACCCCGAGCAACCCGTCATGGGCGTGATCTCCCGGCTGCCAATAAACGGTGAGCGAGATGAACGCAACGGCGTTAATACGCCTCCCTGGCAGGTGTTGCAAGAGATCCGTCGCCAGTTCAACGTGGTGAGCCTGGAGCCGGGTATCGCGCAAATTCCTGAACACGTCAAAACCCTGATGGTGGTTCATCCCGGCAACCTGCCTGACCAAACCCTTTACGCAATAGACCAGTTTGTATTGGGCGCAGGCAAGTTGATGATGTTTATCGACCCGCTTGTCGGGCTGGACACCAGCGTCACGGCCCCGGAAAACCCCAGGCTGGAGGCATTGCTGTCCGCCTGGGGCATCCAGATGCCCGCGAACAAGGTGATTGCCGATCGCGACTATGCCACTTCGGTGATCCTGACCACGGGCCAGCCGCCTGTGCGCCATCCCGCGGCACTGACCTTGCCCCGCCAGGCGATGGCACAGGATGACATCAGCGCCTGGAAACTTCACAACGTCAACGTCTTGAGCAGCGGCGCCCTGGCCCCTGCCAAGAGAAGCCGCATGACCTTCACCCCGTTGCTGCAAAGCTCCGCGCACGCCGCGCTGTTTGAGACAGAGCACTTTGTCCTGCCAGCGCAGCTCAATTCACTGATCAATGAAACAGCCACTCGCGCTCAACAACAGGTGATCGCCGCCCGCGTCGAAGGGCCCGCCTATTCCGCCTTTCCTGACGGCATCAGTGGGCGTAACACCGGCTTGCAAAAGGCTGCGAACATCCATGTGGTCGTGGTCGCCGACACTGACCTGCTCAGCGATCGCGTGTCTGGAATGCTCCAGAAGCATCGCGCGGCGGGTAGCCCGTTGTCAGATAACGCGATGTTTGTATTGAACACCCTGGACAACCTGGCGGCGCCCGATGCACTGATGAACATTCGCCCTCGCGCAGGCGGTGCTCGATCACTGCAGGTGCTGCAGGCAATGCGCGAAGACGCGGCACTGGCCTACGGTGAGAAGTCCGCCGAACTGGCGCAACGCCTGGAACAAACGGAAAAGGAATGGCAACTGCTCAACCCCCCGACAATTTCCCCGGGCCCTCAGGCTGCAACCTCCAACACACTGCTGCAAGCGCTCAACAAGGAGCGCTTGCGAATCCCCATGGAAATTCACGCGCTGAAGGTCCAGTCATACGCCGAGGTTCACGCCCTGGAACGCAAAGTGAAGCTGCTCAATATCGTGCCTGTACCGCTGATACTGTGCCTGATTGCGGGGGGTATTTTCCTGTTGCGTCGCCGTCACCGGCACCTGCCTTCAGCAGCGTTCTACTGAGGGCTCAACGCCGGGCGATCAGCCCTTGCCGGGCAATGCGGGTCAGTTGGCGTATCACTTCGCCCGCGTCGCTGGCACTGGGTGCCTGAATGACGGCCAGGTCGAAGCTGTTGGACGCAAAGCGCGCAAGGGAGTCGCCGTCTTCGACAAACTGGATCAGAAAGGCCGAAGGCCGCCCCGTGCGGCGCGGCCAGCCATCCAGATAGCGCAGCAACGTCGGCTGATGCTTGCCGCCCAAGAGGATTTTAGGATTGCGTTGGGTCAGGTCCGCGGTGATCGGGGCCAGGCGTATGAGGGGGCGTAGTGCATTCATTGTGTCGTGTCTCTGCCTCAAAAGTCTGCGGGCAGGTGAGAGGCAACACCGAACCAGCGCTTTAGCGGAATTTCGAAGCTGGCCCATGGCTCTGGCTTCTGTCGGGACTGTGATCAGTCACCCGTGGCGCCCCGCAATTAGCTGTTTAAATCGGCGCATGGGCAACATCCTAGAGAAGCCTGTAGGGCGGTGTCAAGAATCCCGAGCAACGAAAAGGCCCGCACTGGGCGGGCCTTTTAAGGGGGGTTCGCGGTATCAGTGAGTGATGACGCGGTCTGCGGACAATTTGCCCGCACCTTCCAACAACACGGCCAGCGTACCGCCCAGCAGCGCCAGGGCGAACTCGTAGCCGTTGTTGGCCATGAACAAACCGTTATGGATATGCACCGAGAAAATCGCCACCAGGGAAATGATCGACAGGCCGAGTGCCGCCGGCCGCGCCAGCAAACCAATGATCAGCGCCAGCCCGGCGAAGAACTCGGTACCACCGGACAACACCGCCATCAGGGTACCCGGGGCCAGGCCGATACTTTCCATCCACTGGGCAGTGCCCGCGAGGCCGCCGCCGCCAAACCAGCCAAAGAGCTTTTGCGAACCGTGGGCGGCGAAGATGATCCCGACAAAAATCCGCAGGACAGTCAGGCCGTAGCCGGCGCGGGTGGAGAGGATGCGGGTGATCAATGGGCTCATGCTGATAATCCTTTTCAAGGTAGGGGTTGGGTTGGCCGCTATATTAATCAGTTTAAACAATGATAAAAGCCGATAAAACGGCTCATAATTATCGAATTAATAGATTATTTCCGTGAGGCAACCCGTGGCGCTGCCGGCTCCAACGACTCCCGCTCACGATCAAACGCCAGGTAATACTTGTTCACGCTATTAACATAGCTGACGCCGCTCATTCCCACCTGCTCCATGGCAATGCGCTCGACCTGGAAAAACCATTGGTTTGGGTTAAGCCCCCGCCGCCGCGCCTCGGCACGCATTCCCTGGACCCGCTCGGGCCCCATGTTGTAGGCCGCCAGCACAAACGCCATGCGCTCGCGCTCGTTGAGCTTGGGGCTTGAGAAGAACTTGCGCCGGATCATCGCCAGGTACCGCGCGCCCGCCTGCACATTGTTGTCCAGGCTTTCGATGTTGTTCACCCCGACCCGCTGCGCCGCCGATGGCGTGATCTGCATCAGCCCGGTGGGGCCGCCGCTGCTGCGAGCGCCAGGGTCCAGGGCAGATTCCTTGAACGCCAGCGCGGCCAGGTTCAGCCAGTCCATGCCCTGCTCGCGGGCATGCTTTTGCAGCACCGGGCGCAGTTTTTCCAGGCGCTGGCGGTCGACGCGAGCCAGTGGATAACGTACCTGGTAGAGGCGGCGGTAGATGCGCTGGAACGCCACATCCTGATCGGACGGCGTGCGGTAGGTCTTGAGGAAGCGATCAATACTGGCCCGCAGCATCGAGGCATCCTGGCGCACAAACCAATACTCTTCGCCCGGCTCGCTGATGGTCACTTGCCGGTCGAAACGCAGCTTGGGCAGGATCTTCGCCCAGCGTTCGGCAATCGGCCGCTCGACAATGGTCAGGTGGAAAATCCCGGCCTGTACCATCTCCAGCACGTCCTCTACCGCGAGGCTCGGATCCACCCATTCCACCTTCACCGGCGGCAATTTGTGCAGCGCCAGCTTCTGGTTGACCTGGCTGATCGCATCCGACGCGGCACTGCCCGTGGTCAAGGCCAGCGTGCGCCCGGACAGTTGCTCCAGCCGGGTAAACCGCCGCTCGCCCTTCAGCCCCACCAGCCATAACGGCACGTCGCTGGCGATCGGGTCGCTGGTGGCAATCTTGTGGGCGGCCTTCACATCCAGCAATTCGCCGGGTGCCACCAGGTCGCCCTCGCCACGGGCCAATGCGCCAATCAACTGATCCTTGGCCTTGGGAATAATCTTGAGGTTGATTTCCTCGCCGTCACGGGCGTGACCGTTGAGGTATTGCTCGAAAGCGCGTAGGCGATGGTATTCAACACCGATGGCCTGGCCCTGGACTTCGCCGGAACTGTTGCGGCTCTGGTTGACCAATACCCGCAAGGTGCGGCTGCTGCGGATTTCCGCAAGGTCGCGGACCTTGCCGGGCCGGGTCACTTCCAGCGGCCCGTCCAGACGCGCAACCGCCGCCGTGGGCAGCAGTAACGTCAGGCACAACACAAGCAACGCCGAGGGTCGGATCATCCGCTCTCCGGAAGAAAGAATACTGCCCATTACTTCGCGAAAAACGAGGCGTTGGGGGACAGAAACAGAGCGCCATGAGCGCAGGCTTTGGGCGCAAGGGTGGCACGGCAGATGGCGACAAACCAAACACGGTGTTACTTGCGACTTTCAAAGACAGCTTTAACTCGTTGTAGTTCTTGGCTTTTCTTATAAATCTACAGCTCTGATATGCTTTCCGACCGCAGGCGGAGGTAGCACCATGCAACTCATTGATATCGGCGTCAACCTGACCAACCCAAGTTTCGACGAAAAGCACCAGGCCGTTCTCGACCGTGCCTACGCCGCCGGGGTGAGCCAATTGGTGCTCACCGGTACCAGTGTCGACGGCAGCGAACAGGCCCTGGAGCTGTGCCAGCAACTGGACGAAAGTGGCCAACGCCTGTTCGCCACCGCCGGCATTCACCCCCACTCTGCCAGTGACTGGAACGCCGAAAGCGCCAGGCGCCTGCGCGGCCTGCTCAAGGAAAGTCGCGTGCGTGCGGTGGGTGAATGCGGGCTGGATTTCAACCGGGATTTCTCACCGCGCCCCCAGCAGGAAAAAGTCCTCGAAGAACACCTGGCCCTGGCCGTGGAGTTGAAGCTCCCGGTATTCCTCCACGAACGTGACGCCAACCAGCGCCTGCTGGAAATCCTGCGGGACTACCGCGATCACCTGTCGGCCGCCGTGGTGCACTGCTTCACCGGCGAGCAGCGGGCGCTGTTCAGCTACCTCGACCTGGACCTGCATATCGGCATCACCGGCTGGATCTGCGACGAGCGCCGTGGGACGCACCTGCATGCGCTGGTCAGGGAAATTCCCCGGGGCCGCCTGATGCTGGAAAGCGACGCGCCCTACCTGCTGCCTCGCACCCTGCGGCCCAAGCCGAAAAACGGTCGCAACGAACCCGCCTATTTGCCGGAAGTCCTGCGGGAGGTCGCGTTGCACCGCGAAGAAACCGTGGAAGACCTGGCGCAACACAGCACCGCCTGTGCCCGCGCCTTTTTTGGATTGCCTGTGCCGGATTGACGCGGCGCATTGACCCATATCAAAACCCGGCATCCCGATAGCGGCACAATAATGGCACCTTGCCAATGCTGTTTCCGCTATCAGAGAAAACCTTCCATGGGTGCCTGGCTTAGCAACATCTCGCTGAAGTACAAATTCTGGGCCGTGAACGCGGTCGCCTTCATCACCACCCTGCTGCTGGTGTTGTACGCCGTGCAGCTCGAACAACAGGCCCGCAGCCAGGCCTCACAGGCGTCGGCGCAAGCCCAGGGGCGCTTGCTCGGTGCCTGGCCCGCCGGCCAGCCACTGCCCAAGGGCGAGCACTGGCTGACGTTTGCCAGGGGCAAAGTCCCACAACTGGGCGACGAAGATCTGTCAGCCCTGGCCAACGCCAGTGGCTGGGTGGATTTCAATCACATGCCACTGCTCGGCGAAAACCCGCTGATGGGCGCCGAAGTAATCAGCCGTGCCGACGGTCAACAGGTCGCCGTGCTGGCCTACGGGCCCAGCTTGAGCCAAGTGTTCGAAGAACGCTTCGCCAACTACGCCGTAGCGGTGATGATTCTGATGCTGGCCATGCTCGGCGCCTCACAGCTGCTGATCCGCTTTCTCCTCAGCCAGCTCAACACCTTGAAAGACGTGATGCTGCACGTCGAGAAAACCGGCGACCTCTCGGCCCGCGTCCCTCTGGCCTGCAAGGATGAAGTCGGGCAGATGGCCAGCGCCTTCAACGCGATGCAGGCGGGTTATCAACGGGTGGTCAACACGGTTGCGCGCACCGCCAGGCAACTGGACGACGGCGCCGCACGCCTGGCCAGCAGCATGAACGAGGTGCAGCACGGCATGCTCGGCCAGCAAAGCGAAACCGACCAGGCCGCCACGGCGATCAACGAGATGACCGCCACCGTCTACCACATCGCCCAGCACGCCGGCGCCACCCGCGACCTGTCCCAGACGGCCGACACTCTCGCCGGCAGCGGCCAGGAAGTGGTCAGCCGGGTACAGCGCTCGATTGCCGGGCTGTCCACCGGCGTGCAGCAGACCGCCGAAATGATCCAGAAGCTGGCCGAGGACAGCCAGAAAATCAATGGCGTGGTCGGGGTGATTCACAGCATCGCCGAACAGACCAACCTGCTGGCCCTCAACGCCGCCATCGAAGCCGCCCGCGCCGGCGAAATGGGCCGGGGTTTTGCCGTGGTCGCCGACGAAGTGCGCAACCTGGCCAAGCGGGTGCAAAGCTCTACCGATGAAATCACCCGCATGGTGTCCGCCCTGCAAGCCGGCACCCGGGACGCGGTGGATTTCATGCAGGAAAGCTCGTTCAAGGCCGACGACTGTGTGCAACAGGCTCAAGAAGCCGGGATTGCCCTCGCCGAGATCACCGGCGCGGTGGCGCAGATGCGCGAGAGCAACACGCAGATTGCCGTGGCTGCCGAGCAGCAAAGCCATGTGGCCGAGGAAATGAATCGGGCGGTGGTGAGCATTCGGGACGTCACCGAAAACACCGTGCAGCAGACAGTAGACTCGGCGACCACCAGCAATGAGCTGGCAACCCTGGCCGGGGAACTGAGCAAGGCCATCGGCCAGTTGCGGCTTTAACCCCTGAAGAGATGGCTATGGCCCCCATAGCCATCCTTGATTCGCGGCCCCACCCTGCCCGACCTAAACTCTGCTCAAGATGTTTCAACGGACAGAGGAATCACGATCATGGGCAAACGTCATCCGAATATCCCCGCCTGGCAATGGCGCACCCACCCGCAAAATCACCAGCACGGGACCAATCAAGTGTTGCAGCTGATTGCGCTGCCACTCCTGGTCATCGGTTTTCTGTTGATGGCATCGGGCGTGTTCAGCGAGAACCTGGCGAGTGCCGCCATCGGTATCGTCGGCATTCTGGCAGCCCTTGGATTGCAGCATCACGGTCGCCGCCTGGAGGCACGCGGCAGCGACGCCTCCAGCGATCAACACTTGCTGGTCTGAGGACTCAGGCGAACACCACCACCGACTGGCGGCTGATAGCGATCAACTGGCCGTCGGGGCTCCACAACTGCGCAGCCGCATGGCCATAGCCATCGCGGGCGTGCTCGATGTGGACCAGGTATTGGCACCAGTCCAGGGTGCTCAGGTTTTGCAGCGGTTGGACAAATTCGATGGTCCAAGTCAGGGTGCTGCCGGCCGCCGGTTGTTTCAGGTGCGGCAACACCGACGGTGGCCACGCATCCACCAGCGCGAGGATGTGCGCTTCGGTCAGCGGCTCTTCTTTTACATCGCCACGCAAGCGCACCCAGCCGCCCATCTCCCGGGATGTATTGCCGGTGAACGGCAGGCCACCGACGCTCCAGCGCATCGCCAGGTGGCGCATGAACTCCGGCGTCACGCCTTTGATGTAGGGCAACTCCTGGCATTCATCCCAATGCTTGAAGGTGGGCGCCGGTTCGGCGGCGACGTCAATCTGCGAAGGCCGTGATGCGCCAAAACTGGCCTGCACCAGGGTCATCGTTTCACCGTTCTGCACCACACGTCCCAGCACTTGGCTGACGGCCTTGCCTTCGCGCAGCACTTCGACTTCGTAGCGGGCCGGCACGTCCGGCGCCACCGGCCCCACAAAGGTGATCGCCAGTGAGCGCAACGGGCGATCCGCCGGGACTTTCGCCCGCAAGGCCTCGTACTCCAACGCCGCAACCAGCCCGCCAAAGCTGGCGCGGCCCTGGGCCCATTCGGCCGGGATCGAAACGTCCAACGGGTGGCTGCGGGCAGCGTCGAGCAAATCACTAAAGCGCATGGCGGTCTCAACTTGAAAAAGGAGTTGAGGGATCTTAACCAGCCGGCCTACACCACGCAGCGCCTATTCCGGCCAAAATCCCGGACAGATAGGTCGCAGGGTCAAGCGAAGCAGTCGGCGTTCAACTTATCCAAAACCCGATCCGCCTGCCCTTCCGCCTCGGCCATGGTGCGGTGCCAACCAGGCACGCACGGCTGCAAATCGGGCTCGTGCCCGGCTTGCGCCAGCCATTGCCAGCAATCGTGCCAATCACCCAGGGCGCCCTGGGCCGCCTTGAGACGCGATATGGCTTTGGGCGGTAGCTTGTTCAGCTCGGGATAAGCCTCGGCCGCATAACGCACGCGCTTGATCAACAGGCGCAGGCGATGACGGTCGTGGTTGGGGTCGTGCAGCGCTTCGCCGAGCTTCTTCCATTGCTTGGCCAGGCGTTTTTCAATGCGCGTGCGCAGTCCCTTGAGCAACTTCTGCCGTTGGGAAGCGCGGATAAAGCGGGGGAATGCTTCGAGGATCAACAGCAGTTGCGCCAGCTCAGGCCCTTGTGCAACCGAGCGGTAGGTGGCCGGCTGCTGCCGGATACGCCGCTCGGCCGCCTCATGATGGCCGTGTTGGTGCAGGTACGCCGCCAGCACTTCGCGGTCGCGAAATGGCGTGGTCAGTTGGCCGACGGCACTGGCGGCCGCCTCGAGCTGCTCGACACCGGGCAACCCGCGCAATGGCCGCAACAGGCTGCGCAAGCGCCGCACCGTGGTACGCAGATCATGCAGGGCCTCGTCGTCCGTGACGGCGGCGAGGCGCGCCTGGCAGCTCAGTAACCCAACTTCCAGGCCGATGACCTGAGCGACTAGCTGATCGACCAAGGCTGACATCCTTTCCTCCTCAATGATTAAACCTTCGGGCTTGAGGCCGCCGACGCAACCTCGTTGCACTCGACAACTGCTACGCGGGGTTAGCGCCCGGCGCGCGACTCACGAATATAGAAGCGGGCTTTCTCGGCCTTGGTCGAGCAGCCTTCGAAGGCTTCGAACTGCTGCTGGGTCTTGGCGCCAGTCAACAACGACAGAGCCTTGGAGTAACTCACGGTGCCGGCGAAACCTTCGGCCTTGGCCAGGTCCAGCTCGTGCCACGCAGCATCCAGTTGCGTGCCGCAGCTGTCGCGATAAGCGGTTTTCCCGGCACAACCGGCCAGGGCCAACACGATCACAGGCACACACATCCAGGCTTTCATCAAATGACACCTCAAGAAAAGAAAAAACAGTCACAGGTGTAGACGTTGCCTACACCGAAAAGTGCCTTATCCGACTGCCTGAATCCGCAGTCCCGATTGCCAGAGCATACCCGAGCGTGGTGGCCCGCTCGCGAAAATAATCGGTTGTGACAGTGATGATTGAAGCGCGCCCCTCGATGGGTGCATTGTGGTCACCTGTTTTGCGAAGGATCAGGTCATGAAGAAACGTGTTGCATTGGTGCTGGGCTCCGGCGGCGCCCGGGGCTACGCCCATATCGGCGTGATCGAGGAAATCGAAAAACGCGGCTACGACATCGCCTGCATTGCCGGTTGCTCCATGGGCGCCGTGGTGGGTGGGATCTATGCCGCGGGCAAGCTGGAAGAGTACCGAAACTGGATCGAAAGCCTCGACTACCTGGACGTACTGCGCCTGGTAGACGTGAGCTTTCGCCTCGGGGCGATCCGTGGCGAGAAGGTGTTCGGGCAGATCCGCAAGATCGTCGGCGAGATCAATATCGAAGACCTGCGCATTCCCTACACCGCCGTGGCCACGGACCTGACCAACCAGCAGGAAATCTGGTTCCAGGAAGGCTGCCTGCACCAGGCCATGCGGGCCTCGGCGGCGATTCCCAGTCTGTTCACCCCGGTGATGCAGGGCAATCGCATGCTGGTGGACGGCGGCTTGCTGAACCCTCTGCCGATCGTGCCGGTGGTGTCGAGCCACTGCGACCTGATCATTGCGGTCAACCTCAACTCCACCAACCAGAAGCACTACAAGCTTCCGGTGATCCAGCGTCCGCCGGCGTTCAGGAGCCGCTTCGACAACCTGGTGCGTTCACTGGGTTCGCACTTGCCGTTTCGGCGCAAGCAGGCCGAGCAGTTGTTGATGCTGGAACAGGAAGCGCTGCTGGCCCAGGCTGCCGACATCAACCCGTGGCTGGACTCTGCCGAACCCGAGGCGCAACAACCGGCGGCGGCACCGGAAAAGGCCGGGGCGCCAAAGTCGGCGACCGGCTCGTTCATCATCGATAACGTGGGGCCTGCATCGCTGCTGGATTTGATCAACCAGAGCTTTGAGGTGATGCAGACGTCATTGGCGCAGTACAAGATCGCCGGGTATCCGCCGGATATTCTGATCAACGTGCCGAAGCGCGTGTGCCGGTTTTTCGAGTTTTACAAAGCGCCGGAGTTGATCGCGCTGGGGCGGGAGATCGCGAGCGATACGCTGGATCGTTACGAGAGCGAGCAACACTGAAGTTTTATAAGCAGGGCTTGTGTGGCGAGGGAGCTTGCTCCCGCTGGAGTGCGAAGCGCTCCCAGGATTCTGGGGCTGCTGCGCAGCCCAGCGGGAGCAAGCTCCCTCGCCACAGCTGAGCTAACGCTTCAGGCTTCGGTGTTCAATAGCCGATACCCAACACCGGCCTCAGTCACGATAAACCGTGGTTGGGTCGGATCATCCGCCAGTTTCTGGCGCAGATGCCCCACCACAATCCGCAGGTAATGGCTGTCTTCGGTATGGGTCGGCCCCCAGATATCCTTGAGCAGTTGCTGCTGGGTGATCACCCGCCCGGGATGCCGCGCCAGTTGCGCCAGCACCGCGTATTCCTTGCGGGTCAGCGCCACTTCGACACCGTCCAGCAGCACCCGCCGATAAGCCAGGTCTACCGTCAGCGGGCCAAAGCGCAACGCCGCTTCCTGGGCCTCCCCCGCCGGCGCCTGGCGCAACAACGCCCGCACCCGTGCAAGAAACTCCTGGATGCCAAATGGCTTGGTCACATAGTCATTGGCGCCGTTGTCCAGCGCCTCGACTTTTTGCACTTCACTGGCTCGCACCGACAACACCAGTACCGGTACCGTGGACCACTCACGAAACTCGCGCAGCACCTGCTGGCCGTCCATGTCCGGCAGGCCGAGGTCGAGCACCAGCAGGTCCGGTTTACTCAAGGCGGCCTGCGCCAGGCCTTCGTTGCCGGTGCCGGCCTCGATCACTTTGTAGCCCTGGGAGGCCAGGCTGATACGCAAGAACTTGCGGATCTGCGGTTCGTCGTCAATGACCAAAATCGTCGCAGTCTGGCTCATGGTGTCCAATCAAAATCCGTGAAGAAAAGAGGGTAGCTCAAGGTTCGCTTTCCAGGCCAGGCTGGGCCTGCAATGGCAGGAATAAAGTGATGCAGGTGCCACGGCCCTCAATGCCGTCGGCCACGCTGATATGCCCGCCGTGGGCGCCGACCATGCCCTGGCAGATCGCCAGGCCGAGCCCGGTGCCCTGCCCGCCGCGATCCCCCCTGGCGGCGGTGTAGAACATATCGAAAATTTTCGCCCGCTCCTCCTCGGGAATCCCCGGTCCCTCATCGGCAACAGCAAAAAACAACTGGTTATCCTGCACGCCCGCGCTGAGTTTCAGCCGGCCTTGTGGCGGCGAGAAGCGTGCGGCATTTTCCAGTACGTTGACCAGTGCTTGCTCGATCAACGCGGCATGCACGTAGAGCAGCGGCAGCTCGGGCGGCACGTCGGTGATCACCTGCAGCGGCGCCAATACCGCACGCAAGCGGCCCAGGGAGCTGCCGACGATATCGCCGGGTGACACCCAGTCCCGCGCCAGCTTCAGCGCGCCGTGGCCCAGACGAGTCATGTCCAGCAGGTTCTGGATGTAGCGATCCAGGCGCTCAGCCTCATCGCGAGTGCCTTCCAGCAGCTCCCGGCGATCTTCCAGGGGAATCGCCTCGCCGAGGGCCAGCAGGCTGTCGATGCTGCCACGCATGGAGGTCAGCGGTGTGCGCAAATCGTGAGACACCGAAGCCAGCAAGGCGCTGCGCAATTGCTCGGTTTCACCGTGCAGGCGTGCCGCTTCCAGTTCCTGGCCGAGCTGCGCACGGGCCAGGGCTTGAGCCAATGGCTGGCTCAAGGCCGTGAGCAGGCGACGGCGCTGGCCGCTCAGTTCAAGCCCGGCCTTCGGGCTGACCCCCAGCAGACCCAACGGGCCTTCTTCGCTGGACAACGGCCACCACCACCAGCGCCCGAACGGCAAGGTGCCGGTGCCCATGCCGGCCGGCTGATCGTGCTGCCAGGCCCAGTCGGCGGCGGCGCGTTCGGCTTCGGTAAAGGTGATCGGGCCTCCGGTCTCGACCTTCCAGTCGCCCTGCCCGTCGCGGTTGAGCAGGCACAATTGCAGGTCGCTCCAGCCTTCCAGATGATGCGCGGCGGCACTGATCACTGCCTGGCGATCGGTGGCGGCGGTGAGTTTGCGGGACAGGTCGAGCAGCTCGGTGGTTTCTTCCTGGGTATCGCGCAGCGCCTGCAACTGCCGGCGCTGGCGTGCAGCGAGATTACCGGTGAGCGCCGCCATCAGCAGGAAGAACAACAGCGTCAGCACGTCTTCTTCACGCTGGATCGCGAAGGAGAAATTCGGCGGGATGAACAGGAAGTCGTAGCTCAGGAATGACAGCGCCGCACACGCCAGCGCCGGCCCCAGGCTACTGCGCACCGCCACCAGCAATACGGCGGCGAGGAACACCAGCGAGATATTCGGCAACGGCAAGGCACTGGCGACGCCCCAAGCGACCGCCGCCGCAATCACGGTTGCCACCAGCGCCAGGGCATAGTCAAACCACACCAGCCCGCGTACATCCGGCAAGCGTGGCGGAGCCGGCACTTCGTCACTGTCGAGGACGTTGATTTCCAGGCCCCGTGCATTGCGCAGCAGGCGTGCCGCCAAGCCGCCACCAAACAGATTGCGCCGCCAGCGCGGCCGGGACTGCCCCACCAGAATCAAGCTGGCGCGACGCTCGGCGGCGTGCTGGATCAGGGTCTTGGCCACCTCCCCCGCTCGCAGCAACACCACTTCACCGCCAAGACGCTCGGCCAGTTGCTGGGCGTTTTGCAGGCGCAGGCGCGATTGTTCATCGCGCACCCGGCCGTTATCCACATGCACCAGGCTCCACGGCAAATGCCGACGCTGGGCTACGCGGCTGGCATGACGCACCAGGCGTTCGGCCTGGGCATCGCCGTCCACGCCCACCAGCAAGCGGCCACGCACAGCCGGTGCGGCCTGGCCCAATTGGCGATAACCCTGGGCCAGGTCATCGTCGACATGGGCCGCGGCGGTTTGCATCGCCAGCTCGCGCAGGGCCATGAGGTTGGTCTGGGTGAAGAAGGCATCGATGGCAGCACGGGCCTGTTCCGGCACGTACACCTTGCCGTCCCGCAGGCGCTCCAGCAGTTCCCGGGATGGCAGGTCGATCAGCAGCAGTTCATCGGCTTCCTGCAAGACCCAGTCGGGCAAGGTCTCGCGCACTTGCACGCCGGTAATGCCGCGCACCTGGTCGTTGAGGCTTTCCAGGTGCTGGACGTTGACCGTGGTGAAGACGTTGATGCCCGCCGAGAGCAATTCCTGAATGTCTTGCCAGCGTTTTTCGTGGCGGCTGCCGGGGGCGTTGCTGTGGGCCAGTTCGTCCACCAGCACCAGTTTGGGCTTGGCGGCGAGCAGGCCGTCGAGGTCCATTTCCTCCAGCATCACGCCGCGGTATTCGGAACGCAGCAGCGGCTGTTGTGGCAAGCCGCTGAGCAAGGCTTCGGTCTCGGCGCGACCGTGGGTTTCCACTACGCCGGCGATCAGCCGCACACCCTGGCGCAGTTGGGTGTGGGCAGCCTGGAGCATGGCGTAGGTCTTGCCCACGCCCGGGGCGGCGCCGAGGAAGACTTTGAGCCGGCCACGGCCGTCCCGGGGCAGATCGGCTAACAGGGCATCGGCGCGGCCGGAGTCGCTCATGCGGGCGGTCTTCCTTCAGGTGTTGATGTGGGTTTCTTGAGTCCGCCTTCGCGAGCAAGCCCGCTCCCACATTTGACCGCATTCCAAAGGTGAAACTCAGTCGAATGTGGGAGCGGGCCTGCTCGCGAAAGCGGCGCCACGGCTTACAGTTTTTCCAAGGCCATGTTCAACGCCAGCACGTTCACCACCGGCGGCCCCACCAGCGGGCTTTCGATGTGCTCATCCATCAAGCGCTGCAGGGTCGCCACCGGCAGATTACGCGCGGCAGCTACCCGGGCCAGTTGATAGGCAATTGCCTGCGGTGGCAAGTGTGGATCAAGACCGCTGCCGGAGGTAGTCAGCAATGCCATCGGCACCGGTCCCTGGTCTGGCACCAGCATTTTCCTGGCATCGTCAAATACACGAGTTGCCAGTGCGGGGTTGCTTGGGCCGAGGTTGCTGGCGCTGCTGGAAACCGTAGCAAACGCACCAGCAGATGGCCGTGGGTGGAACCAGCCGTCACCGGTGAAATCCTGGGCAATCAGGCTCGAACCACGCACCTTGCCGCTGGCATCGTGTACCAGGCTGCCGTTGGCCTGGTCAGGGAACGCGACTTGCGCCACGCCGGTAACAACCAGGGGATAGGCCACGCCGGTGATCAGGCTCATCAACACCAGCAGGCTCAGGGCCGGGCGGATAATGTTGGACATTTCAAATTCCTCAATTCGGTCATTGCAACCTGCAGGCACCGGTTTGCCGGTACCTGCGGGCATCGAGTCAAACCAGGTGCAGCGCGGTCAACAGCATGTCGATCGCCTTGATGCCCACGAACGGCACCACGATCCCGCCCAGGCCGTAGATCAGCAGGTTGCGACGCAGCAATGCCGCCGCACTCGCCGCCTGTACGCGCACACCGCGCAGCGCCAGCGGGATCAGCACCACGATGATCAGCGCGTTGAACACGATGGCCGAGAGGATCGCGCTCTGCGGGCTTTGCAGGTGCATCACGTTGAGCACACCCAGTTGCGGGTAGATCGAGGCGAACAGCGCCGGCAGGATCGCGAAGTACTTGGCCACGTCGTTGGCAATGGAAAAGGTGGTCAGCGCACCACGGGTCACCAGCAATTCCTTGCCGATCTGCACCACGTCCAGCAGCTTGGTCGGGTCGCTGTCGAGGTCGACCATGTTGGCCGCTTCACGGGCGGCCTGAGTGCCGTCGTTCATTGCCATGCCGACGTCAGCCTGGGCCAGCGCCGGGGCGTCGTTGGCGCCGTCGCCGCACATCGCAACCAGGCGACCATCGTTCTGTTCGTGACGAATGCGCGCGAGTTTTTTCTCTGGGGTGGCTTCGGCGAGCACGTCATCCACACCGGCTTCAGCAGCAATCGCGGCGGCGGTCAGCGGGTTGTCGCCAGTCACCATCACCGTGCGGATCCCCAGCTTGCGCAGCTCGGCAAACCGTTCGCGGATGCCGGGCTTGACCACGTCCTTGAGGTGAATCGCGCCGAGCAACTTGCCGTCGGCACACACCAGCAATGGAGTGCCGCCGCTCTGGGCGATCTTGTCGATTTCCCGCGACAGCGCCGGTTGCAGGTCGCGGCGTTGCAGGCCAATGAACGCCAACAGCGAATCCACGGCGCCCTTACGGAACACACGGCCCTGGTAGTCGACGCCGGACAGGCGGGTTTCCGCGCTGAACGGTACCGAGGTCAGCTCATCCGTCGACGGCTCGGCTTGCGGGTGCTGGCCGCGCAGGTATTCGACGATTGACTTACCTTCGGCCGTGTCGTCCGCCAGGGATGCCAGCAGCGCGCCCTCGGCCAGTTCCTTGCCGCTGACACCCGGCGCGGCGATCACGTTGGTGCAACGACGGTTACCGAAGGTGATGGTGCCGGTCTTGTCCAGCAACAGCACGTGCACGTCCCCCGCCGCTTCCACCGCGCGACCGGACTTGGCGATCACGTTGAGGCGCACCAGGCGGTCCATGCCGGCAATACCAATGGCCGACAACAGGCCGCCGATGGTGGTCGGAATCAGCGTGACCAGCAGCGCCACCAGGAACACCAGCGGCAGGTTGCCATTGGCGAAGTGGGCGAACGGCTGCAGGGTCACCACCACCAGCAGGAAGATCAGCGTCAGGCCGATCAGCAGGATGTCCAGCGCGATTTCGTTGGGGGTTTTCTGGCGCTTGGCGCCTTCCACCAGGGCGATCATGCGGTCCAGGGTCGACTCGCCCGGGTTGGCGGTGATGCGAATCATCAACCAGTCCGAGACCAGGCGGGTATTGCCGGTGACGGCCGAGCGGTCGCCGCCGGATTCACGGATAACCGGGGCCGATTCACCGGTGATGGCCGCTTCGTTGACCGCGGCAATCCCTTCGATGACTTCGCCGTCACCCGGGATCATTTCCCCGGCGACCACGCGTACCACATCACCTTTGCGCAGGCTGGTGGCCGGCACGACCTTGAAGCTGCCGTCGGCTTCCTTGCGGCGGGCGCTGAGGCCCTCGCTGCCGGCCTTGAGGCTGTCGGCGCGGGCCTTGCCGCGGCCTTCAGCCAAGGCTTCGGCGAAGTTGGCAAACAGCACGGTGAACCACAGCCACACGGCGATTTGCACGGCGACGTAGGTCGGTACGGCAACATCCGGCACGAAGCACAGGATGGTGGTGAGGATCGCGGTCAGCTCGACCACCAGCATCACCGGCGAGCGTTGCAGCTGGCGCGGGTCCAGCTTGACGAACGCCTGGACCAGCGCCGGGCGCCACAGGGCCGACATTGCGGTTTTGGCCGGCTCCTGGGTTTTCACCGGAGCCGCGTTTTTTGCAGGCATATTCATTTTCATATCCCCTTAGAAGCCCATGCTCAGATGTTCAGCGATAGGCCCAAGTGCCAGCGTCGGCAGGAAGGTCAGGCCGCCCACCAGCAAAATGGTCACGGTCAACAGGGTCACGAACAGCGGGCCGTGGGTCGGGAAGCTGTTCTGGCCAATCGGTGCGGTCTTCTTCATCGCCAGGCTGCCGGCCAGGGCCAGTACCGGGAGGATGTAACCGAAGCGACCGAGCAACATCGACAGGCTCAACATCAGGTTGTGGAACGCGGTGTTGGCACTGAAGCCGCCGAACGCCGAACCGTTGTTGGCACTGGCCGAGGTGTAGGCGTACAGCAACTGGCTGAAACCGTGGGGGCCAGGGTTACTGATGGCGCCGGCCGGGCCAGGCAAACTGGCAGCGATGGCGCCCAGTACGAGGGTGCCGACCGGCATCACCAGCAAGGTCACGACCAGCAACTGCACTTCCTTGGCCTGGAGTTTCTTGCCGAGGTATTCCGGTGTACGGCCAATCATCAAACCGGCGAGGAACACCGCAATCAACACGTTGAGCAACATGCCGTACATGCCGGCGCCGACGCCGCCGAAGATCACTTCGCCGACCATCATGTTGACCAGCGACACCATCCCGCTCAGGGGGTTGAGGCTGTCTTGCATACCGTTGACCGAACCGTTGGACGCGGCGGTGGTCGCCACCGACCACAACACGGTGCCAGTGGTGCCGAAGCGCGCTTCTTTACCTTCCTGCGGCGCGGCCTGTTCAACCGCCGGGTTGTTCAGCGCCGGGTTGGGCTGGTATTCGGCCCACATGGCGGTTGCGCCGCCGATGATGAACAAGGCCAGCATGCAACCGAGGATCGCCCGGCTCTGACGCAGGTCTTTCACGTAGTGGCCAAAGGTGAACACCAGCGCCACCGGAATCAGGATGATCGCGCCCAGTTCAAACAGGTTGGCCCAGGCAGTCGGGTCTTCGAACGGATGCGCCGAGTTGACGCCGAAGAAGCCACCACCGTTGGTGCCCAGTTGCTTGATCGCAATCTGGCTGGCAGCCGGGCCCAGTGGGATGACCTGGTCAACGCCCTGCATGGTGACCGCGTTCACATAGTGAGCGAAAGTTTGTGGCACGCCCTGCCAGACCAGGAACAACGCGAACACCAGGCACATCGGCAACAGGCCGTAGAGAGTGGCGCGGGTCATGTCGACCCAGAAATTGCCCAGGGTCTTGGTGGACTTGCGACCGATGCCACGGCACAACGCGACCAGTACGGCGAGGCCGGTGGCGGCACTGACGAAGTTCTGCACGGTGAGGCCGACCATCTGACTGAGGTAGCTCAGGGACGCTTCACCGCTGTAGTTCTGCCAGTTGGTGTTGGTCATGAAACTGATGGCGGTGTTGAACGCCAGGGTCCATTCCTGACCCGGCAATTTCTGCGGGTTCAGCGGCAGGTATTCCTGGAACAGCAGGATCGCGAACAGCAGCACGAAACCGGCAAGGTTGAACGCCAGCAACGCCAGCGCGTATTTCTGCCAGCTCTGTTCCTGGTCTGCATCGACACCCGAAAGGCGATAGCACACGCGCTCGACCGGGCCGAACACCGGCGTGAGCCAGGTTCGCTGCCCTTCCATTACCTTGTAGTAGAACCGCCCCAGGGCCGGTGCCGGAATCAGCACCAAGGCAAAGAAGGCGATGATCAGCCAATAGTCATAACTGTGCATAGCCTGCTCCTAGTTCCGATCCGCGCGTAACAGCGCAACCAGCAGATAAATGAACAGCGCCACAGCCAACAGCAGTGACACCCCGTCCAGAACGCTCATGGAAGTTTCTCCGTCGTGCGGCGACTGCCGCGTGTAGGAGGATTGTCCGCAGGAGTGGCGTAAAGGAACGAGAGCGACGGTATGGGTGGGGCGTAAAGACGGCGTAAAGAGTGGGTTTATGCGGGGTTTACGGGGGGTATGCACTTCAAATGTGGGAGCCGGGCTTGCCCGCGATAGCGTCAGACCAGACACCAACGCCCTTATCTGGTGCAGCGCTTGAAATGATTCAAACGCCAAACCGTTCCCTCGGCGACATTTCGGCGCCTTTACGACACGGCTTTGGTTAATGGCATGTCCGCTGCAATGCCCTGAAACATTCCAAACCGTTCAGGGAGAGCTACACGATGAACACACAACTCAAACCCACCTTGGGCACTCTGCATTTGTGGGGCATCGCAGTCGGGCTGGTGATTTCCGGAGAGTATTTCGGCTGGAGCTATGGCTGGGGCGTGGCGGGAACATTGGGCTTCCTGGTGACCTCGTTGATGGTCGCCGCCATGTACACCTGCTTTATATTCAGTTTCACCGAGCTGACCACCGCGATTCCTCACGCTGGCGGCCCGTTTGCCTACAGCCGCCGGGCGTTTGGCGAGAAAGGTGGCTTGATTGCCGGGCTGGCGACGCTGATCGAGTTCGTCTTCGCCCCGCCCGCGATCGCCCTGGCCATCGGCGCGTACCTGAACGTGCAGTTTCCGGCCCTCGATCCGAAACATGCGGCCGTCGGCGCCTACATTGTGTTCATGGGCCTGAACATCCTCGGGGTGAAGCTCGCCGCCACCTTTGAATTGGTGGTCTGCGTGCTTGCCGTGGCCGAGTTGCTGGTGTTCATGGGCGTGGTCGCTCCCGCCTTCAGCTTCAGCAACTTCGCCCTCAACGGCTGGGCCGGCTCCGACACCTTCGGCGCACCGGCGATCGCCGGAATGTTTGCGGCCATACCCTTTGCCATCTGGTTCTTCCTCGCCATCGAAGGCGCCGCCATGGCGGCCGAAGAGGCGAAAGATCCCAAGCGCACTATTCCAAAGGCCTACATCAGCGGCATCCTCACCCTGGTGATTCTGGCCATGGGCGTGATGTTCTTTGCCGGTGGCGTGGGTGACTGGCGCACCCTGTCGAACATCAACGACCCGCTGCCCCAGGCGATGAAAACCGTGGTCGGCGACAGCTCGGGCTGGCTGCACATGCTGGTGTGGATCGGCCTGTTCGGCCTGGTGGCCAGCTTCCACGGGATCATCCTGGGTTACTCCCGCCAATTCTTCGCCCTGGCGCGCGCGGGCTACCTGCCCTCCTTCCTCGCCAAACTGTCGCGCTTCCAGACGCCGCACCGGGCAATCATCGCCGGCGGCATCGTCGGCATCGCCGCCATCTACAGCGACGGGCTGATCAACCTGGGCGGCATGACCCTGACCGCCGCGATGATCACCATGGCGGTGTTCGGTGCCATCGTCATGTACATCATGAGCATGCTCAGCCTGTTCAAACTGCGCAAGACCGAGCCACTGCTGGAGCGGACCTTCCGCGCCCCGGGCTATCCAATCGTGCCGGGGATTGCGCTGGTACTGGCCGTCGTCTGCCTGGTGGCCATGGCGTGGTTCAACGCGCTGATCGGGCTGATCTTCCTGGGCTTCATGGTGGTGGGTTTTGTGTACTTCCAACTGACCGCGCAAGACCGCGCCGATGCACCGGCGGACGCTATGTTGACCGGGCTGTAAGGCTACCGGGGCAGAACGGGCCTACAATGAACTACTAAGAAAGCCCGTTACTCAAAGCAGTCATTACCGTGGGAAATTTCCCCACGGTTTGCTGCCTCAAGGAGAGCCCTATGCCGTGGTATGCCTGGTTGATTTTAGTGGTCGCGTTCGGTTCGATCGTCGGTGGTTTGTTGATGCTGCGAGACAGCGCCAACAAGGTTGAATTGACTGATGAACAACGTAAGCGCGTGGCAGAACGCAATGCCCAGGCGGACGCCAAGGATGCGCAGGATCGTTGAGGCTGAAGCGGCTCCCCGTTGAGCCGCACAATTTTGTAAACACCCGCGTATGCCCCGCCAAGCTTGGTTAATATGGCCTGATGTTTCGGAGGCCTTCCCATGCGCTATTCACAAGACCACAAAGCCCAAACCCACCGGCGCATCATCAAGGAGGCCTCGGTACGCTTTCGCCGCGACGGCATTGGCGCTACCGGCCTGCAGCCGCTGATGAAGTCGCTGAACCTGACGCATGGCGGGTTTTACGCGCACTTCAGGTCAAAGGACGAGTTGGTGGAAAAGGCGTTGCAAGAGGCCGCTGCTCAACTGGATGAACATTGCAAAAAACTGTTCAGCCAACAGCGACCGTTGGACGCGTTCATTGATAGCTACCTGTCGCAATGGCATCAGACATCACCCCATGAGGGGTGCCCGCTGCCCACGATGTCTTCCGAGCTGGGGTTGCGCGGGCAGAACAGCAGGACGACGGATGAGGTGCTTAACGCCCGGCTCAAGCAGGTCGAAGCCGCCCTCGAGAGCCCGAATGCCCGCGAACAGGGCCTTGTGCTGATGTCGACGCTGGTGGGAGCGTTGGTGTTGGCAAGAAGTGTGGAGAGCGCCGAGTTGGCCACGCGGATTCTTGATGTGGTGCGGGGGAGCTTGAAAGCGGGGTTCTGCGGCCAGAAGAAAGCCGGTCAATGACCGGCCTCCTCGCCTGCTTTTCAGATGTTCAATTGACCTCAAGCCTGTCGCGGTTCTTCTCCAGCAATGCCTTGCCGATACCTTTTACTTCCAGCAACTCATCTATCGCAGTGAAGGGCCCGTTGGTTTCGCGGTAAGCGACGATGGCCTTGGCTTTGGCTGCGCCAATGCCGAAGAGGTCCCGGCGCAGGGTTTCGGCGTCTGCGGAGTTGAGGCTGACCTTGGTGGTGTGGTCGACCTTGGTCATTTGTGTGGAAATGGAGGTTGGCGTTTCGGGTTTGGTGGAAGGTGCGGCAGTAGTGGCTAGGGAGAGGCTGGCAAGAAAGGCAAAGACAAAGGATGAGAAATAAGCTTTACGCATAGGTGACACTCCATGACATCGATAAGGGAAAAGCAGCTTTTCCGAAGCTGCTTTTCAAAGTTAGGCGATGTTTGGGGAGAGTCAAAAATGGGTGAGTTACAGGGTGTGAGCTCAGGGCTCAAGACGACGCTGCTGGTAGATCCAGTCGACGATTTCACCGTCCGGGGAATAGCCGCTGACCGTTTCGCGCAGCAGCTGACGCACACGCGTGTAGTCATCCTGTTCAACGGCGCTGAGCAGCTCCGTTAAACGGGCCTTCAACACCTCCCAGGGCAAGTAGTCTTCATTGGCACTCATAATCATCGGGTGCGGCGTCGTGACTACGTTGTCGCCGATCAACAGCTCCTCATAAAGTTTTTCGCCGGGACGCAGCCCCGTAAACTCAATGGAGATGTCACCTTGAAGATTTTTATCAGAGCGAATACTCAAGCCGGAAAGGTGCACCATCTTCTCGGCCAGCTCGACGATTTTCACCGGCTCGCCCATATCCAGAACAAATACGTCACCGCCCTGCCCCATGGAGCCCGCCTGGATAACCAATTGAGCGGCTTCAGGGATGCTCATGAAATACCGGGTAATCTTGGGGTGCGTAACCGTCAGCGGGCCACCGGATTTGATTTGCTTGTGGAACAACGGGATCACTGATCCTGATGAGCCCAGCACATTGCCGAACCGCACCATGGTAAAGCGCGTCTTGTTCACACGGGAAACATTCGAAGTCTCACCGAAAAGCACCGGAGCAATTTCACTGCTGAGCGCCTGCAGTGTCATTTCTGCGAGACGCTTGGTGCTTCCCATTACATTGGTGGGACGCACCGCCTTATCAGTAGAAATCAGCACGAAGTTCGCCACATTGGCGCGTAAAGAGGCTTGCGCGGCGCTCAGCGTGCCCATCACATTATTCAGCACGCCTTCAGCAATATTATGCTCGACCATCGGTACATGCTTGTAAGCCGCCGCATGGTAGACCGTGTTCACGCGCCAGGTTTTCATGACGTCAAAGAGCTTTTCCTGATTGCGCACAGAACCCAGGATTGGCAATAACTTAACTGAAAGCGACTCACGCACGATTCGCTGCTCAAGCTCTTGCAGGATGCTGTAGAGATTGAACTCGCTATGCTCATACAACAGCAGTGTCGTGGGTTGCAGCGTGAGAATCTGCCGGCAAAGCTCAGACCCGATTGAACCGCCCGCCCCGGTTATAAGAACCGACTGCTCCTTGATGCAATGTTCAAGCAGCTCGTCCTGAGGGGGGACAGAGTCACGGCCCAACAAGTCAGCAATATCAACTTCCTGGATATCATCGACTTTCACTCGCCCGCTGGCCAAATCCATAAAACCGGGCACGCTTTGCACATGGAGTGCGAACCCCTCCAGGAAGGTCAATATCTCCCGGCGGCGCCCACGATTGGCAGACGGAATGGCGAGAAGAATCTGCTGGGCACCGGTGACGTCAACCATCTGCTGGATATGCTTTGGCTTATAGACATGCAAGCCTGAAATCACACGATCGGCAATGCTGCTGTCATCATCAATAAAGGCGACAGGACGCAACAGCCTCCCCATGCGCAATGCAGCAACCAATTGATTACCGGCTGCCCCCGCACCATAAATGGCCACCTTCGGCAGTCCATCATCTCGATTGGTAAAAGGAACATGTTGCGCAGCCGCGAACCAGTCTCCCAGGAAATACTGGCGCATCGCGAGGCGTAGCCCCCCGATCATGACCATGCTCAACCACCAGTAATTGAAGATGACCGAGCGTGGAACAAACAACTGATGGTTGCCGCTCCAGTAAACAACCAGCGCGAGAATCAACGATGACAGGCTGACGGCCTTGATAATTGCGATCAGCGCATCGTTTCCAAAATAGCGCATGACTGCACGGTACATACCAAACCGTACAAACAGCGGAATAGCGATGACCGTGGCGCTCAGGAATAGCCATAGGTATTCAGTGAAAGGATTGATCAGCTCATCAATCCCCAAACGAACGACAAAGGCCATCCAAAGGGCAAACCAGACAAGAAAAACGTCGGTCACTACCTGGAAGGCACGTTTCTGCCGCCGCGTTAAACCCAGTAATAAGGTTCTCAACTTATCCATAACGCCTTGAAACACCTCTGTTACTCCTAAAGTACATCCGCCACCACCATGGATGATTCCAAGGGACCTCATACCATGATGATGGAAAATTCCATTTGACTGGCCCGCAGCTCAAATCCTTCTGCGTTGCAAACAAAGACGGGCATTCCTGACTGTCTAACTGATTACTCTTCGGTAGCCAACTGCATAACGGTCTTGAGCACCGAGCATGTCTTGTCGATCTCATGCTGCGTCAACGTCGGGTGCACGAGAAACATTACACTTGTCTCGCCGAGCTCCCGTGCTACCGGCAACCGGCTCGCCGGACGCCAGCCAGTATTGTCAAACGCCTTCTCCAGATAGACCTCGGAGCAGGAACCGGAAAATACCGGAACGTCTCGTGCCGAAATCTCCGCCAGAATACGATCACGATCCCATCCGGCCTTGAGAGCCTGAGGCTCGACAAACACGTAGCACTTATACGCCGCGTGAACACTGCCCTCAGGCATGATTGGCACACGCAAGCCTTTGAGTTGGCTGGCGCACTCCCATATCTGCCCGGCATTCGCCAGCCGGCTGGCCTGCCAGTCGGTCATGCGCTTGAGCTGAATCCGACCGATGACGGCCTGAACCTCGAGCATTCTCCAGTTCGTACCGAAGCTTTCATGCAACCAGCGAAAACCAGGAGGATGGTTACGTTCGTAGACAGCTTCCCAGCTTTTGCCATGATCCTTGAACGACCACATGTCCGACCACAACTTACGATCGTTGGTTGTGACCATTCCGCCCTCGCCACCTGTGGTCATGATCTTGTCCTGACAAAAGGACCAGGCAGAGATATGGCCAATTGACCCCACCGGGCGCCCCTTGTAACGGGCGCCATGGGCCTGGGCACAATCTTCGATCACTTTAAGGTCGAATTCCTCGGCCAGGGCCATGATCGGATCCATATCGCAAGGCCAGCCAGCCAAATGCACACAGATTACGGCCCGGGTGCGAGGAGTCAGTACAGCGCGGATAGTCTGCGCGCTGAAGTTTTGCGAATCGCGATCCACATCGGCGAAAACCGGAACAGCCCCGGCATTCACAATGCTCGAGACGGAAGCAAGAAACGTGCGTGAGGTGACAATCACTTCATCGCCAGCACCGATACCCAACGCCTTCAAGGCAAGGTCCAGGGCAACCGTTCCGTTGGCCAGGCCGATGGCGTATTCGGTGCCCGCCCATGCAGCGAACTCCTTCTCAAACTCACGCCCCTGTGTACCAGTCCAGTAGTTGACCTTATTGGACAGAATCACATCACGTACGGCGTCAGCTTCCTCTTCAGTAAAAGAAGGCCAAGGAGAAAATGGTGAATTCAACACAACCAGTACCCGTCAGTTTTCATTCGAAAATATGAAAGACTCGTCACTACGAGCCCCGTTGCAATTCGCTCAATCCGCTGTTCGCGCGGCGACGACTTTTCAAGAGCCGTCCAATAACCTGGCCGGCACTCCGGCGACCGTAACCTTGTCTGGCACGTCTCTGACAACTACGGCACCCGCACCAACCATGACCTGTGAACCGATGCTCACAAGTTGTCGTATGCAGGCACCTATGCCAATCCAGCTCAGATCCTGTACGCAGACGCCCCCTGCAAGCCGGGCGCCGGGGCTGATGTGCACACACGATCCCAATAGACAATCGTGGTCGACACTGCTGCCCGTATTGAGAATAGCGCCCCTGCCAACTTTGGCATCGGCGTTTACCACCGCGCCAGCAAACACCACCGACCCCTCACCAAGCGTGGCATACCGGCTGACGGTTGAATCCGGATGGCGCAGCGTTACCAGCGTAGCGCCTGCCGCCTTCAGCTGGTCCAGTTTTGCCTGGCGAACCCGATTATTGCCGATCGCCACCAACACACCGTCATATTCATGCACAGCCGCCAACAGTCTCTCGGTGTTGCCTACGACGCTCCAGGCACCATTTCGAAGCAAACCGGGCCAGGCGTCATCAAAGAATTCAATCGTGTCCCAACCGCAGCATTCGGCCGTATCCGCGACGACTTTGCCATGGCCGCTTGCACCCAGCACCGCAAGGCGGCTCATGGCTTGGAGCCTGTGAACTTCGATGCTGTAGCTTCGCCTTCGGCACTGATACCGTCACGCACCAGAACTTTCTTGATCGTCAGGAAAATCACCTTCATATCCAGCCAAAAAGACTGATTATCGACATACCAGGTGTCCAGCTTGAACTTTTCTTCCCAGCCTATTGCGTTGCGCCCGTTGACCTGTGCCCAGCCGCTGACGCCAGGGCGAACCTCATGGCGACGATATTGTTCGGCGCTGTAGAGAGGCAGGTATTCCATCAGCAACGGTCGCGGGCCCACCAGGCTCATATCGCCCTTGACCACATTCCACAACTCGGGCAATTCATCCAGGCTGCTGGATCGCAGAAAACTGCCAAAGGCTGTCATGCGCTGGGAGTCTGGCAAAGGCTCACCGTTTGCGTCATGAGCATCACGCATCGTACGGAACTTGATCATTTCGAACGGTTTGCCATTCCGACCTGGCCGAACCTGACGAAACAGAACGGGAGATCCTAATTTCTTGCGAATGTTCCAGGCAATTACTGCTATGACCGGAGAAAGCAGAATTAGTCCAAGCAACGACGCAAATAAATCAAAACCACGCTTGATCATCTGGCAACACCCTCCAGCCAATCCACAAACCGGTCAGCCAATTTACGTCGATCAAACTCTCTGACCGCCAATTCTCTGCCTCGTGCGCCCTTCGCCCGCAGCTCGTCACGATCATCTGCTGCCTGTATCAACGCATCTGCGAAAAGCGCAGCATCATCTGGAGGTACGACAAAACCGCAGTTCTCGGTGGAAATCATCTCGGCGAGCCAGCCCGGGTAGTTATTCAAAACAGGCAACCCTGACGCGATATAGTCGAAAAACTTGTTAGGCGACGTTCCGTAGTAAAAGGCCGGTACGTTTGCCAATATCTGCAGCCCCAGGTCCGCGCTGGCCATCAAACCGGACAACCGGGCCTTGTTCACCGGGTCATGAAATATCACATTGTCCAGCTGTTCTTCCGCTGCACGCTTCTGAAGCGCGGGCTTGAGCTTGCCCTGCCCGATCAAAACCAGCCGGATATCATCGCGCTTTCGCAGTTTAAGCTCTCGAGCCGCATCGAGCACCGCGTCCAGCTTGTTGGCCACTCCATGAGTACCCGCGAAGACCGCTACCAGATGGCTTTTATCCACTCCAGCCGGCAACCATGGCTCAGCAGGCGTGTTGAAAATATCAAGGTCACAACCGTTTGGGATCATTTCGATTCGATCACGCGCCACACCGCGGTGCGCAATGCCATCCACAATACCTGGAGACAATCCAATGACCCGGTGAGCCGAGCGATAACTTGCCCACTCAAGAAAAGACATGGCGGCAAGGATGACCGGATTACGAATGACGCCCATCGCTTTCGGCAGCTCGGGCCAGAGATCCCGGACCTCAAATACAAACGGCTTATTACGAAACCACCGGGCGAATATCCCGGGGATACCGGCTGTCAATGGCGTCGTGGTCGCAAAGACCAGGTCGTAACGCTCGGTTAGCGCAATACCGATACTGCGCACTGCAAACTTTAAAAAGCTGAGCGCTCGAACGAACAGGCCATCGCTGTTGGAGTACGCCAGGTCAAATTCGATGATCTCGATACCGTCGACGGTACCTTTGCGTTTTCCACCAACGAAAGGGCTTTCCAGCCCCGTTTGGCCACCACCGTAGCTGCCGCAGACCATCGTCACCTGATGCCCCCTGGCAACCAGGCGGCGGGCCATTTCATAGGACCGGATACCGGTCGCTCCTTTCGGAGTAGAAAAATGCTGATGAAAATAAAGGACTTTCATGTCTACCAGTGATACTCCGTAGTCAAAACGCCCGCCGAAGTCACCTCAACCTCAAGCACCGGCACTTCAGTTTTTTGTAAGTAGTAACGAGACTCCCAACCCTGGACGAGCGCTCGTCGCACGATAGGCATGCTGCCTGCAACCGACAATCGATGGGAGCCGTTGGTCAGGACGTCGCCCTCAAGCCGCCAGTCCCCCGGCTGCAAACGCCAGCGTAGAACTGCACGATCCTTGAATCCGCTAAATTCATCCCTGACCAGCATGCCGGTGTCGCTCAGGCTCACATGCCGCTTATGACGGACGCCGTTACCGTCGATATACGTGGCGCCGCAGGCGCTTGTTCCAGCCTGCTCAACCAGGCTTTCGACCTGGCGCGTACGCAACCACTCCCCGAACAGAAACCGGCTGAGCCTCGGCATCTGGTCTCGCCCATCGAATTGAAGGGTGTTGTGGCTGGCGGTACCCGGAAAATAACTCAGCCACTGGGCAGAGGTGTTGTAGCTGAAGGTACCGGCATCCCGGAGCAGGTTAATGCCTGCACGCCATAGATCCACATGCAGGGCATCGGCCTGGCTGGGGCGAAACCGGAAGCGCGGGTAGCGCAATACAGCGAAGGTTTGTTCACGCCGCAACAATGCATAACCACCCTGATCAAACAGCTGGCTACCTGGACGCTCCGCTACCGCCGATGGGCCGGGCAGCAGCAGCCATTGCAGTGGCAAATCCCATTCACCTGCCGCCTCATAGGCTTTCTTTCCGGCAAACAACGCCATGGACAACTGGACCGAAGGCCTGAAGTCGCGATAGTCCGTATCCGTCAGTGGCAGCAGCCGGGCACCATCATTTGCGCCAATGTTCGGAGCATCTCCAGTGTGCTCGTCGACCAACGAAAATAACCAATGCGCGGCTGTGCGAGCCCTGAGTTGGAACGTGGCGGAGAACGCCGGGAGCCCCAGCTTGTTTCTCCAGATTTCAACCATGGAAAATGTGTCGAGCATCACCCGATGATAATTGACGGAGTACTGGCTGAAACTGCCATCTTGCTCGATCAGCCGAGCGGCCCGGTTTTCGAGCCATTTGCGCCCCAATCGCTGCCAGCGTTCGCCCTCGGGGCAACCGCTTGAGGTCAACCAACTGCCGCCGACAAAAAGTGCAGCCGCCTCGGAAGTCCCGTGGTTATTGTCCTGAGCCATCGCATAGCTCAGCGTCGGCTCGATACGCTTGAGGTGCAGTCGGACCAGATCCACAAGCCCCGGCAACGGGTTGGCAAACTGTTCGACAATGACCGAACTCATCGCCAGGTGCAGGACACGAATGGACGCCTCCTGACCGCACTTCCAGTTCGGACCGCAATAGGGAGGATTGTTGACACACCAATCCGTCAACCAACCGTTTAACTGCGCCGTCCCTGAAGACCCGCCAACACAGGACTTCTGGGCAAAGACCAACGTCCAGTCAAATCGCGAAGCTTCCCAGATATTCTTGATATCACCGACAGCGGCATCAAAATCAGGAATCCGCCACCATTCCCGGCCAGGATCAGGCACTCGAACTCCATTCAGCGGATTCAAATGCCAGTCAGGGGGTGCGTCCGATACCGGGCACTCCCAGAACCCGAAATACCGGACCTGGGAATCCCATTGGGACGCACATGGCAACGAGCCGGCCTGCCTCGCACTTTCCGCAAAAAACGGGCCTTGAGGAATTTCAGCCCGAAGGCGTCGGACCGGGTTCAAGCCAGTCTTGACCCCGAGCCGATACGTCAATGCACGCGCCAGATTGCCAAAACCGAGAGCTATCGCAGTTTTGGCTTTAACAAGAAGAAGGCTCATTGCTCGCGCAGAATCCGGGCAACTTCAATGCTCACGCGCGCCACTTCGAAAATCTCATCGGAAGTGATCGGCGTGACCGCCCCGTTTTGCACCGCTGCCAGGAAAGCTGCAGCGCACTCGCTTTGCCCCTTGTTCTGTTTCCAGAGATTCAGCTTGCTGAAGCCCGGCCAGCCGAAACCCTTCAACTTGCGGAAGTTATCCAGTTGCAGGACGCGTCCGGCAGCGAAAACTTCAACCCGCTCTTTTGGAAAGCTTGAAGCGCCATTGGCCAGATAGAGGATGGTGCCGAAAGAGCCATCCTCAAACCCCAGGGTGATCGCCGCTTTATCTTCCGTAATGGCAACAGCAGGCGTATCGCCCATTCTGCGGGCCTGGATCGAAACAATTTTGCTGCCCGCGAGAAAACGCATCAGGTCGATGAAATGACACGCTTCGCCAATAATGCGCCCACCGCCGACTGACGGGTCCTGGGTCCAGTGATTTGCGGGAATCGCTCCGGCATTCATCGTCATGATGAAAGACTTGGGCTCTTTTACAGCCGAGAGCAACGCCTTCATCTTTTGCACCTGCGGCGAAAAGCGTCGATTGAACCCCACCATCAAATGTGGCTTGAGCCCTTGTTCGACAGCCTTTCGATAGGCCTCTTCAACCGTTGCCAGATCCTGGGCTTCAATTGCCAATGGCTTTTCGACGAACACATGTTTACCCGCCTCCAGCGCTTGCGCGACAAAACGGGCATGGCTGTCGTGCCGGGTGACAATTGCAACAGTGTTGATCGTGCTCTCGCCAAGCATCGCACTGATATCAGTCGAGGCTTGTGCAAATCCGGCCTTGCTGCCGTGTATTACACCGTTGATGCCACCGGCAGTCACAATCGTATGGAACTGAGCCCCTGCGGCCTTGAATGCCGGTATCAGCATTCTTGATGCATAGTTTCCTGCACCGATGAAGCCCACCACGGGTTTGACCGGGTCGAAACTGGCTACCGCACCAGGTGCCAGCACCACTTCCTTGATGTTTCGCTCGGTCTCTTCCGAGGTGTACTGAAGAATGATGCCCAGCGCCGAATTATCCGTCGTAAGCGTCTGATAGGCATCCGCGGCGTCTTCGAATGCAACCCGATGGGAGATCAACGAGTTGACCTCCAATTGGCCGCTGGCGAGCATGTCCAGGACGGCTTCGAAGTTGCGCTGCTCAGTCCAGCGAACGAAACCTATCGGGAAGTCGTTGCCTTGATCTTCGTAACTCGGATCGTAGCGCCCGGGCCCGTAAGAACATGAAACCTGGAATGTCAGTTCCTTCTCATAGAAGTCGGCTCGACTCAACTCAAGCCCGGTTACCCCTACCAGAACAATGCGCCCACGCTTACGGCACATGTGTGCCGCCTGGGTGACCGGGTCGGACGACTTGGTCGACGCCGTAATGATGACGCCATCCACCCCTCTTCCGCGGCTGAATGTCATTCCCGCCGAAACAACATCTTCGCCCTTGCCGGGGTTGCAGGTTTCGGCGCCATAACTGCGAGCCAATGCCAGCTTTTGCTCATCGAAGTCAACGGCAAGTACCCGGCAGCCTTGAGCCCGCAGGAGCTGGACCGTCATCAGTCCGATCAGGCCTACGCCGGTGACTACAAAGGTTTCACCCAATGTCGGCTGAGCCAGACGAATGCCCTGCAAGCCGATGCTGGCAAGCACGGTAAACGAAGCGGCTTCGTCGCTGACCGAGTCCGGAATCAAGGCACACAGATTCTTGGGAACAACAACGATATCGGCATGAGGACCATTGGAAACCACACGGTCGCCCGGCTTGAACCCGGACACATCATTGCCCACGGCACCCACAACACCCACGTTGCAGTATCCAAGCGGCAACGGCTGCGCAAGCTTCGAGCGAACGGCTTCCACCGTTGTCGCCAAGCCATCGGTCTGGACCTTTTGCAGAACCATGCGGACCTTGTCAGGTTGCTGGCGAGCTTTTTCCAACCAGTTGGCACGGCCAAACCCTACCAGCATGCGTTCCGTGCCGGCAGAAATCAGCGTATTGGTTGTATGGATCTTTAGCGTGCCACTACGAACGGCGGGAGCGGGTGCATTAACCAATGACGTCTCACCGCTAGCCATGTTCTGAACAACCTGCTTCATGCATTCACACCAATAAAGTTAAAAATTCACTCATCACTGAGAAACTTGTATAGAGCTATGTATCCTACCATCGGATAAGGCCGTGGCGTCGCCGCCCACTCAACCGTCGAGGGCGAAATCGCCGTCCAGATACTGTTTGCACCAGAGTTCCATGCAAACGATGCCGAACAACGTATAAGCAGCGTCTATCCGGCCTGAACGATCTGCTTCGATCAGATGCGCCACCGCCTTGGGATCGAATATCCCCCTTTTCAGCAGGGATGCAGGAGAAAGCACCTCATCGACCAAAGGCTTCAGGCGTCCTTGCAACCAGTTGCGAAGCGGTACACCGAAGCCCGTCTTGGGCCGGTAGATGACGTCGTGAGGCAGATAGGGTTCCATGGCCTTCTTGAAAATCCATTTCCCTTCCCGGCCTTTTTGCTTGATATCCGATGGCAGTGAGCCGGCCAGGCGGACCAGGTCAAGATCCAGCAGCGGCACACGCACTTCAACGCCCGTCGCCATACCCATCTTGTCGGTGTAGTTGAGATTGTGATCGGTGAGAAAATGCTTGCACTCCAGGGTGAGCATTTTATCAAGGGGCGTGGCATCCGAAGGCAGCCGCGAAAGTGTTTCTCGCATCGGCGCAAACAGATCATCGGCCGCCAGCTGGCGTCGCAAGTCTGGCGCCAACAGGCCATACGCCTGTTCAGGTTCAAGCCAGAGGAAATAACTGATCAAGCGATCATCAGCAGGCAAGTCCGCATAGCGAAAAGCCTTCCCGAGACGACGAGACAGCGGAGAGGATGCAGGAAGCAGGTTTGAACTGCTGGCCAAAACCGAACGCAGCGGTCGAGGCATTCCGCCCCACCAACGCTCTTGCGCCAACGCGAAATGACGACGATAGCCCGTGAAAATATCATCTCCCCCGGCACCCGACAGCAGAACCTTGATGCCGTTCTGGCTTGCCAGTTCCGAGATGAACAACGCATTCAGCGCCGCCGGATCCGGCGTAGGTTCATCGAGCAGATAAACCATTTCAGGCAGACGATCCATCATCTCATCGCCGACGCCTACGACATGCAGGTCGACATCCAGATGCTTGGCAACGCGCTGTGCGTACGGAAGGTCATCGGCGAACCCCTCGTTCGCAGTGGAGCCGTTGTCTACTCGGATACTGAAGCACTGCAACCGCCCCTTATCACGCATTTCCTGCGCTGCAAACGCGACGATGGCACTGGAGTCCAAGCCGCCTGACAAGAATGAGCCCAAGGGTACGTCGGACACCAACTGACGCTGGACGGCAGTCCTGACGGCATCGGCGACATCAACAGCGACATCAGCAACCGTTTTTGTCAGGGGTTTCTCGGAAATCGGCAGTTCGTAGTAAAACCAGCTCTTCTCGATACGCCCATTACGGACGCATAACGCTTGGCCAGGTAAAACCTTTTTGATATCCCGCACGATCGTCCGATCACCCGGCGACCAGAGAAAACCAAGGTGCGCGAGTACGGCTTGCGGGTCGATTTCAGTTTTACTGAAGCCGCCTCGGATCAAGCCCTTCATTTCACTTGAAAATGCAAAACAACCATCACTGGAATGGATATAGAGGGGTTTGACGCCCATCTGATCTCGAGCCACCCAAAGCGTTTCGGTGTCGCGTTCCCAGAATACGACCGCGAAAATCCCGTTCAAACGGTTTAAACACTCAATCCCATAACGACAGAACAGTGCGAGCAATACTTCGGAGTCGGACTGGCTGGAAAAATGATCCCCCGCCGCTTCGAGATGAGCCCTTAACTCCCGAAAGTTATAGATTTCACCGTTAAACACCATGACCACTCGCCCATCGGCAGAGACCATGGGTTGGTGACCGGCGGAAGTGGTATCGAGAATGGAAAGGCGCACCTGGCCCAACCATACGCCAACGTCGGTATCGGCCCAGACGCCTTGATCATCAGGCCCACGACGTCGAATAAACGAAAGCGCTGAAGAGAAGTCAATAGATTCCCGCGTTCCGTTGTGAATGTAGCCCAAAATTCCGCACATATCAGTTTCTCTAGATTGGGTTATTGACTGGCTCTTCGCGCTTTGAGCTCAAGAATAAAAAAGGAAGCCATATAGACGCTATGAGAAGAGCGACCGACGCCAATTCCCCTCGAAAAAGGTGAAGCAGGGAGGCGATCGCCAATGCATAAAGACCTAATGCTCGGTCGCTTTGAGGGTTATAGACAACTGCGCCATAAAGCCGCCCACCTATAACGCCAAGAAGAAAACCGCCGAATAGTACGCCCAGCGTGCCAAAGTTCATATAAAGCTCACCAAAAATACCTGGCGGCAATGTCGTACCTTCCATGAGCCATTTATCTGGCCAAAAGGCACCTGTAAACACCCCGGCGGCGGTAAGTGGCTTATTCGGGAAAAGACCCGAAGGTATTAAAATCAATACAACCATCAGCAGCGTCGTGCCATTCTGCCATTCCAGCCTCTCGGGCATAGCATCTATGAGCACAGTCATGGTCTGCAACTGCATTAGATTACCCGTAAACTGAGTCGCCAAAAAATGAATGAACGACAGGAAAACACCTTGATTTTCGTTAATGAAAAAGAATCTACCTGTCGCGAGAAATTCCTGCTTAAACAGGTGATAGGTCATCAGCGAAACAAACATCACCACCCCAAGCACCGCTCCTTTTACAAGGCTGACACGCTTAACGCGGTAATGCCGAACTATAATCAACGACAATACGATAATAAAAATTGTCGATTTCTGACCCTGAAGAGCGCAAATAAACAAACCGCCCAAAAAATATAACCAGAAACAAAACCGCTCGGAAAGTGACTTCTTCCCGGCACGGGTCAACCGTATATACCAGGCCAGCGAGACAGAGAGCAGCAAGTTCTCCAAGAGGAACAAGCCGTTCAAACCTGCAAACGCCCTTATCCTGTCACTGGCACCTTGAAGCAACCCCGAGACCCCGCCTAGGATTACAAGAATAGTTGTAAACGCCAGCAGCGCCACTAACGAAAAACCTAAGGCCCGTTGCGAAAAAATCCGTGGACTTACTATGTAGCGTATCCCGACGGGAAAATTAAAATGCGTTTTCCGTCCTAACCAACACCCCATCAAAACAAAAATCAAAGCCCCGGCATACAGCAAAATGGCATAGTCAATAGAACTCTGCTTATCGAAAAAGGCAAACTCCCAAAACTGACTAAACCCATCAAACCCCATGATAAAAGGATATAATGGGACAATAACGCCTGCAAACCAGATCACCAAAAAGAAAAAGCCAACGCCAAAACAATCAAACGCTTTTTTTTCAAGCGGGACTCGCAAGTGCTCAGGCCCTAAATATTTTTCTTCCAAGGTATCAACCTCTTGGGTCATAAATCAGCGAGGCGGACTCTCACCGCAATCAGAAGCAGCACGGCGGACAAAACAGCACCAACCACATACCCCAAAACGCCAGCCCAAGCATCCAAAACAGGGATACCGACGTATAGAATTAAAAGAACAAGCAAGCCCTCTACAATATTGGTTTTAAGGCTTAAACTAAAAACACGCAATGCGACCAGTATTGTACCGCAAGCAAGAGCCATAGCCTTCAAGGGCAAAGTCAACGCCAACACAATGATATACATGGCCGTCTGCTTATAAACACCGCCCACACACACCAACCATATACAAGAGCAAAGGATCAACAGCAAAGCAACCGTGGATGAGATCTTTAACATGCTTTTTGAGAACGCATGATACCTTTCGCGCAACTCGCTTTTATCATGGATGACCTCGACCAACTCAGGAAGGGCCCTTTGTGCAATGATTGCCAATGGCAGCAAGCCAAGAATAAGGCTCAATATAGCAATACCAAAAAAACCGATCTCGTCGGTTTTCACATGATAAGCAGTCAACATCAGGACAGGCAGACTATCCACCAACAGACGAACAAACAGGCTGGCATTGACAATGACACCGGACTTGGCCGTTGTCATTAATTCGCGCCCGTTCACCTGGCGAAAATCAAGCGCCAGAAAGATATGCGCTCGCAGTTTCCACCAAACGGCAGCGAGACAAAAGAACTCACCAAGATAACGAGCGGCCATCCAGCCCTGGATACCATACAACTTCGTCAACACAACATGCAGAATAACGCCCGCCCCGGTAACCAGCATCAGAACGAAGTAGATCTCGCGTATCGCCTTCGCCCCCTGAGCAAAGCCAGTCGTTACACGAAGCAAATTAGTCAACAGCACCAAGCCACAGGTTGTAAAAACATAAGAACTAATCGCAGAGGTCAGCACAAACTCATGGGCGACGTATATACCAGCAATCACGACACCTGAAGCGATCCCGACCAACAAAAACACTTGCCGAAGCACTTCACTTTGACGAGAAGTACCATGACTCGCCGCCGTATCGCGAATCGCGATGCTTTGCATGCCCAAACTTCCTGCCAGTACGACAAGAGCAATAATTGTTTCCAGCGAGCGCACCACGCCGACGACCGACGGATCAACCCAAGGCGTGATCAAAAACTGACTTATTATTACCCCACCTTGAATACAGGCAGTAATAACGATCAGCTGTAACAGCTTCGAACTTTCAAACATGCTGATCAGACGATTCAACACACGCTACCACCATGAATCTTTATAAACACTATCAACGAAGCTCTCCTTTATTTCACCAGCGACAAGGAATCCAGGACATTTTTAAGCGCCACACGACGAGCTGCGATGGAATAATTGGAAGAAATCCACTGATGCCTGGCTTTGGCATCTTCAGCGCAAGTCGGCGTGGCGACAACCGCCTCCATGGCCGCAGCAATTTCTTCCTGGCTATCTGGTTGAACCCAGTAAGCGAAGTTACCCGCGACCTCAGGCACCGCGCCCCGAGGCGACGTGATCACTCGCGCGCCACACGCCAGCGCTTCGCCGATCGCATGCCCGAAACCTTCATAGAGCGTTGGCTGAACATAGGCCAGGCAATTGCGGTAGTGGTGCAACTTTTCTTCATCGGAAATCATCCCGACAAACTCCACCTTGTCTGCCACACCCAGGCGCTGCGCCAGGTCTTTTAGTTCCTGCAGGTAGTCACCATGTTTGCCAGCAACAACCAGGCGAAGATGACTTGCGTTAGCCGAAACCTTTGCAAACGCCTCAATCGTCGGAATCAGCCCTTTACGAATGGCGTTCGTACGACTGGTCCAGGTCACCGTAAAAAAGTAATTCGATCCAACCGCCGGAAGCTCGCCAGGAGAATAGTAATCTGTATCAATCGCCAGCGTTGCGTACACGGGGTTTCTCACCGGCAGGTTGGTTGTGACTTCCTCACACTCCGATCTTGAGATGAACAGGTTTCGATCGGCTAATAACAGCGAGGTACGCAGCACTGCCTTCTGCCATAGCGGACGGTCCAGATAACACAGACCCGGGATTTCTTTCCGGCAGGTGGAGTAGTCAAAGGCCCCAGTTACAATTACCGGCCGACGACGGAGTTTTCCGGCGAGCAACGGAAGCGGCGAATGCCCCCACCACCAACAAAAATAGAGATCCGCTTTCCAATCTAATGTGCCCGGCGTCCCGGACAGAACGACTTCGTGTCCGAGCTCCTTGAGAATTCGAATATCGACCCGATAAAACTCAACTTTATCAAACATCTCGCGCCAATTAGCGTGAGCGGACATATTAGCAAAAAAACATATACGCACAGTGCACCAACCCGTTACTTGCCAACCGTATTAAACACGTGCCTTCTGCTGATACATTGACAGCAATGTATCGTGCAAACTAGGCACATTAATTTCACCTACCACATCAAAGAGCTTGGCCGGACTACCATAAAGCTCTTTAACTTCATCTTCCCTGACAAAGGCAGGATCAACTGTTATCGTTGGCCGATAACCTGCAATCTGTTCCATTTCATCAATCACGCTCAGTAAGGAAATGCTGCGCCCCGAGCAGATATTTATAAACTCACCACGTTGATTGGACGTCAACAGCCTTGAATAGGCCTCCACCACAAAACCGATATCAGACAAGTCGCGGGATACATCCAGATTGCCCAATCTGAGCTCCTTTTCTCCACGGGCAAATGCGCCCACGATCTTGGAGAAAACGAATGACTCCGACTGGCCGGGTCCAGTGTAATTGAATGGCCGTACCACCAATATAGGCATACGAGAAAACCACTTGCGGACAAGGGCCTCCATCGTCAGCTTGCTCAGTGCGTAATGATTAACGGGCTGCGGTTCACTGCTTTCTGAAATGGGCGATGAAATAGCGTTCCCGTAAATGTTTGCACTGCTCGCAATGATGATTTTTTCAACGACCACCTCAGCCTCCTTAATCGCATTAAGAAGGCTTTCTGTACCCAATACATTGACTCGGTAATATGACAAGGCATCGCTGCTGGTGACATGCGCCAGCGCGGCCAAGTGAATGACATGGGTGGGCTGAACCTGCTTTATCCAACCACTGAGTCGCGCCGTGTCATTCAGGTCCGCATCCAAGTGGTCAAACTCACAGGCCAGGCGCTCCCCACCAAGGCCGGCAACCCGCCAGCCGGCCTTGGTGAGGCTTTGCGCCAAATGCTTTCCAGTAAAACCCGAGAGCCCTGTAATCAGTACTGTCCGATCTTTACTTTGAAGTGCCATTGCGAACCCTTCTCAAGTCAGCTTCAACCATCAGCTGGCACAGTTGCTCCAGCGTCGTTTCTGGTTTCCAGCCTAACCGCTCTTTTGCAAACGAAGCGTCGCCAATCAACAACTCGACTTCCGCGGGTCGATAGAAGCGTGGGTTAACTTTTACCCGGGTGATGCCGGTACGCCGGTCAACGCCGAATTCGTTCTCGCCGCTTCCAGACCAATCGATATCAACCCCTACGGCCTTGAAGCTCATGGCAACAAAATCACGAACGGTTTCAGTACGGTTGGTAGCAAGCACAAATGTTTCCGGTGTGTCGATCTGCAACATCCGGTGCATGCCATCTACATACTCTTTAGCGAAACCCCAGTCTCGCTTGGCATCCATGTTTCCGAGTTCGAGCACTTGCTGCTCGCCCATTTCGATACTGGCGACAGCATCGGTAATTTTACGAGTAACAAACTCTTTTCCTCGCAGCGGAGACTCATGATTGAACAGAATGCCGCTGGTGGCAAAAATATCATATGATTCGCGATAGTTGATGGTTGTCCAATGCGCAAACAACTTCGCAACACCGTAAGGGCTGCGTGGGTAGAAAGGCGTGCTTTCAGATTGAGGAACAGCCTGTACCAGCCCGAACATTTCAGATGTCGAAGCTTGATAGAAACGAATCTTCGGATTTACTATTCGGATCGCTTCGAGCAAATTAAGCGCACCGACTCCGGTAATCTGCGCGGTTGTAATTGGCTGATCGAAGGAAACGCCTACGAAGCTTTGAGCCGCCAGGTTATAAACCTCGTCCGGGGCGCAATTCTGAATTAAACGAATAGTTCCGGAGAGATCAGTCAAATCAAATTCGACAAGATGAAGATCATCATGCCCAAAAACACCAAGTTCCTCTAATCGCCAGAAACTTACAGAACTTGTGCGGCGATAGGCGCCATAGACCTTATAACCCTTGGACAGCAGCAGTTCGACAAGGTAAGCCCCATCCTGACCTGTAACACCAGTAACCAGCGCATGCTTCTGCATCTGTACAACTCCTAAAAATTTAAGCCTTAAACACGTCCATAGGTATCGTCAAATCGAACAATATCATCCTCACCCAAGTACGTTCCCGACTGCACCTCTATGATCTCAAGAGGAATGGTGCCAGGATTGGAAAGGCGATGAACATGGCCAATAGGGATATAAGTACTCTGGTTTTCGTTCAGCTGAAAAACACGATCTTCACAGGTGACTTCAGCGGTGCCAGACACAACAATCCAATGCTCCGCCCGATGGTAATGCTTCTGCAAACTCAAGGTTGCTTTCGGCTTCACCAATATCCGCTTTACCTGAAAGCGCGAGCCCGAATCTATGCTGTCGTACCAGCCCCATGGGCGATGAACACGACGATGAAGCTTTGATTCTGGCCTGGCCTTGATATTCAACGCTTCGACAATAGCCTTCACACCCTGGCTACGATCTTTATCCGCAACCAATACGGCATCAGGCGTCTCGACGATAACAATATTTTCAAGCCCCACGGCCGTTACCAAACGGTGAGAGGCGTAAACCAATGTATTGGAGCTGGAGTCTATTATTACGTCGCCATGGGTAGCGTTTTGTTTTTCGTCCTTTTCACTCGAACGCCAAACAGCATCCCATGCTCCCAGGTCAGACCAACCGGCATCCATCGTGAGCATTTTCAACGTCAGGCCAGCTGAAGGCGTTTTCGCGCAATGCTCGATCACGGCATAGTCAATCGACTCAGGCGGTATCAGGGAAAACGCGTCAAGTTGTGGTCGAATAAACCCATTATCTTCAACTCGGCCCTTCCACGCGGCCTCAGTGGCATCGAAGATGTCACTTCTGAACGCGCCCAGTGCTTTCAACCATACTGACGCGCGCAGCACAAAAATACCGCTATTCCAGAAATAGCTTCCATCTTCCAGGTATTTTTCTGCGGTTGTCCGCTCAGGCTTTTCAACAAACGCATCCACCCTCTTGACGGTAGAGGGATCTGCCGAGTGGATATAACCATAACCCGTCTCAGGGCGATCAGGCGTAATCCCCAAGATCACAATGCTGCCGTCTTTCGCAACATCGACCGCTTTACTGACCGTGTCAGTAAAAGCTTGAATATCGAGAATCATCTGGTCGGCCGGGACAACGACCAGAACCGGGTCAATCTCCTCTCCCACCTCATCGCGCGCATAAAGCGCCGCCAACGTAAGCGCAGGGGCCGTATTGCGTCCTACCGGTTCAAGAATGACAACAGCTTTAGAAACGTTCATTTCCCGGATCTGGTCGAGACACAGGAAACGATGCTCATCGTTGGCAACGATGCATGGAGCCAATAAATCCGAGCCTTGACCGTCAATCTTCAACAGTCGGGCAATCGCCTGCTGAAACAACGTCTCCCGCCCCGAAATTGCCAGAAACTGCTTCGGGTAAAGAGTTCTGCTAAGCGGCCAGAGTCTCGTTCCCGAGCCTCCAGACATAATAACCGGAAGAATTTTCATACAAGCCAGATTCCCCGGGTATCAACAATCCGGCGACCCTCGAGAAGTGAAGAAGAAACACTTTTGAATGGCTTGTGATCCACCAGTAACAACAAGACATCCGCGCGCTCAAACGCTTCTTCTATTGTGCACAACTCAGCGTTCGGCAACGTCGCAGGCAGAGAATCAATATTAGGTTCTACGACAATAACCTTCCCGGCGTGCCGGCTTGAGATATTTTTCGTAATTTCCAGAGATGGACTTTCCCGCAGGTCGTCAATATCAGGTTTGAATGCCAGGCCGAAGCACGCGATAACAATGTCTTTTTCCGACTTCCCGGGGTGACTCGACAGATGATCGGCCACAGCAGCATCAACTTTCTCCATAACCCACGACGGTTTTGAGTCATTGACTTCACGTGCAGTTTGGATCAGTTTCGCCTGGCCTTCAGCCTGACTCACGATGAACCAAGGGTCGACGGCGATGCAATGCCCACCCACGCCAGGTCCTGGTTGGAGGATATTGACGCGAGGGTGCCGGTTGGCGAGCTTGATAAGCTCCCACACATCGACATCGAACTTATCGCATATCATCGACAATTCGTTCGCGAAGGCAATATTCACATCGCGAAAGCTGTTCTCGGTCAACTTGCACATTTCTGCTGTTCGGGCGTTGGTGATAATGCACTCGCCCTCTACAAACAATTTGTACAGACGTGTGGCGGCTTCTGAGCACTTGGGTGTCATCCCGCCGATGACGCGATCATTCTGTACCAACTCGCGCAACACGTGACCGGGAAGCACGCGCTCAGGGCAGTGAGCCACGCGAATGTCCGACGCCTCGCCATGGGTCTGCGGGAACGTCAGGTCAGGGCGTGCTTCAGCCAGCCATGCCGACATCTTTTCAGTCGCACCCACGGGAGAAGTGGACTCGAGGATGACCAGATCACCCTTTTTCAATACTGGCGCAATGGATTTGCTTGCGGACTCAATGTAAGAAAGGTCCGGAGCATGACCGTCCTTGAAAGGAGTGGGCACCGCAATCAAGAAGGCGTCCGCCGGCTCAGGTCGTGTACTGGCGCGCAGATACCCCTCGGTCACGGCCGCGTGCACGACTATGTCCAAATCAGGCTCAACGATATGAATCTGTCCGCCGTTGATCGTATCGACGGCCTTTTGATTAACGTCGACACCAATGACCTTTAACTTTCGCGCAGCAAAAACGGCTGCGGTTGGCAAACCGATATAGCCCAAACCAATTACAGAAATAGTGGAAAAATCCATGACCAAACCTTAATTTTTGAAAGTGGCTAGAGCATTAACAATACGCATGCAGGCGTGACCGTCACCATAAGGATTATGAGCAACGCTCATCTCCTCGTAAGCCTTTTGATCGAGTAAAAGCTCACGCAAGTGGTGAACTATCTTGTCCTTCTCTGTACCGACCAATCTGACGGTACCCGCCTCAATCGCCTCAGGCCGCTCGGTAGTGTCCCGCATGACCAGCACGGGCTTGCCCAAAGAAGGTGCCTCTTCCTGCACACCACCGGAGTCCGTCAGAATCAAGTACGACCGATTCATCAAATAGACAAAAGGTAGATAATCCAATGGTTCGATGAGGTGAATATTTTTTATACCAGCCAACAAACGGTTGACCGGTTCACGGACATTTGGATTCAAATGAACGGGGTACACGATCTCCACATCATCAAACTCATGGGCAATCGAAGCCAACGAACTGCAGATCCTTTCGAATCCATCGCCGAAGCTTTCACGCCGATGCCCTGTCACAAGGATGACGCGGCGTTGAGCAGGTAAAAATGCGAACTGCTCGGAGAACTTCTGTTTTAACTGGTCATTGGTCTCGAGCTTCTGTACGACCTCAAGCAGAGCGTCGATTACAGTATTCCCAGTCACATGAATCGCGTCAGGTGACACCCCTTCACGCAGTAAATTCTGTTGCGATCGTTCAGTAGGAGCGAAGTGAAGAAGCGCGAGTGCTCCCGTCAACTTTCGATTGGCCTCTTCCGGCCAGGGAGAATATAAATTTCCGGTGCGAAGCCCGGCTTCGATATGAGCCACAGGAATTTGCTGATAGTACGCCGCCAATGTAGTTGCAAAGGTCGTAGCGGTATCACCATGCACCAAGACAATATCCGGCCGATAAGTCCGGAAGACCTCTTTCATTCCCTGAAGAATACCAGTTGTCACGTCGGTAAGGTCTTGACCCGACTTCATGATATTAAGATCAAAGTCAGGTTCAAGTTTAAATAACTCTAACACTTGATCCAGCATTTCACGGTGTTGACCCGTGACGCAGATTTTGGCCTCAAAACGCTCATCTGCATTCAACGCTAAAGCTAATGGAGCCATTTTTATAGCTTCCGGTCGCGTACCGAAAACACTCAAGATCTTTAAAGTCATTAGATTACCAACGATTCCATATCATTATTTAGTCAGAGAATCAGTCTGGAAACCAGCAACGCTGCCATGCCCCTGCCTGACCTACCGATTACGCGCAAGCGAGTTTTCGCCGCTCCAACTGCAACCGCCTCTGCTTTGCAGCGCAGCATATCATCAACAAGCGTGCCAACATAACGCCTGGCTGGCTCAACCACACGCCCCATGAGACCCCATCATCCCCCCCTCAGTTCAGGACAGGACAAGGTTTTACCGCAACATTTGCGGTGAGCCGCTTCACCGCAATGGTGCGTCGCAACCTCTCATTGAAATTGGGCTTTTGGTTATTGCCCCACAGGAACCCGACCTATCCGAGATCGCTATTGGCCCCACGCTCGACTGTGCCATGCAGCTCGTTGCTAATCGCCGGCGCACCCTGCACGACCGACCTGGCCGAACAGTACGCCCTTATCAAATTCCGAACCAATACTAGCCATAAGCCATTAACCTGGAGACCGCACATAAAAATCCACATCAAACCGTATTAGGCGGTGCACCATCAACTATTAAACCAACAATACAAACCTGTGCAGGACGCTTGACGCCCGCACAAGTAAACAAAGATCAAATGCCGAAACGCCATGAAGACTCGACGCAAAGTCTTAGTAACTTTTGATAGCCGAGAAACCACCCAGGAATGCCCCTCGGCGGTTCACAGTTGCGCAAGCACGTAATGCAGGTTCCGTATGAAAGAAAGAAATACGGCCCCGAGGGGAAAACGCGTGAAGCCAAAAGCTTCACGGCCTTGGAGTTATTTTCGGTTTAACTTATTGCCAGGCTCTTGTTGCCGATCCAACTGAGCGACCGAATGGAGAAGTGAGCCTGCCGGCTCGTGCCCATCGCGCTCTGCATTGTCGCGAGCAGCACGTAACGCCTGCCTGACCAACGCAATACCAATCGCGACAATCGCCCCCAGGAGCAGGCCAAGAAAAATGATCAATGGACGATTCGGGCTCGACGGAACCAACGGCTCAAGGGCCTGCTGGTCAATACTCACCAGCCGCAGCTTCGCCAGGTCGATATTCAGGCTACTCAAACGGAAAATCTCTGTTCTCAACGGTTGAACGCCCGCAAGAAAGATATCTTCATTTTTTCGAGCATCCAGGACCTCAATCTCTCGGTTGGATGCGAGCAACTGAAGCTCCCTGGCGATTTGAGCGATGCGCGACTCGGTAAAATCATCCGACTTGCGTGACTGCAATGCAGCAAGCTCAGCCTTAAGCGCATCTACCCCCATAAAATAAAGTGGGATCTGCTGGTTGTTCACCTCAGTACGCATCACGCTACCAGCGTTCGTCACGGCCGACTCACCAAGTGAAGAAGGCGTAGCCGGCTTTTGAATGCCCAGGGAACGGGCAATCCCTATAGCCTCATTCAGCTGAGCAATACGGTCGCTACGCAAGGTTTTCAACTGCGAACGCAGCGCCTTCAACTCATCCTGCAATTGCGCGCGTTTCAACGAGTCAGCTTCTCGCAATGACGCTATTTTGGCTTCTTTTTCAATATCGTAGTTTGAACGAGCCGAATCGAGCTTGCCTTTAAGCTCCCTCAAACGGTTTTTAACGATCACATTCAAATCAGCCGTGACGCGTTCGCGCTCACTTTCGATAGCGTAGTCGACAAAGCCATTAAGAATAGAGACGCCGTCGACGCCCTTCGGATACATCATCTCGAGCTTGATGTAGGAACTCAGCGAATTTTTCTTATCTGCATCAGGAAGAATCAAACGAATAGAGTCATGATTGAACTCCTGAAAACTCTGCTCCAGAGTCTGCCCAGGACGAACAAATTTCTCGAAAAGCTTCTGGTTTTTCTTGAAATAGCTCAGGCGCGTATCATAAGAGTCGAGCGCTGCGCCCACTTTGAGGAGCGCGTCAGCCGGAGGAAGCTGATATATCTCTGATCGATTTAGCGCATCCAAATCATTAATCGCCGCAGGCCGCAAAACCGTGCTGACCTTATATACAGGGGCAGCTAAAAATGCGTAGGACGCCGCAATCAATCCCGCCCCGAGAGTGACGAAAAGCAGAAGTTTTTTTTGTTGCCAGACAGACGCGAAAAGTCGCACAAAATCAATTTCGTCGGACGATCGAACCGGGGGAGCACGGAAGCTACTACTCACAACAAAAACCTGCCTTCAAAGAGAAACTGCGGGCTCGTTATGCAGACAAAATTGTGTATTTTTATTTTAGTTATATGGCCGAAAAAACCCAGCGTCGCTGCCGGACTTTAGCGCACAAAATGCCTGTTATCGAGAACAGATTCCATTTTGCCATCTCACTGACATATTACAAGTCTTGACATATCTGTAGGAGTCTTCCTGCACAGATAGGGGCAACCCTTATATAGGCCATCCGAGAAGGACAGAAAAGCAAATTTCGTAACCGCGAGACAATAGTCAGTGGTATCGCCGGACTTACCACATGCCGATCACTCGACGTAACTGATGCGCACCGCACCAGAAAAATCCGACGAACGGCTCGCGAGTGACACAATAACCATGGAAGCTCTACCCACGCCTTGCGGGCATGGACTTTTGACGTCGGCCCCACCCAACGATGACACTAAACAGCGGTCCCAGCAGCATTCCAATTATCAAAGCCACGACCACAAACACCGACACCGGCATCTGCCCGGTCACCCAGCCCAGGAATGAAAGAGACGCGCCCTGCTGGTTTTCCAGCACGAACCCCAACACTGCCAGCACGACAATTAGCATAGCCAGCACCAGAACAACGCGCTTAACCCCACGCATAACCTTCTCCTACCCCAAAAACACTCAGACGCTTTCTTCTTCGTCTTCGTTCACCCGATCGCGCAATTCCTTGCCCGGCTTGAAATGAGGCACGAACTTGCCGTCAAGGCTGACGGACTGCCCGGTTTTTGGGTTGCGACCCACACGAGGCGCACGATAGTGCAGCGAGAAGCTACCAAACCCACGAATTTCAATCCGATCGCCGGTAGCCAGACATTGGGACATCTGCTCAAGCATGGTCTTGATGGCCAGCTCCACATCCTTGGATGAGAGCAGCCCTTGATGGGTGACAATTCGTTCGATCAACTCCGACTTCGTCATATTTTTCCCTTCTTTTTCAAGCAGCTAGGAAAAGCGCTTCGAAGGTTTTAGCATGACCTGAGGAATTTGAACAGCCCAAGTATTGACTTATATTCAAAGAGTTGGGGCGTAACTCGATGAGAGTTGGCATTGCGCACCACGACAGCCAGCTCTCGCTCAGTCTCACTGGAGGCACTCCAGCGCGATCGCTGCCGATAGAGCCTATAAGCGCGAACGCGCTGCCAGCGCGACGACGGCGCTCCAGCCACAGAACGCCAAGGCGACGCTGCACACAACACCAAATCCCAGGCACAAAAAAGGGCGACCGAAGTCGCCCTTTTTCTATGGTCTGACAGAACTTAGTTCTGCTTTTCCATTTGTGCACGCAGCAGGTCGCCCAGAGTGGTAGGACCAGCAGAAGGCTCAGAGGTAGCTGGCTTGTCGCGCAGGCTCTGGATGGCTTCTTTCTCTTCAGCATCGTCTTTCGACTTGATGGAGAGCTGGATTACGCGGCTCTTGCGGTCAACGCTGATGATCTTGGCTTCTACTTCTTCGCCTTCTTTCAGAACGTTGCGCGCGTCTTCAACGCGGTCACGGCTGATTTCGGAGGCTTTCAGAGTCGCTTCGATATCGTCGGCCAGAGTGATGATGGCGCCTTTAGCGTCAACTTCCTTCACGATGCCTTTAACGATTGCGCCTTTGTCGTTCTCTTGAACGTACTCGGAGAACGGATCGCTTTCCAGTTGCTTGATACCCAGGGAGATGCGCTCGCGCTCTGGGTCAACCGACAGGATAACGGTGTCCAGCTCGTCGCCCTTCTTGAAACGACGAACAGCTTCTTCGCCAACTTCGTTCCAGGAGATGTCGGACAGGTGAACCAGACCGTCGATGCCGCCGTCCAGACCAATGAAGATACCGAAATCGGTGATCGACTTGATGGTGCCGGAGATTTTATCGCCCTTGTTGAACTGGCCAGAGAAATCTTCCCATGGGTTAGATTTGCACTGCTTGATGCCGAGGGAGATACGACGACGCTCTTCGTCGATGTCCAGAACCATAACTTCCACTTCGTCGCCGACTTGTACGACTTTCGAAGGGTGGATGTTCTTGTTGGTCCAGTCCATTTCGGAAACGTGTACCAGGCCTTCCACGCCTTCTTCCAGCTCTGCGAAGCAGCCGTAGTCGGTCAGGTTGGTAACACGCGCGGTTACGCGAGTGCTTTCTGGGTAACGAGCCTTGATAGCGACCCATGGATCTTCGCCCAGCTGCTTCAAGCCCAGGGAAACACGGTTGCGCTCACGATCGTACTTCAGAACCTTGACATCGATCTCGTCGCCAACGTTGACGATTTCCGATGGATGCTTGATACGCTTCCAAGCCATGTCGGTAATGTGCAGCAGGCCATCGACGCCACCCAGATCGACGAATGCGCCGTAATCGGTGAGGTTCTTGACGATACCTTTGACTTGTTGGCCTTCCTGCAGGGATTCCAGCAGAGCTTCACGCTCGGCGGAGTTCTCTGCTTCCAGGACGCTGCGACGGGAAACGACAACGTTGTTGCGCTTCTGGTCGAGCTTGATGACCTTGAATTCGAGTTCCTTGCCTTCCAGGTGCGTGGTGTCGCGCACAGGACGAACGTCGACCAAAGAACCTGGCAGGAACGCACGGATGCCGTTAACGTCGACAGTGAAGCCGCCTTTAACCTTACCGTTGATAACGCCCTTGACCACTTCTTCAGCTGCGAAGGCTGCTTCGAGAACAATCCAGCATTCAGCGCGCTTGGCTTTTTCACGGGACAGCTTGGTTTCACCGAAACCGTCTTCAACCGAGTCCAGAGCAACGTGAACTTCGTCACCGACATTGATAGTCAGGTCACCAGCATCGTTGTAGAACTGTTCCAGCGGGATCAGAGCTTCAGACTTCAGACCAGCGTGAACGGTTACCCAGCGAGCTTGGTAATCGATATCAACGATAACACCGGTGATGATGGAGCCTGCCTGAAGGTTCAGGGTTTTTAGGCTTTCTTCAAAGAGTTCCGCAAAGCTTTCGCTCATTTTAATTCCTGTTGATAAGGGCGAAGAATACGCCCATCTCCACACCCCAGACGGTGTGGGTCAGTTTCAATTAAAAGAAGCACCACAGGACTATGACTGGTCCCCTGCGGCCTTCTTGGTCACCCGGCGATATCGCGAATGGCGATCTCACTCAAGATGCGTTCCAGCACCTGCTCGATGGACAACTCCGTGGAATCCAGCTGTATGGCGTCAGCCGCCGGCTTGAGCGGGGCTACCGCACGCTGGGTATCACGCTCATCGCGTGCACGGATCTCATCTAGCAGACTCGACAGACTAACACCATCGACTTTGCCCTTCAACTGCAAGTAACGGCGACGGGCCCGCTCCTCGGCGCTGGCCGTGAGGAAAATCTTCAGCGGCGCCTCGGGAAAGACCACCGTGCCCATGTCGCGGCCATCGGCCACCAGACCCGGCGGCTCCTGGAAAGCCCGCTGGCGCTGCAGCAAAGCATCGCGCACCGCCGGCAATGCGGCGACCTGGGAAGCCCAGGAGCCGACCTGCTCGTTGCGCAGGTCGTCGGTCACATCGTCCCCTTCCAGGATGATGCGCTGGGGATGACCTTCGGTCGCCCCGACGAACTGCACGTCAAGATGCGCAGCCAGCAGCTTCAGCGATTCTTCGTTGGTCAGGTCGACGCCATGGTTGCGGGCGGCAAAGGCCAGCAAGCGGTACAGCGCCCCGGAATCCAGCAGGCACCAGCCCAGGCGCTTGGCCAGGATGCCGGCGATCGTGCCCTTGCCCGAGCCACTTGGCCCGTCGATGGTAATCACCGGTGCTTTGATATTCACAATTGAGCCTCTTGGGCAACACGGATGCCGACTTGGGCACACAGTGTAAGAAAATTCGGAAAAGACGTAGCCACGTTGGCACAGTCATGGATACGAATCGGCGCAGCCGCTCGCAGGGAAGCCACGCTGAAGGCCATGGCAATCCGGTGATCGCCATGGGCGTGGACTTCACCACCGCCGATCGCGCCACCATCGATAATAATCCCATCAGGTGTCGGTTCACACTTCACGCCCAGCGCAAGCAGACCGTCGGCCATGACCTGGATCCGGTCGGACTCCTTGACCCGCAGCTCTTCTGCCCCACGCAATACCGTCCGGCCTTCGGCGCACGCCGCAGCCACGAACAACACCGGGAACTCATCGATAGCCAGCGGGACCAGGGCTTCAGGAATCTCGATCCCCTTCAACGGCGCCGCACGAACACGCAAATCAGCGACCGGCTCACCACCCACTTCCCGTTGGTTTTCCAGGGTGATGTCCGCGCCCATCAGTCGCAGGATATCGATCACGCCGGTACGGGTCGGATTGATACCCACATGCTCAAGCAACAGCTCGGAGCCTTCGGCGATTGAAGCCGCCACCAGAAAGAACGCCGAGGAGGAAATATCCCCAGGCACCTCAATATGGGTCGCGGTCAACGCATGGCCCGACTCGACCGCAGCCGTAGCGCCCGCCACTTCCACCGGATACCCAAAACCACGCAACATCCGCTCGGTATGGTCGCGGGTCGGCGCCGGTTCGGTAATCGAGGTTTTACCCTCGGCATACAACCCGGCCAACAACAGGCAGGACTTGACCTGAGCGCTGGCCATCGGCAATGCGTAGGTCAGCCCCTTGAGTGCCTGGCCACCGCGAATGGTCAGCGGCGGACGCCCTTCCGGCCCGGTCTCGATCACCGCACCCATTGCGCGCAATGGCTTGGCCACGCGATTCATCGGGCGCTTGGACAGCGAGGCGTCACCCGTCAACACACTGTCGAAGCGCTGGGCCGCCAGCAAACCGGACAACAACCGCATGGAGGTGCCGGAGTTACCCAGATAGATCGGACCTGGCGCCGGCTTCAAGCCATGCAGGCCAACCCCGTGGATGGTGACGCGCCCATGGTGCGGGCCTTCAATCACCACGCCCATGTCGCGGAACGCCTGCAAAGTCGCCAGGGCGTCCTCACCCTCCAGAAAACCTTCGACTTCAGTGACACCGTCCGCCAGAGAACCGAGCATGATCGAGCGATGGGAGATCGACTTATCCCCAGGCACGCGGATCTGCCCGCTCAAGCGGCCACCGGGACCGGCGAGAAACACCAGGTCATCCGCATTTACTGCAGCATCCATATAAGCCCGACGCGCCAGAATCTTGCTGAAATGCTCCCGCGCCACCCGCGCACGGGTGAACACGCCCAACAACTGGTGCCCGTCGCCAGCATCGACCGCGTCGCGCAAGGCGTCGAGGTCGCTGCGGAACGTGTCCAGGGTGCGCAACACCGCATCGCGGTTGGCAAGGAAGATGTCGTGCCACATCACCGGATCACTACCGGCGATCCGGGTAAAGTCGCGGAAACCACCGGCGGCGTAGCGGAAAATCTCGAGGTTCTCGTTGCGCTTGGCCAGCGAATCCACCAGGCCAAATGCGAGCAAATGCGGCAGATGGCTGGTCGCTGCCAGCACTTCATCGTGGCGCTCGACCTGCATATGCTCGACATCCGCCCCCAGCTCGCGCCAGAGCCGATCCACCACGGCCAGTGCCACAGGATCGGTTTCATCCAGCGGTGTCAGAATCACTTTATGGCGGCGGAACAGTTGCGCATTGGACGCCTCCACCCCGCTCTGCTCGGACCCGGCAATCGGATGCCCGGGCACAAACCGCGCAGGCATGCCACCAAAGGCCAGCCGCGCCGCACGCACCACATTGCCCTTGGCACTGCCGACATCGGTCAGGATTGCCTGGCCCAGATCCATGCCGGCCAACAGCGCCAGCAACTTCTCCATGGCCAGGATCGGCACCGCCAGCTGAATGACATCCGCGCCCTGGCAGGCTACAGCGAGGTCAGCCTCGCAACGGTCCACCACACCCAACTCCACCGCCAACTTGCGCGATTGCGGGTCCAGGTCCACACCGACCACTTCGCCACACAGGCCGCTTTCCCGCAGGCCCTTCGCAAAGGAGCCGCCGATCAATCCCAGACCGACCACCACCAGGCGACCGATCATAGGTACAGCAGGTTGCAATGCAGTGACATCAACCACGAGCCAGAACCTTGGCCAGCGCTTCGAGGAAGCGGCTGTTTTCAGCAGGCAGACCGATGGTGATGCGCAGGTGGTTCGGCATGCCGTAATTGGCCACCGGACGCACGATCACACCCTCGCGCAGCAAGCCCTGGAACACAGGAGCCGCCACTTGGCCGAGGTCGACGCAGATGAAGTTGCCCTTGGACGGAATCCAGCCCAGGCCCAGCTCACGGAAACCTTCCTGCAACTGCAGCATGCCGCTTTCGTTGAGGCGACGGCCTTCTTCCAGGTACTCGGTGTCCTGCACCGCAGCGCAAGCCGCCGCCAGCGCGAGGCTGTTGACGTTGAATGGCTGGCGCACACGGTTCAACACATCGGCTACCACCGCAGTGGACAAGCCGTAACCGACCCGCAGCGACGCCAGGCCATAAGCCTTGGAGAACGTGCGCGAGACCAGCAGGTTCGGATAAGCCGCGAGGAAGTCCAGGCCGTCCGGCAGGTCGCTGCCTTCGGCGTACTCGATGTATGCCTCGTCCAGCACCACCAGTACATGCTCCGGCACGTCCTGCAGGAAGTTATCCAGCACCTCGGCGCTGAACCAGGTGCCGGTCGGGTTGTTCGGGTTGGCGATAAACACGACACGAGTATTGTCATCGATGGCCGCCAGCATGGCTGGCAGGTCATGACCCCAGTTTCTCGCAGGAATCACACGCGCCTCGGCGCCAACGGCCTGAGTGACGATCGGATAGACCGCAAACGCGTGCTCGCTGAACACCGCGTTCAGGCCCGGCGCCAGATAGGCGCGGCCGACCAGCTCCAGAATATCGTTGGAGCCGTTACCCAGGGTCACCTGGTTGATATCAACGCGGCAGTTTTTCGCCAGCAGGGACTTGAGTTCAAAGCCGTTACCATCGGGATAACGGGTCAGTTCGGCCAGCGCCTCACGAATCGCAGCCAGTACCTTGGGGCTTGGGCCCATCGGGTTTTCGTTACTGGCCAGCTTTACGATCTTCGACGGATCCAGATTCAACTCTCGCGCCAACTCGTCCACAGGCTTGCCCGGAACGTAAGGCGACAGTTGTTGCACGCCCGGCTGCGCCAGGGCGAGGAAGTTGCCACTCATGTTAAAGCCTCACAAAACCGCTTTCGGGTAAGAGCCCAGCACCTTGAGTGCCACGGCTTCCTGACTGATTTTCTCGAGCACACCCTTGACCAGAGGGTCGCGGTGATGGCCGACGAAGTCGATAAAGAACACATAAGTCCATTTACCGCTGCGCGAAGGACGCGTCTCGATTCGCGTCAGGTCAATCCCGTTGTCGTGGAACGGCACCAGCAGCTCATGCAGCGCGCCGGGCTTGTTGCTCATGGAGACGATGATCGACGTCTTGTCGTCGCCGGTCGGCGGCACTTCCTGGCTGCCGATCATCAGGAAGCGCGTGGAGTTATCCGGGCGATCCTCAATTTTCTCGGCCAGGCGCGTCAGCCCATACAGGCCGGCAGCCATGTCGCCGGCAATCGCCGCCGAGTTCCACTCACCCTTGACCCGCTTCGCCGCTTCGGCGTTGCTGGACACCGCCACGCGCTCCACATTCGGGTAGTGCGCGTCCAGCCACTTGCGGCACTGGGCCAGGGACTGGGCGTGGGAGTAGATGCGGCTGATGCTGTCGGTCTTGGTGTTTTCGCCCACCAGCAAGTGGTGGTGAATACGCAGCTCGACTTCGCCGCAGATCACCATGTCGTGCTCAAGAAAACTGTCGAGGGTGTGGTTGACGGCACCTTCGGTGGAGTTTTCCACCGGAACCACGCCAAAATTCACCGCCCCGGCGGCCACTTCACGGAACACTTCGTCGATCGCAGCCATCGGCTTGCTGATCACCGCGTGACCGAAGTGCTTCATGGCCGCGGCTTGAGTGAAGGTGCCTTCCGGGCCCAGGTAAGCCACTTTCAGCGGCTGCTCCAGTGCCAGGCACGACGACATGATTTCACGGAACAACCGCGCCATCTCTTCGTTGCCCAACGGGCCCTTGTTGCGTTCCATCACGCGCTTGAGCACCTGGGCTTCACGCTCCGGACGGTAGAATACCGGCACTTCGCCTTCAGCCAGGGAAGCCATCTTCACCCGTGCAACTTCCTGGGCGCACCGCGCGCGCTCACTGATCAGCTCCAGGACTTTCTCGTCCAGGCTGTCAATGCGTACGCGCAGGGCCTTGAGTTCTTGCTCAGACATTAGCCGTGTTCCTTTTCGAACTCTGCCATGTAAGCCACCAGCGCCTTGACGGCGTGGATATCGACAGCGTTATAGATGGAGGCGCGCATGCCACCTACCGAACGGTGGCCCTTGAGGTTCAACAGGCCGCGCTCGTCGGCGCCGGCGAGGAAAGGCTTGTCCAGGCGATCATCCGCCAGGCGGAACGGCACGTTCATCCACGAACGGTCGGTCAGGTTGATCGGGTTGCTGTACAGGCCGCTGGCGTCGATGAAGTCGTACAGGGTACGTTTCTTCTCTTCGTTGAGCTTGCCCATGGCAGCCACGCCGCCCTGCTCTTTCAGCCATTCGAACACCAGGCCCGACAGGTACCAGGCGAAGGCCGGCGGGGTGTTGTACATCGAGCCGTTATCGGCCGCGACCTTGTAGTTGAGCATGGTCGGGCACAGCGAACGCGCACGACCCAACAGGTCTTCACGGACGATGTTGACCAGGATGCCGCTCGGGCCGATGTTCTTCTGTGCACCGGCGTAGATCATGCCGTACTTGGACACATCGATCGGGCGCGAGAGGATGTCCGAGGACATGTCGCAGACCAGCGGGACATCACCCACTTCCGGCACCCAGTCGAACTCCAGGCCGCCGATGGTTTCGTTCGCCACGTAGTGAACATAGGCCGCGTCTTTCGACAGCTTCCACTCGTTCTGACCGGGGATGGCGAAGTAGTCGTAGGGCTTGGCCGTGCCTGCCACATTGACGTGACCGTAACGGGAGGCCTCTTCAATGGCCTTCTGCCCCCAGATACCGGTGTCGATATAGTCCGCAGTGCCATCTTCCGGCAGCAGGTTCAGCGGGATCTGGGCGAACTGCTGGCTCGCACCACCCTGCAGGAACAGCACTTTGTAATCGGACGGGATGTCCAGCAAGTCGCGCATATCCTGCTCGGCCTTGGTGGCAATGGACACGAACTCATCGCTGCGATGGCTCATTTCCATCACGGAGAGGCCTTTTCCATGCCAGTCGAGGAGTTCACCCTGCGCGCGCTGCAGGACTGCTTCAGGAAGCGCCGCGGGACCGGCACAGAAGTTATAGGCTCTCTTGCTCACATCCAATCTCTCTGATCTGGTGGGACTGCAATCAACATCCCGCAACGCGGAACCCTGTAGGAGCTGGCTTGCCAGCGATGCAAACGACTCGGCGCTTCACTTGAATCGAGTTGATGCCATCGCCGGCAAGCCGGCTCCTACAAGAGCGGCGCGGCGTCGTATTTCAAACGGGACAAACAACAAGGGGGCGAATCTTCATCCGCCCCCTGTGTGTCCGCTTATTCCTGCGGTTCTTCTTCGTCTGCGGCAGCGTCGAGTGTTGGCTCGTCGACGCCGTCATCGGCATCGCCGATCACTTGCCCCTCGAGTGCAATCCCCTCTTCACCTTCCAGCTCCTCGCCTTCGACTTCCGATGGCTCCTGGACACGCTCCAGGCCTACCAACGTTTCGTCGCTGGCCAGCTTGATCAAGGTCACGCCCTGGGTGTTACGCCCCAGGCTCGACACTTCATCAACCCGGGTACGTACCAGGGTGCCCTGGTCGGAAATCAGCATGATTTCCTCACCATCCAGCACCTGGACCGCGCCGACCAGGCGGCCGTTGCGATCGTTGCTGACCATGGCGATAACGCCCTGGCCGCCACGCTTGTACTCGGGGAACTCGCTGATGGCCGTACGCTTGCCGTAGCCGCGGGCCGATGCAGTGAGGATCTCGCTGCCTTCTTCCGGGATCAGCATCGAAATCAGCTTCTGCCCTTCCGGCAGACGCATGCCGCGCACACCGCGGGCGGTACGGCCCATGGCACGAACGTCGGATTCCTTGAAGCGCGTGACCTTGCCGCCGTCGGAGAACAGCATGACTTCACGCTCGCCGTCGGTGATGGCCGCGCTGATCAATACGTCGCCTTCGTCCAGTTCGAGGGCGATCAGGCCCACGCTGCGTTGACGGCTGAAGGATTCCAGCGGGGTCTTCTTCACGGTGCCTTTCGCAGTGGCCATGAAGATGAAGTGACCTTCGGTGTACTCGTCTACCGGCAGCATGGTGGTGATGTATTCATCACTGTCCAGCGGCAGCAGGTTGACCAGCGGACGACCACGGGCAGCGCGGGACGCTTCCGGGATTTCGTAGGTTTTCAGCCAGTACACCTTGCCCTTGCTGGAGAACAGCAGCAGCGTGGTGTGGCTGTTGGCAACCAGCAGGTGAGCGATGTAGTCCTCATCCTTGACGCCGGTAGCCGATTTGCCTTTACCGCCACGACGCTGGGCCTGGTACGCAGCCAGAGGCTGGGTCTTGGCATAGCCACCGTGGGAAATGGTCACGACGCGATCTTCTTCCGGGATCATGTCACCCAGGGTCAGGTCGAGACGGGCGTCGAGAATCTCGGTGCGGCGCACATCGCCGTATTCGGCGCGGATCACTTCCAGTTCTTCGCGGATCACTTCCATCAGGCGCACGGCGCTGTTGAGGATGCGGATCAGCTCGCCGATCTGGTTGAGAATCTCCTGGTACTCGGCCAGCAGCTTCTCGTGTTCCAGACCGGTCAGACGGTGCAGACGCAGTTCCAGGATGGCCTGGGCCTGTTCCGGGGACAGGAAATACTTGCCGTCGCGCAGGCCGTATTGTGGGTCCAGAGTCTCCGGACGGCACGAATCGGCACCGGCACGTTCCACCATCGCTACTACGGCGCTGGATTCCCACGGCATCTTGATCAGCGCTTCCTTGGCTTCCGACGGCGTCGGCGAAGCCTTGATCAGGGCGATGACCGGGTCGATGTTCGACAGCGCAACAGCCTGGCCTTCCAGGATGTGGCCGCGTTCACGGGCCTTGCGCAGTTCGAATACGGTACGGCGGGTTACCACTTCGCGGCGGTGACGCACGAAGGCTTCCAGCAGATCCTTGAGGTTCAGGATGCGCGGGCGGCCGTCGATCAGCGCTACCACGTTGATACCGAATACGCTTTGCAGCTGGGTCTGGGCGTAGAGGTTGTTGAGGATCACCTCAGGCACTTCGCCACGACGCAGCTCGATCACCACGCGCATACCGTCCTTGTCAGACTCGTCGCGCAGCTCGGTGATGCCTTCCAGCTTCTTCTCTTTAACCAGCTCGGCGATCTTCTCGATCAGACGCGCCTTGTTCAACTGGTAAGGGAGTTCGGTGATGACGATCTGCTGGCGGCCACCGACCTTGTCGATGTCTTCGATGATCGAGCGGGCACGCATGTAAATGCGGCCGCGACCGGTACGGTAGGCTTCGATGATGCCGGCGCGACCGTTGATGATCGCGGCGGTCGGGAAGTCCGGACCCGGGATGTACTGCATCAGCTCATCGACGGTCAGCTCGGGGTTGTCGATGAGGGCCAGGCAACCGTCGATGACTTCACCGAGGTTGTGTGGCGGGATGTTGGTGGCCATGCCCACGGCGATACCGCTGGAGCCGTTGACCAACAGGTTGGGAATACGGGTCGGCATGACCGCCGGGATCATTTCGGTGCCGTCGTAGTTCGGCACCCAGTCCACGGTTTCCTTGTGCAGGTCAGCCAGCAGCTCGTGCGCCAGCTTGGTCATGCGCACTTCGGTGTATCGCATGGCCGCAGCGTTGTCGCCGTCGACCGAACCGAAGTTGCCCTGGCCGTCTACCAGCAGGTAGCGCAGGGAAAACGGCTGGGCCATCCGAACGATGGTGTCGTACACCGCAGTGTCGCCGTGAGGGTGATACTTACCGATCACGTCACCGACAACACGGGCAGATTTCTTGTACGGCTTGTTCCAGTCGTTACCCAGCTCGCTCATCGCGAACAGCACACGCCTGTGCACGGGCTTCAAGCCATCGCGCGCATCAGGCAGTGCCCGACCGACAATTACGCTCATCGCGTAGTCGAGGTAGGACTGTTTCAGCTCGTCTTCGATATTGACCGGGAGGATTTCTTTGGCCAGTTCGCCCATGAGAAGCCTGATTCCTTTTTCGGGTGAAACCTCGTCACATCCTATGGGACGAACGAAGCTCGCCGCTGCCGGCATGATGCCTGGCAACGACTTACGACAAATCAACGAGTTATGACACGGATCTGCGCATTAAAGGTTACCCCTTGGGGTGACCCTGGAAACCGCCGGATGTTATCACAATCGCCGCCACGCACCTATCCCCCTGATGCGCATGGAGCATAGTAAGTTGACGGATGACAGGCTTGACGGCGACGAGAGGGCCTTAGAGCTGGATCCAAGGGGATTTTTGCGGGCAAATTGCCTCAATGCAGGCGTTTACGACACATCAGTTGCGCCAACTTCGCCGTGTCGGGGCGTTCGACGATGCCTTTTTCAGTGACGATCACATCAATCAGGTCCGCCGGCGTCACGTCGAACACCGGGTTGAAGGCGTCTACATCAGCGGCTACGCGGGTGCCGCCGACTTCCAGCAGTTCACGGGCGTCGCGCTCTTCAAGCGGCACGTCATCACCGCTGGCCGCCATCAGGTCGATGGTTGAGCTGGGCGCCACCACCATGAAACGCACGCCGTGATGCATGGCGCACACCGCCAACTGATAGGTGCCGATCTTGCTGACCACATCGCCATTGGCCGCAATGCAGTCGGCACCGACGATCACCCAGGTCACGCCTTTGGTCTTGAGGATATGCGCACCCGCCGAATCGGCATTCACGGTGACCGGAATGCCTTCATTGGCCAATTCCCAGGCCGTCAGCCGCGAACCTTGCAGCCAGGGCCGGGTTTCGTTGGCGTAGACGCGCTCCACCATGCCTTCCAGGAACGCTCCGCGAATCACCCCGAGCGCGGTACCGACGCCGCCGGTAGCCAGCGCACCCGCATTGCCATGGGTCAGGATCGCCTGGACATTGCCCTGATGCTTGCGGATCAGCTCTACACCCAGCTGCGCCATGGTCAGGTTGGCTTCGCGATCACTTTGGTGAATCGCCACCGCCTCGGCCTCCAGCACCTTCAACGGATCGGCGTGTTTCTTGAGGCGATCGAGGCAATCGCGCATGCGCTTCATGGCCCAGAAAAGATTCGACGCGGTCGGGCGGGTATCCGCCAGCACCGCGTAGTCCTCTTCCCAGGCGGCCTGCCAGTCATCGCCCTCGGCGATGTGGGCACGAGCGGCCAGCACCAGGCCATACGCCGCACTGATGCCAATGGCCGGCGCACCCCGCACCACCATTGTGCGAATGGCCTCGGCCACCTCGGCAGCACTGGTGCAGGCGACCCAGGTTTCTGCAGACGGCAAAATACGCTGATCGAGCAGGTACAGTGCGCCATCACGCCAGTCGATGGCCTTCACTTTCTCCGCAGCCAACAGTCGATCGCGCATCCCTCACCCCGCACTCATGAACAAAAGCCGCCGATTATAGCGATCCGCCAGCCAGGACGCTCGGGTATACTTCGCCGTTCTTTATAGATGCCTGGGAAACTGCCCTCGATGACACCGACTGCCGCCCCGCTCGACTTATTGCTGCTGCCCACCTGGCTGGTACCTGTCGAGCCTGCCGGCGTAGTGCTCAAGGAGCACGCCCTGGGCATTCGTGACGGGTGCATTGCGTTTATCGGCCCACGCGCCGCGGCCTTGAAGCTCGCAGCGAGCGAAGTGCGTGAACTGCCGGGCATGCTGCTCAGCCCCGGCCTGATCAACGCCCACGGCCACGCGGCCATGACGCTGTTTCGCGGCCTGGCCGACGACCTGCCGCTGATGACCTGGCTGGAAAACCACATCTGGCCCGCCGAGGCCAAGTGGGTCGACGAAGCCTTCGTCCGCGACGGCACTGACCTGGCCATCGCCGAGCAGATCAAGGGCGGCATCACATGTTTCTCGGACATGTACTTCTTCCCGAAAGTCGCCAGCGAACGGGTGCACAACAGCGGCATGCGCGCGCAAATCGCCATCCCGATCCTGGATTTCCCGATTCCCGGCGCTGCTGACGCCGACGAGGCGATTCGCCAGGGCGTCGAGCTGTTCGGCGACCTCAAGCATCACCCACGGATCAAAATCACCTTCGGCCCGCACGCGCCGTACACCGTCTGCGATGAAAACCTGGAAAAAATCCGGGTGATCGCCGAGGAACTGGACGCCTCGATCCACATGCACGTGCATGAAACCGCCTTCGAAGTGCAGCAGTCCGTTGAACAGCGTGGTGAACGCCCGCTGGCACGGCTTGGCCGCCTGGGTTTGCTGGGGCCGCGCTTCCAGGCCGTTCACATGACCCAAATCAGCGATGACGACCTGACTTTGCTGGTAGAAAGCAACACCAGCGTGATCCATTGCCCGGAATCCAACCTGAAACTGGCCAGCGGCTTCTGCCCGGTGGAACGCCTGTGGCAAGCCGGCGTCAATGTGGCAGTAGGCACCGACGGCGCGGCCAGCAACAATGACCTCGACCTGCTGGGCGAAACCCGCACCGCCGCGCTGCTGGCCAAGGCCGTTGCCGGCTCGGCCACCGCCCTGGATGCCCACCGCGCCCTGCGCATGGCCACCCTCAACGGCGCCCGGGCCATGGGCCTGGAAAGTCAAATCGGCTCGCTGGAAGTCGGCAAGGCCGCTGACATCGTGGCCTTCGACCTGTCGGGCCTGGCGCAACAACCGATCTACGATCCGGTCTCACAGCTTATATATGCCACCGGACGCGATTGTGTGAAACACCTTTGGGTCGGCGGCAAGCAATTGCTCGACGACCGGCAACTGACCCGCCTGGATGAACAACAGTTGTGCGCCACGGCCATCGCCTGGGGCCAGCGCATCAGCGGACACAGCGAATAACACCCGCCCTGGCAACGCATGCCAGGGCCGGCAAAACGTTTTATCAGATTTAGAGGATTCCCCATGAGCAACGTCGACCACGCTGAAATCGCCAAATTCGAAGCCCTCGCCCATCGCTGGTGGGACCGCGAAAGCGAGTTCAAACCCCTGCACGACATCAACCCGCTGCGGGTCAACTGGATTGACGAGCGCGTCAACCTGGCCGGCAAGAAGGTACTGGATGTGGGTTGCGGCGGCGGGATCCTCAGTGAATCCATGGCCCAGCGCGGCGCCACCGTGATGGGTATCGACATGGGCGAAGCGCCATTGGCCGTGGCCCAGTTGCACCAACTGGAGTCCGGCGTGAACGTCGAATACCGGCAGATCACCGCCGAAGAGCTGGCCGAAGAGATGCCCGGGCAGTTCGACGTGGTCACTTGCCTGGAAATGCTCGAGCACGTGCCGGACCCGTCCTCGGTGATCCGCGCCTGCTTCCGCATGGTCAAGCCCGGTGGCCAGGTGTTCTTCTCCACCATCAACCGCAATCCGAAGGCGTACCTGTTCGCGATCATCGGTGCCGAATACATCATGAAGCTGCTGCCCCGCGGCACCCATGACTTCAAGAAATTCATCCGCCCTTCCGAGCTGGGCGCCTGGAGCCGTCAGGCCGGGCTGACCGTCAAGGACATCATCGGCTTGACCTACAACCCGCTGACCAAGCACTACAAGCTGGCCAGCGACGTTGACGTCAACTACATGATCCAGACCCTGCGCGAGGAGTAAGCCTGTGAAGTTGCGAGCGGTTCTTTTCGACATGGACGGTACCCTGCTGGACACCGCGCCAGACTTTATCGCCATCTGCCAGGCCATGCGCGCTGACCGCGGCCTGGCACCGATCAACGACCAGCACATCCGCGATGAAATCTCCGGCGGCGCCCGGGCGATGGTCGCCGTGACCTTTTCCATGGACCCCGAGTCCCCGGGCTTTGAAGAGCTGCGCCAGGAATTCCTCGAGCGTTACCTCAAGGGCTGCGCGATCCACAGCAAGCTGTTCGAGGGCATGGAAGAGCTGCTGGTGGATATCGAGAAATCCAGGCTGATCTGGGGCGTGGTCACCAACAAGCCACTGCGCTTTGCCGAACCGATCATGCAGCAGCTAGGCCTGGCCGAGCGCTCCGCGCTGCTGATCTGCCCGGACCACGTGAAGAACAGCAAGCCGGACCCGGAACCGTTGATCCTGGCGTGCAAGATGCTCGACCTGGACCCGGCCAGCGTGCTGTTCGTGGGGGATGACCTGCGGGACATCGAGTCGGGCCGCGACGCCGGCACTCGCACCGCGGCGGTCACCTACGGCTATATCCACCCGGACGACAACCCGCGCAACTGGGGTGCCGATGTGGTGGTGGATCACCCGCTGGAACTGCGCAAAGTGCTGGACAGCGCGCTGTGCAGCTGCTGATCGGGACTGCCTGAGGTTGCTGCAATTTTGTGGAGAGGGAGCTTGCTCCCGTTCGACTGCGCAGCAGTCGCGAAAGCTGGGGCTGCTTCGCAACCCAACGGGAGCAAGCTCCCTCGCCACAGAAGCCTTGGCCAGCCTTAGCCGCAATCAATCACATGGATTTTCTGTGAACTTTGTCGAGGTTGTTTATGTTTGATTACTCCGCACGTCCAGAACTGCTCAAGGGCCGGGTCATCCTGGTCACCGGCGCCGGTCGCGGGATTGGCGCAGCGGCGGCCAAAACCTATGCGGCCCACGGCGCCACCGTGTTGCTGCTGGGCAAGACCGAAGCCAACCTGGCCCAGGTCTACGACGAAATCGAAGCCGCCGGCCAGCCGCAGCCGGTGGTGATCCCGTTCAACCTGGAGACCGCCCTGCCCCATCAATACGACGAGCTGGCAGCGATGATCGAAAAGGAGTTCGGCCACCTCGACGGTTTGCTGCACAACGCCTCGATCATCGGCCCGCGCACACCGATCGAGCAGTTGTCCGGCGAGAACTTCATGCGGGTGATGCATGTGAACGTCAACGCGATGTTCATGCTGACCAGCACGCTGTTGCCGCTGCTCAAGCTGTCCCAGGATGCGTCGGTGGTGTTCACTTCCAGCAGCGTGGGCCGCAAGGGCCGGGCTTATTGGGGGGCTTACGGGGTGTCGAAGTTTGCCACCGAAGGCCTGATGCAAACCCTGGCGGACGAGCTGGATAATGTCGCACCGGTGCGCGCCAACAGCATCAACCCAGGCGCCACCCGCACCAGCATGCGGGCCCAGGCGTATCCAGGGGAGAACCCGACCGATAACCCGACACCGGAGGAAATCATGCCGGTGTACCTGTACCTGATGGGGCCGGACAGTACCGGCATCAATGGGCAGGCGTTTGACGCGCAATAACTATCTGGAACACAGTACAACCTAATGTGGGAGCGGGCTTGCTCGCGAAGGCGGAGTGTCAGTCAACAGAGATATCGACTGATCCACCGCCTTCGCGAGCAAGCCCGCTCCCACATTTGTATTGCGGTGATCTCTAGAACTTAGTTCTTCACCACTTCCTCAAGCGTGAAGCGCCCCAACGGGTTTTGCAGGAAGTTGCTCACGTTCTTGCGTGAGATGTTGATGTACGGGCTGTAGTACAAGTCGATCCAGTTCACATCCTGTTTCGCCATTTTCTGCAGGTCGACGTACATCTGCTCACGCTTGACCGGGTCCGCCTCGATCCGCGCCGCGGCCACCAGGTCCTTGACCTTGTCGTTCTTGTAGCGAGTCATGTAGTTCTGGTTGGTGTCGTGGCCCAGCACGAAGGTGGTCTTCTGGTCCGGGTCGAGGATGTCGTTGGTCCAGTACATCACCGAAATATCGTAATCACCGTCCACCAGCATCTGCCAGCTTTGGGTCGGGTCGACCTTTTGCAGGTTGGCCGTCACACCGACCTTGGCCAGTTGATCCTTGATCATCACCGCAATCTGCTCGTCGGCTTCGTTGCCGGCGTTGACCACGTAGTTGAGCTTCAAATCCTGGGCGCCGGCAGCCGCGAGCAGTTTCTTGGCTTCGGTCGGGTCATACGGGCGTTGCAGGTTGTTGGCGTAGTGGTACAGCGAGCCTTTTGGAATGTAGGAATAGGCCACGGTGCCCTGGCCGAAGGTGGCGGTTTTCACCAGCGATTGTTTATCGATGGCCATGTCCAGCGCCTGGCGCACTTCCGGCTTGGCCAGCAGGCCGTGGGCGTGGTTGATCAACAGGTGATCTTCACGGGTGGACGGATCGGAGTGCACCACCACGTTCTTGTCTTTTTTCAGCTCTTCAACCCGGGAAAACGGGACGAAGATCGCCGTGTCCAGCTCGTTGTTCTGCACCATGCGCATGCGGGTGTTGTCGTCGGTGACGGAGACCCATTCCACACCATCCAGGCTGACGTTGCTGGCCTGCCAGAAGTTCGGGTTCTTCTTCAGGATCACCCGATCGCCCTTGCGCCACTCGTCCACGGTAAACGCGCCGGAGGTCACCGGGTTTTCCGAGTAGGCGTCTTCGCCCATCTTGGTCATGGCTTTTTCCGACAGGATCGACACCGTCGGCGAAGCCAGTTGCGAAAGGAAGGCGACCGCCGGGGTTTTCAAGGTCACGACCAGCGTCTGCGGATCAGCTGCCTTGGCGGTGTTGATCAGGCTGAACGGGTCGCTCCACAGCGAGGCCTTGTTGTCGCGAATGCGCAACAGGCTGAAGGCAGCGTCGTCAGCAGTGATCGGCGAGCCATCCGAGAACTTCGCGGCCCGCAGTTTGAAGGTGTACGTCAGGCCGTCCTTGGAAATGTCCCAGCTTTCGGCCAGCCCCGGTTCCATCCTGGTGCCCAGGTTGTCCACGCGCACCAGGGTGTCGTAGACGTTGGCGAACACCCAGGTATCGCGGTTCTGCGCGCTTTTGATCGGGTCAAACGTGGTGCTGTCTTCGCGGCAGCCGATGGTCAGCACACCTGCGGCGTGGGCAATACCGGCGGTCAGCGACCACGCGGTGAGTGTGGCGGCGGCGAGCAACTTCAAGTGACGGGATTGCATGTCATAACTCCTTGTCTATAACGGCGGTTGTTCATGATCGGCAGGAAGGGTTCAAAGCAAAGGTTCTTCAAGCACGCAACTGTACCGATGCGTTTGCACAACGTGAGTCGGCGGCAATACCTCGGCACACACGGCTCGTGCATGTCGGCAACGCGGGTGAAAGGCGCAACCATTAGGCAGCTTCAGCGGGCTCGGCGGCTCGCCCGGCAACGGTTCGCTGGGCAACGGGCGGTACGGATCAATCTCCGGGATCGCCTGGATCAACGCTGCTGTGTAGGGATGGCGCGGCGTGGTGAACACCGCCTCCACCGGACCTTCCTCAACGATTTTCCCCAGGTACATCACCGCCACCCGGTCGCACAGGCGGCGGACGATGGCCAGGTCGTGGGCGATAAACAGGATCGCCAGGTTCATGCGCTGTTGCAGTTCCAGCAGCAGGTTGATGATCTGGCCCTGGATCGACACATCCAGGGCGGCCACGCATTCGTCGGCGATGATCAGCCGTGGCTCCACTGCCAGTGCCCGGGCGATACCGACGCGCTGGCACTGGCCGCCGCTGAGAGAGCCGGGCTTGCGGCTGGCAAGCTCGGGGCGCAGGCCTACCAGATCGAGTAATTCGTCGACCCGGCGTGGGATGTTTTCCGACGCCACCTTGCGCTGCACCCGCAGGACTTCGGCGATGGTTTCGCCGACGGTAAGACGCGGGTTCAGGGCCGCGTAGGGATCCTGGAAGATCATCGCCGTCTCGTGCCGCAAACGGGCGATATCGACCGGCCCGGCGTGGGCCATGTCGATGCCGTCAAACACCACCTGCCCGGCGCTGATGGGGTTGAGGTGCAGGATCGCCCTCCCCAATGTGCTTTTGCCGCTGCCGGACTCGCCCACCAAACCCAGTGTTTCACCGGCGGCCAGGGTCAACGACACCCCGTTGACCGCCCTCACCCACTGTTTATTCAGGCCGAACAGGCCGCTGCCGGCGGCGGCGAAACGCACCTCAAGGTCATTCACCTGCAACAACGTCATGGGCGAACTCCCAGGGGATAGTGACAGGCCACCCGCGTGCCTTCCGGCAGCAGCTCGGTGCACAAGCTGCCGACTTGCGGGCAGCGCGGGTTGAACCGGCAGCCCTTGGGCAATGCGTCGAGCAATGGCGGTTGGCCGGCGATGGTGCGCAACAGGGCGTGGCCGCTGCTGGTGGCGGGCTGGCACTCGATCAGGCCGGCGGTGTAAGGGTGTTGCGGGTGTGCCAGCAGCTCGTATTTGCTGCCGTGTTCGCACAGGCGCCCGGCGTACATCACGGCGATGGAGTCGCAGGTTTGCGCCACCACGCCCAGGTCGTGAGTGATCATGATGATCGACAGGCCACGCTGGTCCCGCAGGTCCAGCAGCAGACGCAGGATCTGGGCCTGTACGGTCACGTCGAGGGCGGTGGTCGGCTCGTCGGCGATCAGCACTTTTGGATTGCAGCCCAGGGCCACCGCGATCATCGCCCGCTGGCGCATGCCGCCGGAAAACTCGTGGGGGTAATTGTCGATCCGCGCCTGGGGATCGGGAATGCCGACCTGGCGCAGCACTTCGATAGCCTGCAAGCGCGCCTCCTTTTTCGACGCGCCCTGGTGCAGTCGGATGCCTTCGGCGATCTGCTCGCCGATGCGCATCAACGGGTCGAGGTGGCTGCTGGGGTTCTGGAAGATCATCCCAAGTTGCCCACCGCGTACCGCGCGCATGCCGACGTCATCCAGCTGCAGAAGGTCCTGGCCCGCCAGGCGCACCGAACCGCCCTGCACCCGCAGGCTCGGGGACGGCAGCAAGCGCATCAGCCCGCGACAGGCCATGGTCTTGCCCGAACCGCTTTCGCCCACCAGGCCGAGGATCTCACCTTCGGCCAGGTCAAACGACACCCGGTCCACCAACGTTACGTCGCGCCCGGTGTTATTGGCGATGACACTCAGGTCCTGCACCTGCAACAGGCTCATGAGCGATCCCCCAGCACTTGCGCCACACCATCGGCCAGCAGGCTGAAGCCCATGGCCAGGGTCACGATGGCCAGGCCCGGGAAGGTGCAAATCCACCAAGCGGTGGTGATGAACGCCTGGCCTTCGGCAACCATGGTGCCCCACTCAGCAGTCGGCGGTTGTACGCCCAGGCCGAGGTAGCTGACCGCTGCGCCGTTGAGCAGCACCAGCACTGCGTCAGACATCGAGAACACAATCGAGCCGAACATCGCGTTGGGCAACAAATGCCGGAACAGAATGCGCCCATGGCCAAAGCCCAGGCTTTTGGCGGCCAGGGCGAAGTCGCTTTCCTTGAGCACCAGGATCTGCGAGCGGATCAGCCGCGCGTAGGACACCCAGCCCACCAGTGCCATGGCGATGTAAAAGCTTTTCAAACCCGGGCCGAGAATGGCCATGATCGCCAGCATCAGCACCAGGAAAGGGAACGCGAGGATCACGTCGATCACCCGCATGCAGAAGCTGTCGAAACGCCCGCCGATGTAGCCGGACACCGCACCGACGAAGGTGCCGATCAGAAACGGAAAGATCACCCCGACCACCGCCAGTTGCAGGTCGATGCGTGCGCCCCAGACCACCCTCGAAAGGATGTCTCGCCCGTAGTTGTCCGTGCCAAATGGATGGGCCTGGCTGGGGCCCAGCAAACTGATGTCGGTGTTTTGCGCAATCGGGTCAAAGGGTGCGATCCAGGGGGCGAACACGGCCAGCGCCAGCCATGTCAGCAGAATCAACAGGCCCCAGGCCGCCGTCAGCCGGCCATTGCGAAAACCAAAGCGCAGGCGCAGGCGCCATGGGGCGATCAATGGGCGGCTGCTCATTGCATCTTCACTCGCGGGTCCAGCGCGACCGTCACCACATCGGCAACAAAGTTGACCAGCACGGTGGCACAGGCCAGCACCATCGCCACGCCCTGCACCACCATGTAGTCGCGGGTGAAGATGCCGCGCACCAGCAATTGGCCGATGCCGGGAATCGCAAACAGGCTTTCGATCACCACCGTGCCGCTGATCAGCCAGCCAATGTTCACCGCCAGCAGGTTCACCGCCGGCACCAGGGAATTGGGCAGCACATGACGACGAAACACCGCCGCCTCCGACAAACCTCGCGCCCGGGCGGCGGTAACGTGGTCAGCCTGCAACTCCATCAACATGCTCGCCCGCAGGTTGCGCACCAGCACCGCCGACAGCGCCAGGGCGATGGTCAGGCACGGCAGAACCATGTGGTGCGCCTTGTCCAGCCAGGTGCGCCCATACCCGGAGACCGGGAACAGGCCCCATTGCACGCTGAGCAACAGGATCAGCATCAAGCCCAGCCAGAACGCCGGCATGCCCAGGCCCACCGTAGTGAACAGCCGGATCAGGTTATCCGCCCAGCCACCTTTATTACGCGCGGCCACAGTGGCCAGCGGCACGGCGATCAACAGCGCCAGCAGCACACTGCCGAGCACCAGGAACAGGGTCGGCTCGATGCGGGTGACGATCAGTTTCAGCGCGTCGACCTTGTACAGCAGTGACTGGCCGAGGTCGCCCTTGAGCAGGTTTTTCAGGAAGTAGAAATATTGCAGCCACAGCGGCTGGTCGAGGCCGTACTGGGCGCGGATCTTCAGCAACGCGTCCGGGGTGCTGCGCGAACCCAGCAGGGCCCGCGCCGGGTCGCCGGGAATCGAGCGCACCAGCACAAAGGTGATCAGGCTGATGCCAAACAGCACCGGCAGCAATTGCAGCGGCCGGGACAGCACAAAACGGTAACGCGCCAGGTTCATCCGTCAGCCTCGATGACGAGCGAGGAAGTCCAGCAGCACCGGGAAGTACGCCTGGGGCTCTTCGTAAAACGGCATATGGCTGCTGTTGGGGAACACGTGCAGCTCGGCGTGCCGGGCCGCGCTTTTCATGCGCATGGCGCAGGCCGGGGTCAGTTCGTCGTGCTGGCCGGTGGTGATCAGTATCGGCATCTTGAACTCGGCCATCTCGGGGATGCGGTTCCAGTCCTTGAGGTTGCCGATGTAGAGAAATTCGTTGGGGCCCTGCATGGTTTCGTAGGGGCCCATGTTCCAGTCGCCGAGGGAACGCTGGACCGGCGCCGGCCATTCGTCCAGGCGGCAGACGTGGCGGTAGTTGAGCAAGGTGATGGCGGCCTGGTACTGCGGGTGATCGAGGGTGCCCATGGCTTCATGGCGTTGCATCATCGCCACGGTTTCGCTGCCCAGGGCGCCGCGCAGGCGTTCCAGCTCGAGGGACAGGTGCGGAATGTCGCCGACGGTGTTTTCCAGGATCAGGCTTTTCAGCGCATCGGGGTAGTGAATGGCGTACTCGATGCCCAACCATCCGCCCCAGGAATGCCCCAGCAAGTGCACGCGGCCAAGGCCAAGGGCCTGGCGCACGGTTTCGACTTCTTCGACATAACGGCTGATTTCCCACAGCGAAACATCGGTCGGTCTGGCTGAAGCGCCCGTGCCAAGCTGGTCGAATGCAACCACTCGCAGGCCGTTGTCCTTGAGCCAGCCATGGGCGTCGCGCAAGTAGTCGCAAGGCAGCCCGGGGCCGCCATTGAGGCACAGCAACACCTCATCGCCTTCGCCAAAGCTATAGGCCACGAGGTTGTGGCCATCGACCTGTACGTTGTACCGCTGGTCGGGGGCAATTTCACGCCACATGCATACATTCCTTGTTGTGTGTCGGCCCTGTGGAGAGTGGCCGTTTAGAGGCCAACACTACCGAGGATGCCGCGTGTCCATAACCTGGTAATTCTTATAGGTTTGGTCTGGCAGTCCTTCGCCGGGGCGTGGCATTCTACTTGCAGCAAGACGAGATTCAAATGAAATCGGGAGCAGAACGGATGCTGGCCAGGCTAACTGCGTTTAATGACCGTCTCATCCCCGGCAGGAGCCTGGATGAACAGATGGACAACACCCTCGTATTGGCCCAGGACCTGGGTTTTGATGCGTTGGTCTACGACTACACCCCCGTGCCCATTGACCATAATGGTGCACTGATCACCCCTTCTGTGCTGCAACTGCGCAATACCCCGCCCGACTGGTACAACCTGTGGTGCAGTTCCGGCTTTTATCAGATCGATCCGGTGCAACACCTCGCACTGTCGACGGTTTCACCGTTTGTGTGGTCCTACGAGGCCAAGGCCGATACCGCTCTGCAAAAAATCATCGACCCTTGCCACGCCCCGGTTTCCAGCTACCTGCACGACCGCCAGATGACCTGCGGCGTCAGCGTGCCGATCCATTTGCCCCGTGGCGGCTTCGCCTCGCTGACCGGCCTGCGCACCGGAAAGGCCAGCGCAGTGTTGCAGGACGCCCGCCAGACGCTGTCGGAATTCAGCCTGATTACCCACGCCTTGCAGGAAGCGGCCTACCCGCTTTTCAGCAAGGAACTGCGCTCCTACCCGCATATCCGCCTGACCAAGCGTGAGCGCGAATGCCTGAAATGGGCCGCCGACGGCCTGACCGCCGCCGAAATCGCCACGCAATTGAGCCGCTCCCTGGCAGTGGTTACCCTGCACCTGGCGTCGGCCATGCACAAACTGGGGGCCAAGAACCGGGTGCAAGCGGTGGTACGGGCCACTCATTACCGGTTGCTGGAAGACTGATCCGAAGGAAAAACCTAGCTGTTTTGCTAGTTACTTAAACTTTCTGTGCCGACTATCGTGTACCTGATCACTTTTTCTCAGGGCAGGGCACGAAATGGAATTCATCGAAACAATCCGCGAAGGCTATGCGGCCTTTCGCGACTACCAGACCTGGTATCGGGTAACCGGCGACCTGGACAGCGGCCTCACACCGCTGGTCATCCTCCATGGTGGCCCGGGTTGCACCCATGATTATGTCGATGCCTACAAGGACGTAGCCGCCAGTGGCCACGCGGTCATTCACTACGACCAACTGGGCAACGGCCGCTCCACCCACCTGCCTGACAAAGACCCTTCATTCTGGACCGTCGGCTTGTTCCTCGAAGAACTGGACAACCTGCTGGACCACCTGCAGATCAGCAACAACTACGCGATCCTGGGTCAATCCTGGGGCGGCATGCTCGGCAGCGAACACGCCATCCTGCAACCCAAGGGCCTGCGTGCATTTATTCCGGCCAACTCGCCGACCTGCATGCGTACCTGGGTTGCCGAGGCCAACCGCCTGCGCAAGCTACTGCCTGAAGGCGTGCACGAGACCTTGCTCAAGCATGAACAGGCCGGCACCTACCAGGACCCTGAATACCTGGCCGCCTCGCGGATTTTCTATGACCAGCACGTGTGCCGGGTCAATCCGTGGCCGGAAGAAGTCGCCCGCACATTCGCCCAGGTGGATTCGGACCCGACGGTGTATCACGCCATGAGCGGCCCGACGGAATTCCATGTGATTGGCAGCTTGAAAGACTGGAACGTGATCGGCCGGCTGTCGAAGGTCAATGTGCCGACCCTGGTGATTTCCGGTCGCCATGACGAGGCCACGCCGCTGGTGGTCAAGCCGTTCCTGGATGAGATTGCCGATGTGCGCTGGGCGCTGTTCGAAGACTCCAGCCACATGCCGCATGTTGAAGAGCGACAGGCGTGCATGGGGACAGTGGTGCAGTTTCTGGATGAGGCTTGTTCGGTGCCCCACAGAACGCTCAAGACTGGCTGAGATCAAAATGTGGGAGCGGGCTTGCTCGCGAAGGCGGTGGATCAGTCAGCATATTTAGCGACTGACACACCGCCTTCGCGAGCAAGCCCGCTCCCACATTGGACTCTTTGTGGCTGTTACACCTCGCTGGTCTGCGCCCTGCCGTGCACCGCCGCTTTCTTCGGCACTTCCTCCAGCAACGGAATTTCCTTGCCCTCGGCATCAAACAGCTTGCCGCCGCTGAAGTAATCCCCGTCCCGCAACGCCGCCACGTCCTGGAAGCACAGGCTGCGTTCCGTCCCGGCAACGAATACCGACTGCTGGTCCGAGTTGCCCGTGGTGAAGTGGTTGAACGCCAGGTTCAACAGGATCGCCATAATCGCCGACGAACTGATCCCCGAATGGAAAATGGTCGCGAACCAGCTCGGGAAGTGATCGTAGAAACTCGGGGCCGCAATCGGGATCATGCCAAAACCGATGGAAGTGGCGACGATGATCAGGTTCATGTTGTTGCGGTAATCAACCTTGGACAAGGTCCGGATACCACTGGCAGCCACGGTGCCGAACAATACGATTCCGGCACCGCCCAACACTGAAGTCGGCACTGCCGCAATCACCCGGCCCATGAACGGCAGCAGGCCGAGGATCACCAGGAATATCCCACCGGTGGCGACCACATAACGGCTCTTGACCCCGGTAACCGCCACAAGCCCGACGTTCTGTGCAAACGCGCTCTGGGTGAACGAGCCGAAGATCGGCGCAAACATGCTCGACAGCATATCCGCACGCAGGCCATTGCCGAGGCGCTTGGAGTCGACCTTGGTGTCGATGATTTCACCCACTGCAAGTATGTCCGCCGAGGTTTCCACCAGCGTCACCATCACCACGATGCACATGGAAATGATCGCCGCGAGATGGAAGGTTGGCATGCCGAAATGGAAGGGTGTGGGAAAGCCGAACATCGGGCCCTGGGTCACGCTGGAGAAGTCAGCCATGCCGAGGAACACCGCGATAACCGTGCCGATCACCATCGCCAGCAGGATCGACAGTCGCGAGATGGTCGCGCTGCCGATCTTGCTCAGCAGCAATACCAGCACCAGGGTCAGCGCCGCCAGGCCGATGTTCGGCATGCTGCCGAAATCTGCGGCGCGGCTGTTGCCGCCCATGGCCCAGCGGGCGGCGACAGGCATCAACGTCAGGCCGATGGTAGTGATCACAATCCCGGTGACCAGCGGCGGGAAGAATTTGGTGATTCGCGAGAACACCGGGGTGATCAGCAAGCCGATCAAGGACGCGGCCATCACCGCCCCGAGTATCGCCGGGATGCCACCCGCACCGTCGCTGCCAACAATCGCCACCATGGTCGCCACCCCGGCAAAGGACACCCCTTGCACCAGCGGCAACTGGCAGCCGAAAAACGGCAGGCCCAGGGTTTGCAACAGCGTAGCCAGGCCTCCGGCAAACAGCGAGGCAGCGATCAGCAGGCCAATATCGGCCGGCGACAACCCGGCCGCCTGGCCGACGATCAACGGTACAGCCACGATGCCGCCGTACATGGTGAGCACATGCTGCAGGCCGTAAGCCATGTTAGCCGCGACGCCGAGATTCTCATCTTCTGGCCGCTGCGGTGACGCCTTCGGGATAGTCATGGTGAGGGGTTCTCTGTTTTTGTTGTGCACTCACTGTATGCAATAGAAAGATTGGATGTCCATAGAGTTGTATACAATCATTTTCACAAGAACACCCTGAACGCCGTTACAAAAATCCATTCAGCCGCCCTGCCCCGTGGCTCGAAGCGCTGCGCACAAGGACTTGAAAAAAATGCTCAACCGCAAGCTGCGCATCCACGCCCCGGCGATTTACTACTTCGACATGGTTCGCCGCTGCCACTCGATCCGCGAAGCCGCGCGCCGCCTGAACGTGGCGTCTTCGGCGGTGAACCGGCAGATCCTCAAGCTGGAAGACGAGGTGGGCGCGGCGCTGTTCGAGCGCCTGCCCGGCGGCCTGCGCCTGACGGCGGCCGGGGAAATCCTGACCCGCCACGTGAGTTTCCTGTTGCAGGACGTGGAGCGCGTGCGCGGTGAACTGGATGGCTTGAACGGTGTGCAGACCGGCCACGTGGAAATCGCCACGGTGGAAGGCGCCACTGTGGAGCTGCTACCCGCCGCCCTCAAGCGCATGCGTGAGCGTTATCCGAAAGTGACCATTGGCGTCACGGTACAAGGTTCGCAATCGATTCCCGGTGCGGTGGTCAACGGCCAGGCTGACCTGGGGTTGGCCTTTGCCTTACCGCGCAGCAGCGAAACCATCCAGGTGTGTGTCGGCCATTTCCGCCTGGGGGCGTTGATGGCACCGGGGCATCCGTTGGCCGGTGAAACCAGCGTGAGTTACGCGCGCTGCTGTGAACACGGGGTGATCCAGGCCAAGAGCGAGCTCTCGGTTCACCACCTGATCGCACCGCTGCACAAGCGTTCGGCGGCGACGAACAAGCCATTGCTGCACAGCAACTCGATGGAGCTGGCCCGGCAACTGGCGCGCCAGCAACTGGGCATCGCGTTCCAGACGCGCATTGGCGTGGAGGTAGATTTAGCCCGCGGCGAACTGCTGCACATTCCGCTCAGCGACCAGGGCGGGATCTTCAGCGACCTGGGCTTGTACGCCCGCAAAGACCGGGACTTGCCGATGGCGGTGCAAACCATGGCCCATCTGCTCAGTGAAGAAATCAACTTGCGCGAACATCAGGAAACGCCCTCGGCGCCACGTATTTCCTGACTCTCAGGCCAGCTTCAGTGCTGCCGTTTCGGCATCGGCCCAGGCGAGATTCTGTTCTTTGGAACCCACAACGGATGTGCCGATACTGCGCCCGGCGACCCTTGCGCGGTCGCCATGAGCCAAAACGCCAAAGGAATTAAAACAATGAAAAAGGCACTGCACGGCGCAACCGTATTACTCACATTGTTCGGCGGCGGGGAGGCTGTCGCGCTGGAATGGATGAACAACAGCCTGGGATTTCGCTACGGCCAGCAGTTCACCAACCCGAACAACCCGGATGAATTCAGCAAGCGCATCTACAGCTTCACCCACGCCAGCGGCTACCAATACGGCAGCAACTACCTGAACCTCGATGTGTTCCTGTCCGACAGCCGCGACCCGCGCAAGGGTACCGACCACGGCGGCAGCGAAGTGTATGCGGTGTACCGGCACCAGCTGTACGCCTCACGGGTATTCGATGTGCCGCTGGGCACCGGGGTGATCAAGGATTACGCCCTCACCTTCGGCTTTGACGCCAACCGCAACAACAACCTGGCGTCGGCGAAAAAACGCGCGCTGGTGATTGGCCCGACCTTGAAGTTCAACACCGTCGGCGTGCTGGACCTGAGCCTGATGTACTACAAGGAAAGGAACCATTCCGGCATCCCCGGTGCGAAAGAACCCGACCACACCTTCGACGATACCTACATGCTTAACCTGACCTGGATGCGGCCTTTCGAGATCGGTAACCACGGGGCGAAGTTTCAGGGGTTTATCAATCACGTCGGGAAAAAGGGCGAGGACTTCCATGGTCGCGATACGGCGCCGGAAACCCTGATGCGCGCCGCGCTGATGGTGGCGGTACGCCCGGGAAAGAGCGTCAAGCCCAATCTCTACCTGGGCGTCGGGTATGAGTATTGGCATAACAAGTTCGGCGTGGACGGCGGCCGGGGCAGCCGCACATCAACGCCGACGGTGAACATGGAAGTGACGTTCTAGCGGGCGCGCACCAGGTCGGCATCGCCATCGTCGACCTTCGGTCGCGCCAGCCAGTAGCCCAACACGGCCAATGGCGCGGTCGCCAGCATCACGATCGCAGTGATCAACAGCGGCTGGTCGATCATCGACGACACGATCAGGCTCGCCAGGAAGCACAACCCCAACTGCAAGGTGTTCTGCAATGCCGCCGCCTTGCCGGAATTTTCCGCAAACGGCATCAGTGCATTCGCCACCACGATCGGGTAGCTGGCGCCATTGACCAGGGCCATAAGGCAGAACGGAATCAGCAAGGTGGCGAGCGTCGGCACGGTCAAGGTCGCGACGAGGTACAGCGCGACCATGCTGATGCAATACGCCAGCAGCAGCCACGGCAACAAAGTCTTGCCCTGGAACCGCTGCAACGCACTGCGGCAACTGTAGCCACCGATCAGGAACGACAGCGTTGGCAATACGTAGCTCAAGCCGATGTCATTCGGGCTGTAGCCCATCCCGCCAAGGATGAACGGCGAGGCGGTAAGCCAGGCGAAGAAACTGGCCGAGCATGCGGCAAAGATCATCACGTTGCCGGTGAACACCCGCGACTTGAGCAATTGCCCATAGCCGAGTCGGGACGGTTCGCCGTCGGTTGTCAGGCGTTTCGGCAGCGGCCTGAGAAACAACGTAGGCAGCAGCAGGAGCAGCGAAACCACCAACAACACACCGAAGATCGCCTGCCAGCCCCAGTGATTCAGCATCAGCGCTCCCAGCAATGGCGCCAGGGCCGGAGACAGTGACATCAGCGGCATGATGCCGGCGAACACCCGATGGGCCTTGTCCGCCGGGTAGCGGTCAATCACCAGCGCCTGCCAGCTGACGGCGGCAGAGCACACGCCAATCGCCTGGACAAAACGCAAGGCCAACAGCTGCGGTGCGGTCTCGACCCAGAACATCCCCAGGCAGCCGAGCACAAACAGTGAAAGGCCCGTAAGCAGCACCGGCTTGCGTCCCAACCGGTCGGACAGCGGCCCCCACAGCAACTGCCCTACGGCAAAGCCGGCGAGGAAAATGCTCAGGCTCGCGCCCACCGCGCCGGGGGAAATCTGCAGTTGCTCGCCCATGGCGCCAAACGCCGGCAAGTACATATCCATGGCCAGATAGCCGAGCATGCTCAGCCCCGCCAGGTACCAGGTGAATCCAAAAGAATTTTTCATTGAAGCCTTGTATAACCTGCCATCAAACTATTTGCTGACTGGCGCCTATTATGAAGCTGAGCAAATCCCTGTGAAGCGATAATAATTGGACACTCTTATCAATAATTTTGAAGGTAAACCCCATGTGGTCTGAATATTCCCTGGATGTGGTGGATGCAGTGGCCCGCCACGGCAGCTTCAGCGCCGCCGCCCAGGAACTGCACCGCGTGCCGTCAGCCATCAGCTACACCGTGCGGCAACTCGAAGAATGGCTGGCGGTGCCGCTGTTCGTCCGACGGCATCGGGATGTGGAGCTGACACCCGCAGGTAAATTGTTCATCGACGAAGCCCGCGGCGTCATGAAAAAAATGCTCGGCACCCGCCGGCTGTGCCAGCAAGTGGCAAATGGCTGGAGTGGCCAGTTGAAAGTCGCGGTGGATTCCATCGTTAAACAGCAGCGCTGCCGGCAGTTGGTACTGGATTTCTATCGGCAGTTCCCGGAGGTGGAATTGCTGTTGGATTACGAGGTGTACAACGGGGTGTGGGATGCCCTGGCCGATGACCGCACCGATATCGTGATCGGCGCCACCAGCGCGGTGCCGGTGGCCAGTCAATTCACGTTTCGTGACATGGGCCTGCTGAACTGGCTGTGCGTGGTCAGCAGCCGGCATCCGCTGGCAGCGGTCGAAGGCCTGCTCAGCGATGACCAATTGCGGCCCTTCGCCTCCCTGTGCATGACCGACACCTCGCGCAACCTGCCCAAGCGCGACACCTGGACCCTGGATAACCAGCGTCGTTTGGTGGTGCCGCACTGGGCTTCGGCGATTGATTGCCTGCGGGACGGCTTGTGCGTCGGCATGGCACCGGCGCACCTGGTGCAGCCGTGGATCGAGCGCGGCGAGCTGAGCGCCCTGCAACTGTCCCGGCCCTTCCCTGCCAGCCCGTCGTGCGTGGCCTGGGCACAGAACAAACTGTCGCCGGCCATGGCCTGGTTGCTGGATTACCTGGGGGATACCGAGACCCTGAACCAGGAATGGCTGAACGGGGTGCAGGTGGGCTCCGGCTACCCCGTTTGACTGATCGTTCCCACGCTCTGCGTGGGAATGCAGCCAGTGACACTCCGCGTCAGCCTCATCCGTGTTTAGTCCAGAAGCCGGGAAAGTGCGCGCACGATCATCTCCACTTCCTTGGCATCGATGGTCAGCGGCGGCAGCAGGCGAATGATCTTGCCCCGCGTGACGTTGATCAGCAGGCCATGCTCTTGCGCCGCACGTTGGGCCAGGTCGCGGTGAGGCGTTGCCAGTTCGATGCCGATCATCAGCCCCTGCCCGCGAATCGCCAGCACCTGGGGATGCTCGTTCAATTCCACCCGCAGGCGCGCCAGCAGCCGCTCACCCTGTTGCGCCGCGTTGTCCAGCAAGCCCTGTTCTTCGATGATCTCCAGCACCGTACAACCGACACGGCAGGCCAGCGGGTTGCCGCCGAAGGTGCTGCCGTGGCTGCCGGGGGTAAACAGTTGCGCAACAGCGGCCCGGGCCAGGCACGCGCCAATCGGCACACCGTTGCCGAGGCCTTTGGCCAGGGTCATCACATCGGGCACGATGCCTTCATGCTGGAAGGCAAACCAGCGACCGGTGCGGCCGATCCCGGTCTGGATCTCATCGAGCATCAACAACCAGCCCTGCCGGGTGCAGTGCTCGCGCAAGGCTTTCAGATAGCCCGGCGGCGCGACTTGCACGCCGCTTTCGCCCTGGATCGGCTCAAGCAGCACCGCAACAATGCGCGGGCCAAACTCCCGGGTCACGGCCTCCAGCGCCTTCAAGTCACCGAAGCCGACCTTGATAAAGTCCCCCGGCAGTTTTTGAAATCCCAACCGCACGGAAGGCCCGTCGCTGGCGGACAGGGTGCCCAGGGTGCGCCCGTGAAAGGCATTCTCCATCACCACCACCAGCGGCTGTTCGATGCCCTTTTTCCAGCCATGCAGCCGGGCCAGCTTCAGCGCCGTTTCGTTGGCTTCGGCACCGGAGTTGTTGAAGAACGCCTGGTCCAGCCCGGAAAGCCGGGTGAGGCGCTGGGCCAGGCGCTGCTGCCAGTCGATGCTGTAGAGGTTGGAGGTGTGCAGCAGCAAACCGGCCTGCTCACTGATGGCCGCTACCAGCCGCGGATGGGAATGACCGACGTTGGTCACCGCCACACCTGCCACCGCATCCAGGTATTCACGGCCCTGCTGGTCCCACAGGCGCGTGCCAAGGCCACGGGTAAAGCTCAGGGGCGACGATTGATAAGTGGTCATCAGGCAGGCGGCGGTCATGGCATCAGGCTCCAGTGCATCGTAGTGATGGCACCAGTATCGTTAGCCACCCGAGCTGGATAAACTGCACAACACTGCGATCACTTTAAACCAGGGCTTGATAATGGATCTGTTCCAGGCGATGACGGTGTACGTAAAAGTAGTGGAAGCCGGCAGCATGACGGCGGCGGCGCAGGCGTGCGGCATGTCCACCACCATGGTCGGCAATCACCTGCGCGCGCTGGAACAACGCCTGGGGGTCAGCCTGCTCAAGCGCACCACGCGCAAGCAAAGCCTGACCGAGTTTGGCGGGATTTATTACCAACGTTGCCTGGAGGTGCTGGGCCTGGTGGCCGACTCCGAGCAGATGGCCGAACAAGCCAACAGTGACGTACCCAAGGGCCTGCTGCGGATCACCGCACCACCGGCCTTTGGCACCGAACGCCTGGCACCGGCGCTCAGTGAATTTTCCCAGCGCTACCCACAGATCAAGCTGTACGTGGTGCTGAGCAACCAGCGGATGGACATGGTCGACAGCGGCTTCGACGTGGCCATCCGCTTGGGCGACCTGGACGCGCCAAGCCTGATTGCCCGCCCCATGCAGGATTACACCATCACCCTCTGCGCCTCTGCGGAGTACCTGGCGCGCCGTGGCACACCTCAACGCCCCGATGATCTGCAGCAACATGACTGCCTGGCGTTCGCTTACCCGGCGACCGACGATTGGCGCAACGCCGACAAGTTGTGGCGAATGCGCGGCGCAGAGGGCGAAGTGGAAATTCCGGTTTCCGGCTCATTGACCATCAACAGTTCGCAGGCCTTGCGCCAGGCTGCCCTGGAAGGCATGGGCATCGTGATGCTGCCTGACGCCCTGGTCGAGCCAGACCTGCGGGCCGGTAAACTGGTGGCATTACTGACGGACTACCAACTGCCCAGCCGGCCCATGCATTTGCTGTACGCCCAGGACCGCTATCGCCTGCCCAAGCTGCGGGCGTTCGTGGACTTCGTCATGGAGAAATGGGCGCGCTAGAGGCTCGCCCCCAGCTCGATCAAGCGCTCACGGGTCTGCGCGGCAGACACGTGGTGAATCCCCTGCCAACCCAGCGCAGTGGCCGCCTCGATATTGCCGGCTACGTCGTCAATAAACACCACTTCACCCGGCTGGATATCCGGCAAATGGGCGCGCACCTGCGCCAGGCTGGCGTGGTAAATCGCAGGATCGGGCTTGATCAGCTTGATTTCGCCGGACACCACGATGTCGCGAAAATACTGCAGGAAGGGATAGTGGGCGCGGGCATAGGGAAAGGTCTCGGCGGACCAGTTGGTCAGGCCGAACAGCGGCATCTTCGCCTCATGCAACGCTTCGAGTATCGCCACGCCCTCCGGCAATGAACCACGCAGCATCTCGTGCCAGCGGTCGTAGTACGCCTGAATCAAAGGCTCGTGCTGCGGATGTTCGGCGATCAGCGCGCGGGTGCCCTCAGCCAGACTGCGCCCGGCGTCCTGCTCGGTGTTCCAGGCCTGGGTGCAGACGGTGTCCAGGAACCGTTGCCGCTCCCGGTCGTCGGTAATCAGCTGGCGGTAGAGATGGTGCGGGTTCCAGTCGAACAGGACACCGCCGAAATCAAAAACGACTGCACGAATCGTCATGTAGATCCTCCGTTAGCGTGGGTGTGATAACGACCGCAGTCTGGCATGACGCGCACAAAAAAGCGGCCCCTGGAGGCCGCTTCTTCGTTACCGCAAGCGCTTAAGCCTGAATCAGGCCCTTGATCTTCACGGTCGGATTCACGTCAGCGTCGTAGTCCACGCCGTCGATCTCGAAACCGAACAGGCGCAGGAATTCCGCCTTGTAGCCGGCAAAATCGCTGATCTCGTTGACGTTGTCATCGGAGACCTGATCCCACAGGGCCGCTACCGCGCCCTGGACCTTAGGCTCAAGTTCCGCGAGGTCGGCACGCAGGCGGCCGTCGGCGTCGAGCTTGGGCTCTTTGCCATACAGGCTGTCCTTGAACAGGCCGTAGACCTGCTCGATGCAACCTTCGTGGGTGCCCTGCTCTTTCATCACTTTAAACAGCAACGACAGGTACAGCGGCATGATCGGGATCGCCGAGCTGGCCTGGGTCACTACTGCCTTGAGTACCGACACACGGGCGTCGCCTTTCAGCGCCGCGAGGTTTTCGCGCAGGGTCAGGACTTTCTTGTCCAGGTCTTTCTTGGCTTCGCCGATGGAGCCGTTCCAGTAGATGTCCTGGGTCAGCTTCTCGCCGAGGTAGGTGAACGCGGTGGTCTTGGCGCCTTCGGCCAACACGTCGGCGTCACGCAAGGCGTCGATCCACAGCTGCCAGTCTTCGCCGCCCATGACTTTCACGGTGCCGTCGATTTCTTCCTGGGTGGCCGGTTCGAGGGTGGTGTCGACCACAACGCCCTTGTCGGTGTTGATGCCGCGCAGGGTCACAGCCTTGCCGATCGGCTTCAGGGTGGAGTTGTGCACCACGCCTTGCGGGTCGGTACGGCGTGGCGCGGCCAGGCTGTAGACCACCAGGTCGATCTTGCCGAGGTCTTTCTTGATGGTTTCGATGGTCAGGCGCTTGATCTCGTCAGAGAACGCATCGCCGTTGATGCTCTTGGCGTACAGGCCTTTTTCCAGCGCAAACTTCTCGAAGGCGGCGCTGTTGTACCAGCCGGCAGAGCTGAGCTTGCCTTCTTCGCCTTCTTTCTCAAAAAACACGCCCAGGGTGTCGGCGCCGCAGCCAAAGGCAGCGCTGATGCGCGCGGCTAGGCCGTAGCCGGTGGAAGCCCCGAGGACCAGCACCTTTTTCGGGCCGCCTTCAATGGCACCGTGTTCGGTCACGTAGTCGATCTGCTCTTTGACATTCGCTTCACAGCCAACCGGGTGAGCGGTCACACAGATAAAGCCACGAACCCGCGGTTTGATGATCATAAAATTTCTGCCTCTTCCAAGGTGCCGAAGGCCAATGGTGGCCATTACAGCGTCAATCGTACGGGTCTATGACGCCCGGAAAACCGAAGCGTCACGATAGTCGCAAATCTTCTGTTCACAAAATGCTATCCGCAACACCGCCAGCCTGGCCATCCGCCGAGGCATTTTAGGGGGACAGCGGTAAAAATCTGTGCAGTGACTTCACAAATTTCCAGCATTTAAAACGCCACGTGAGGGCGATAACACCCTATCATGACCATATTATTTCGATATGTTTCAGCTCAGGCATGATGCCCCACGGGTTGACTGACTCCTTTGCCTGGCCGGCCAGTCAATCGCAGACGGTTTTGAAGCAATCGAAAACCGTCCGATGGAGCCCAGTTTCATGAGTAAGAGTGTCATCCGCAAACGCCTGGCGTCCGCCGCCTGGGTCCTTGGCGTCTTGCTGTTCATTTATTGCTTCCCCAAGACCACCCTGGTGTTTCTGCTGCTGGTGGTGTTCTGCGGCCTGTACGATTTCCTGCGCAATGGCCTGTACGACGGCGCGACCATCAAGAAGTATTTCATCGGCAACGGGCGCAATACCTGGTTGCTGGCGCCGTTCAACACGCTGTTTGACCTGTTGAGCCAGCGCAATCGCCACGTTTATAAAATGAACGACCTGCCGCCGGCCTGGCGCGAAGACCTGCAAAAGGTGATCGACGACGCCATGGCCAACAAAGACGAGATCATTCAGTACCTGGACGAGCGCATGGCCGAGAAAAAACGCGGCATGCTGTTTTTCCAATGGTACGGCCGCCCGATCGAGACCACCCTGGATATCCCGCAACTGCGGGAAAAACTGCCCTACGTGAAAACCATCGGCGTGTCGGTATTCAACGAAAACCGTTCCACCTCGTTTCACTTCGGCCCGCTGCGCATGATGTTCCGCGTGCTCTACAACATGGCACCGGCGCCCCATCACGATGGCGTCTACATCCAGGTCGGCAAGCACAAACACTACTGGCACGATGATCCGCTGTTTATCTTCGATGACACGCTGATGCATGCCTCCTTCAACAAGAACGACGCCAAGCGCTACTGCCTGTTCATCGACATCGTGCGACCAACCCTGGTGCCGTCGGTGCTCAACGGCCTGATCGCGGGCTTTGCCGGAGCAGTCTTTACCCTGCGTCGGTTTTTCTACAAAAACTGGAAGCTGATTCAGTAACTTCTGCGGCATGATGGTGCGCGACGGTGTTTGCGCTCGGCTCCAGTGCCGGGGAAAATGCCAGTCCAATGCGACCGAAAACGGCGCGCACTATCCTCAAGCCACTGGCCATGCCTGGTCCGGTGGCTGTGCTTTCAGGGAATCAGAATGCCCCAAAGACAAGTCATCAATGCCTCCGTAAGCCCTAAAGGCAGCCTTGAAACGCTGTCGCAACGTGAAGTCCAGCAACTGAGCGAAGCCGGTACCGGCAGCATCTACACCCTCTTCCGTCAATGCGCCCTGGCCATCCTCAACACCGGCGCGCACATCGACAACGCCAAGACCATCCTCGACGCCTATAAAGATTTCGAAGTGCGCATCCACCAGCAGGACCGTGGCGTGCGCCTGGAACTGTTGAATGCACCGGCTGACGCGTTCGTCGATGGTGAAATGATCGCCAGTACCCGGGAGATGCTGTTCAGCGCCCTGCGTGACATCGTCTACACCGAAAACGAACTGGACAGCCAGCGCATCGACCTGAGCAGCTCCCAGGGCATCACCGACTACGTGTTCCACCTGCTGCGCAACGCCCGCACCCTGCGCCCGGGCGTCGAGCCGAAGATCGTGGTGTGCTGGGGCGGGCACTCGATCAATACCGAAGAATACAAATACACCAAGAAAGTCGGCCACGAACTCGGCCTGCGCAGCCTCGACGTGTGCACCGGCTGCGGCCCCGGCGTGATGAAAGGCCCGATGAAGGGCGCGACCATTTCCCACGCCAAGCAACGCATTACCGGCGGTCGCTACCTGGGCCTGACCGAGCCGGGGATCATCGCCGCCGAGGCGCCGAACCCGATCGTCAATGAGCTGGTGATTTTGCCGGACATCGAAAAGCGCCTGGAAGCCTTCGTGCGCGTCGGCCACGGCATCATCATCTTCCCGGGCGGCGCCGGCACCGCCGAAGAGTTCCTGTACCTGCTGGGCATCCTGATGCACCCGGACAACCGCGACGTGCCGTTCCCGGTGATCCTCACCGGGCCGAAACACGCCGCGCCGTACCTGCAACAGCTGCACGCGTTTGTCGGCGCGACCCTGGGCGAAGCGGCCCAGGCTCATTACCAGATCATCATTGATGACCCGGCTGAAGTGGCCCGGCAGATGACCGTCGGCTTGAAAGCGGTCAAACAGTTCCGCCGCGAGCGCAACGACGCGTTCCACTTCAACTGGCTGCTGAAGATCGACGAGGGCTTCCAGCGCCCGTTCGACCCGACCCACGCCAACATGGCCAGCCTGCAACTGAGCCACGCGCTGCCGCCCCATGAACTGGCGGCCAACCTGCGCCGGGCGTTCTCGGGGATTGTGGCGGGCAACGTCAAGGACAAGGGCATCCGCCTGATCGAGCAGAACGGGCCGTATGAGATTCATGGCGACCCGGCGATCATGAAACCGCTGGATGAGTTGCTGAAGGCGTTCGTAGAGCAGCACCGGATGAAACTGCCAGGCGGCGCCGCCTACGTGCCGTGCTACCGTGTGGTGCAGTGAGTCAGCGCTGAACCGCTACGCACTTGATCTCCAGCAGCAAGCCCGGGTTGGCCAGTTCTGATACGCCAATGACCGTCCAGGCGCACAACCCGCGAGGGAACAGGCGGTTTTTCACTTCACGGAAAACCGCCATGTGCTCGCTCATGTTCACGTGGTAGGTGGTCATGTCGACCACGTCTTCAAACGTACAGCCCCCCTCCTCCAATACCAGGCGCAGGCTCTCCCAGGCGGCGACGAACTGTGCCTCGGGGTCGGTGATGACTTCCAGGTTTTCCGTGCGGCCGACCTGCCCTGCGCAGTACAGGGTCTTGCCGACTTTTACCGCCGGGACGTAGCCGGCGCGTTCGACGATGGGGTGCATGGAGGTAGGGATGATGAGATGGCGGTCGGTCATATGTTGTATCTCTTAAGGCTGGTTTCAGGCGTGTCGACGGGAAACGTTCGGACTATCGTTTTACCTGTTCCGACCCACCCACGCCAGATGAGTAACCTATGGACCAATGGATCTTGCCCTCCACTATTCCTTACCCTAAGGTAAGGAATATCACGAGAGAGGCTTTCAACATGGCTACCGCCACACTCACTTCAAAAGGCCAAATAACCATTCCCGTTCAAGTCAGGGCCGCACTTGGGCTGAACACTGGCGACCGGGTCGAATTCGTCGAAATGGAAGAGGGCAAGTTTGCGATCATCGCGGCCAGCAAGACTGTGTTGGACCTCAAAGGGCTGATCCGCAAACCCGCCAAGCCCGTCAGCATCGAAGAAATGAACCTGGCCATCGCTGCACAGGGAGCCAAAGCACGATGATTGGACTGGATACCAATGTGCTGGTGCGTTACGTCACCCAGGATGATCCCGTCCAATCGCCAAAGGCATCCAGACTGATCGAGTCGCTCACCACTGCCTCGCCGGGTTTTGTCAGCCTGGTTTCAGTGGTGGAACTGGTGTGGGTCCTGCAGTCCAGTTACCAGTCAGCCAAGAGTGAAGTGGTTGCGGTCCTGGAGACGCTGCTGCGTACCCGCGAACTGACCGTAGAGCACGCCGAAGTTATCTGGCAGGCACTCCGGCGATTTACAAGCACCAGGGCCGATTTCGCCGACTGCCTGATTGAACGCTGCGCCCACGCAGCAGGCTGTGAATATACGGCGACATTTGATGTCAGCGCGGCCAAGGCTACAGGTATGCGGCGGCTGACCTGAGGCGTCGCGTTGCAGAAGCGTCAAGGCTTTGGTAGAAAATGCCCTTACTGACTTTATCCAGAGACAAGACCAACGTGCGCACGCTTTTTCTCGCCGGCCTGGCATTAACGTCCCCATTGACCCTCGCCGAAGCCATCGCCTGGCCCGACCTGCCCGACACCTGCTTCGTCAGCGGTCGCTCCGCTACCAGTCAGGATGTGGACACCGGTTGTGCGGCGTTTCTGATCAATGTGAAGGGCAAGGCGGCAGGCACGCCAATCAAGCTGGATATCCCGCAGTACGCCATGCATGTCGACGAAGGCACCGGCAAGGAAACACCGGTGATCCTCATCCAGGCGGAAGAGAATGGCGATGTTAAAGCGGTAGGTTACAAGGAGCTTGGCACCGGCCAGTTGGGCGCGGCGCTGCTCAGGGAAGTTCGGCTTCTGGGTACGAAGAAGCCGATTTAAGCCATCGGAAAACGGTCAGCGAACCCAACCGCCGCCCTGCCAGTGATAGCCGTCGTTACGCTGCTCCCAATGCGGGTGAACATAACGATAACCTGGCCGTACCGGCTCCCAGTGGCCGTGAACCGCCACATAGCGCCCGCCTTCCCAACGCCAGTAGCCACGCGACCACAGGTAACCTGGCCGCCCTTCGGGCTCGACCTCGATGACCTGCACCGGCGGCGGTTGCGGCGCGACGACTTCTACATATTCACGCTGCACCGGTCGTCGATCATGCACGACCCGCTCCTCTACACACCCGGAAGCCGCGACGACCAAAGCCGCCAATGCCGCATAACGTAACAACATACAGAATCCTCGGGCGTAACCGCCCAGCGTTTATACCGGTAAAAAAAATGCCCCCTTGTTCCAGCCGCGCTCCTGCTTGGCCATAAGACTTTTTAACAGGTGCCAACTGTCAGCTTGCTGAACCCACGGGCAGACAGCAGGTAAAGAAAAACTGACCTTTTCAAGAGGCACAGACTGCGACCGGCTGTTTCAGTCGCACCAGAATCAGCCCGGCCACCACCACGGCGATCCCTGCATACGTCGACGCATGAATCTCATCGCCAAACATCAGTGCCGCCCACACCAGTGTCACGGGAGGCTCCAGGTACACCAATGTCGCCACATGGGTAGCCGTCATTACGCGCAACAACATCCACAGGCTCAGGTAAGCCACGAAGGTAGAGAACACCGTCAGCCAAACGATGGAAATCAATACGTCGGGGGTCCGCGGAATGCTCAGCGTATCGGTGTACAGCACCGCTGCAGCAAAGCCGATCAAGGTCAGCAACGACTGGATAAACAATGCCAGGCTCAGGTCGCCGGAGTCAGTGCGGGCCGCCCGCCGTTCGTACAGCGTGGCCACGGTCAGACCGAGTGCCGACACCAGGGGCAATGCATACATGACCCACCCGACTTCGGCCCCGCTGTTGCGGTATTGCCCGAAGATGACGATCGACACGCCGGCAAAACCGATCATCAACCCCAGCCACTGCCAGCCGCCGCTGCGTTCGGCGTGGCTACCCGATGACAGCGCCGCCGTCATCAACGGCTGCAGGGCCGCGATGATCGCCGCAATCCCCGGCGGCAAACCGTTCTGGATCGCCACGTAGACACAGGTCAAATAGAGAAACTGCGAGAGGAAACCCACCACCGCGTGATGGCGGATCTGTGCCCAGGAAACCTTCAGCAGCCGCACGTTCAAAAACAGCGCCAGGCACAACGACACCAGCAAGAAACGCCAGAACAGCACGTTGAACACGCCATCACTCCGGGTCGCCAGTTTCGCGCCGATAAACCCCGAACTCCACGACAGCACGAACACCGCCTGTAACAGCAACCGCCCCACGGTTGATCGCTTCATTGAGCCTCCGGTTCGCTTGATTGACCAAAAGGCTAAGTGCCGCGCATGATTCTGTATATTTGAATAATCTGCACCACTAATCCTTAAAAGTGGAATCATGGGCAAACAACTGAATATTGACCTGTTGCGCACTTTCCACGCGGTGGCGCGCTTCCAGCGATTCAACGAAGCGGCCAATCATGTGCACCGCAGTGCCTCGACGGTGACCACGCAGATCCAGAAGCTCGAAGACCAGGTCGGCCAACGCCTGTTCAGCCGCAGCAACCAGGGGGTTGAACTGACGATGTACGGCAAGAAACTCCTGGGCGAAACCACCGAATTCCTCAAGAGCCACGACCGCTTGCTGGCCTCCCTCACGCCGCAACGCATGCAGGGCAAGATTCGCCTGGGTTTGCCTGATTCCTACGCGCCAGACTTCATGCAGGAGTTCCTGCCCCGCCTGGTCGCCGACAACCCACTGCTGGAACTGGAGGTAGAGGCGCGCTCCAGTGGCGAACTGCTCACGCTGTTCGCCAGCAGGCAGTTGGACCTGGCCCTGATTGTCAGCGCCCAGCCGTTGGAACAAGGCGAGCGCCTGGGAGAAATCCAGCCGCTGTGGGTGGCCGCCGAACACTTCAGCTGCCCACCGCAGGCGCCACTGCCGATTGCCGTGCAACTGACAGGTTGCCCTTATCGCGCTGCAGCGATTCGAGCGCTGAAGGAGCACGGCACTTACTATCGGGTGCTGCTGGAAAGCGCGAGTTCGCCCGCTGTTGAAGCGTGTATCCGCAGTGGCATGGCGGTGGGGTTGGTGGAAGAAAGCCGCATGGGTAAGGGATTGACGCGCCAGATTGCTGGAGCTGAACTGCCGCCGCTGCCGCTGCATCACCTGTACCTGCTTGGCGACAGCAGCAACCTGTTGGCACTGCATCTGTATGAGCAGGTCAAGGCCGGCTTCAGCGTCTAGGGTGGTCCGAAACGCAACAGCACCGCATCGACAAATCGCCGCAGCTTGGCGGTGCGCTGGCGATTCGCGGTGTAGAGCAAATGCATCTGCCGACTTGGCGCCTCATAGTCCGGCAGCACTCGCACCAACTCACCGCTCTTGAGCGCCGAGCGCAAGAAATCCTCAGGCCCCAGCACAACCCCGAAACCATCCCGCGCGGCCGACATCAAGGCCCGGCTTTCATTCACGTGCAGGCGGCTGGCGACCTGGGCCTTGTGCAGGACGGCGCCTTGGTAGAACGACCATTCGCGATCAGCCGGACGTGACCAGTAGGCGTATCCCAGGCACTCGTGGTGTTCAAGGTCAGCGGGCGTCAGCGGCGTGCCGCGCTCGGCCAGGTATTTGGGTGCCGCACAGACCACCAGGCGGTAGGGCTGCAGCGGCCGGGCGGTGAGGCTGCTGTTCGCCAGCGGGCCGATACGGAACGCCACTTCGTAGCCCTCCTCCACCAGGTCGACAAACCGGTCGGTCAGGTGCAGGTCGATTTCCACCTCGGGGTTGTCGCGTAAAAATTCGGTCACCAGTGGCATCAGGCTGTAGGAGCCAAAAGTCACCGGGGCGCTGATCTTGAGCTTGCCCCGTGGTGTGTCATTCATGATCTGGGCGAGGGAGTCTGCGGCCTCTGCCTCTGTCAGGATATGTTTGCAGCGCTCGTAATACGCGCTTCCCAACTCCGTCAGGCTTTGCCGGCGTGTGGTGCGGTTGAGCAGGCGTGCGCCCAGCCGCCGCTCCAGCGCCGCCACATGCTTGGCTACCATCTGCGGCGACATTTCCAGGCGTTCCGCAGCACGGGCGTAGGACCCCTGCTCGGCAGCCATCACAAAGGCACTCATGCTTGAAAGGCGGTCCATCATTCACCACTCCCAGTAACAACACCAAGACCAGAACGGCCATTTATCCTCATCCAGTAGCCAATCATCATAACGTCTCTCTCAACTCAGGAGCACCGACATGAAAATTGGCATTATCGGAGCAGGCTTTATCGGACGCGCCGTTGCGCAGTTGGCGTTGGCGGCCGGCCATGAAGTGATGTTGAGCAACTCCCGCGGCCCGCAGTCGATGAGCAGCGTGCTGAGTGGCATTCGTGGGGTTCAAGTGGGTACTGCGCAAGACGCCGCGCAATTTGGCGAACTGGTCCTGCTGGCGATTCCGTTCGAACATTACCGCAGCGTGCCGGCGCAGTGGCTGGAGGGCAAAACCGTGATGGATGCCAACAACTACTACCCGAACCGCGACGGCCATATTCCCGTGCTCGACCGCTTTGAAACCACCACCAGTCGGTTGGTGGCCGAGCACCTGTCGCAATCAAATGTGGTGAAAGTGTTCAACGCTATCCTGGCGCCGGACCTGACCCAGGATGCTCGCAGCCGCGGCGCACCCGACCGGCGCGCGCTCCCGGTCGCGGCGGATGACCCGGCAGCCAAGGCGCAAGTCATCGCCCTGCTGGACGAGATCGGCTTCGACGCAGTAGATGCCGGTGGGCTGGATGAGAGCTGGCGGTTTGAACGCGCCAAGCCGGCCTACTGCATACCTCTGGATAAAGAGGGACTGAAGGCAGCGTTGGCAGCTGCAGAGCGGCAGGTCGAAGTACCCGCTCATTGGTGACACCTGCAAAAAAGCCCGCTGACCGTCACCGGTTCAGCGGGCTTTTTACGTTGCGCAGGCCCTGAATCAGGACAGCACCAACGTCTTACAGCGCGAGGTCAGAAGCTGGCTTGCTCGGCTCAGCCGCAGGCTTTGCAGCCTCGGTGGCTTTTGGAGCAGTCAGCTGCGGAATCGCAGGTGGAGGCGTCAGCTGCAGAATGTTGGCGGTGTAGGCCCATTCTTTAGCCACAGCTTCCGGGCTGTCGTTCAGCTTGGTGCCGTAGCTAGGCACGATCTGGTGCAGCTTTTCCTGCCAGGCCGGGGAAGCAACCTGTTCCTTGAACACTTTCTGCAGCACGGTCAGCATGATCGGAGCCGCGGTGGACGCGCCTGGCGATGCACCCAACAGGCCGGCGATGGTGTTGTCGGCGGAGCTGACCACTTCGGTACCGAGTTTCAGGACGCCGCCCTGCTCTTCGTCACGCTTGATGATCTGCACACGCTGACCGGCTTGCCACAGGCGCCAGTCTTCTTTCTTGGCGTTCGGGAAGTACTCTTGCAGCGCCTTGAAGCGGTCGTCATCCGACAGCATCAGTTGGCCGGCGAGGTACTCGACCAGTGGGTATTCGCGGATACCGACTTTGGTCATTGGCCAGATGTTGTGGGTGGTGGTGCTGGTCAGCAGGTCCAGGTACGAGCCTTCTTTCAGGAACTTGGTCGAGAAGGTGGCGAATGGGCCAAACAGGATCACGCGCTTGCCATCCAGCACGCGGGTGTCCAGGTGCGGAACCGACATCGGCGGTGCGCCAACGGAAGCTTTACCGTAGGCCTTGGCCAGGTGCTGCTCGGCAATCGTTGGGTTATCGGTGACCAGGAACGAACCACCAACAGGGAAACCCGCGTATTCCTTGGCTTCAGGAATGCCCGACTTCTGCAGCAGGTGCAGTGCACCGCCGCCCGCGCCGATGAACACGAACTTGGCGTCGGTTTCAGTCTTGGTGCCGTCTTTCAGGTTCTTGTAGCTGACACGCCAGGTGCCATCGGCGTTCTTGGTGATGTCCTGCACTTCGCTCGACAGTTTCAGGTCGAACTTCGGCGTAGTTTGCAGGTGAGCGACGAACTGGCGCGTGATCTCGCCGAAGTTCACGTCCGTACCGATCGGGGTCCAGGTGGCCGCGATTTTCTGGTTCGGGTCACGCCCTTCCATCATCAGCGGAACCCATTTGGCGATTTGCGCCGGGTCCTCGGAGTACTGCATGCCGGCGAACAGCGGGCTCGCCTGCAGCGCTTCGTAACGCTTCTTCAGGAACTTGATGTTGTCATCGCCCCACACGAAGCTCATGTGCGGAGTGGAGTTGATGAACGAACGCGGGTTCTTCAGGACGCCCTGCTGAACCTGCCAGGACCAGAACTGACGGGAGATCTGGAACGCTTCGTTGATCTCGACCGCTTTCGGGATCTCAACGTTGCCGTTCTTGTCTTCCGGGGTGTAGTTCAGCTCAGCCAAAGCCGAGTGACCGGTACCGGCGTTGTTCCAGCCGTTGGAGCTTTCTTCGGCCACGCCATCGAGGCGCTCGACCATCTCCATCGACCAGTCCGGTTGCAGCTCATTGAGCCACACACCCAGGGTTGCACTCATGATGCCGCCGCCGATCAGCAGCACATCGACTTTCTTTGCCTCTTCCGCGTGAACGGAAGTGATCCCCATCGACAAAGCCAGCCCCAGCAGGGCAGTGTTTACTTTTTTAAACATCAGTAGCACCTATGATAAAACGCCATCCGCCCCACTGCCCCTGATCATGGGCAACCCTCAATCACGCTGCGCCAGGCAACGCACCGCGGGGTGTGCACATTCATTCGGGGACCGCAGGGTGGGCACACAAGGCCGACGTATCGACCTCACTTTTATGTCCCTTCTGCGCTGACTTCTTATCATTATTGGCTTCAGCTACCTGGGCGCCAGCTAACCACCGGGACGTATACGGGTGTACGTACTCGATAGAGGCTAGACCAAGATGGCGCGCAGAATATCACGCTCGGCGCCTTATATGGACTCAGCGGTCGGGCGGCCATCAGTTCGCCAGTTTTTAAGATTCGTCTCATGTGCCTCTAAAACACAGCATTGCACTATGGATTGGCTTACCTGACGGGTAGGCAGACAACCTTCCTTCTCTTAAAAGAGGCACTGCAATGCTGAACAAACTGAGCCAACTCACCCTCGCCTGCGGCGCTTGCTGGTTGCTGGCCGGCACCGCTCAGGCGGCGGACGGGCAGATCGAATTCACCGGTTCCGTCACCGATAACGCCTGCACCATCACCACCGGCGACGTGAACAAGTCGGTGACTCTGGACCCGGTGCGCATCGCTGACTTCGCGCCCACCGTGGGTTCGGTGCTCACCGATAAAGCCAAGCCGTTTTCCATCAGCCTGGACAACTGCAGCACCGCGACCCGTAAAAACGTCGCGATCACCTTCAGCGGCCAGCAAGACGCCAGCGACCCGACATTACTGGGCCTGACCGGTGAAAACCAGGTGCGCGGCATCGCGATCCAGATCACCGACTCCCGTAACGGCAACAAACTGCCACTGAACACGCCGACCGCCGATTACGACCTGCGTGCACAGTCCAATACCTTCGACTTTACCGCTGCCTACGTGCGCACCGTCGCCGACACCACCACCGGTGAAGGCGACGACGCGGTGACCACCTCCGGCATCAGCACCGGTCAGGTGCACGCGCTGGCCAGCTTCGACGTTACCTACAAGTAATTGCTCGTCAACACCGTGGGCCAGGCGTTCGCGCGCCGGCCCGCGGGCTTCCGGAGGTCCCCCTGTCATGCGTTTGAAAGTCTATCTTCTGCTCGCCCTGCTGCCGTTCTGGCACAGCGCCGCCAACGCCGCCGTCACCGTCGGCGCCACGCGACTGATCTACGACGGCGCTTCCAACGAAGCCAACCTGAGCGTCAGCAACCGCGACGACACCTCGCCTTACCTCGTGCAGTCCTGGGTCAGCCACTTCGGCAGTGGCAACGAGGAAAGCGTCGATAACTTTATCGTCACGCCGCCGCTGTTCCGGCTGGATGCCGACAAGGAAAACATCCTGCGCATCATTTTTACCGGTGGCCCAGAAGTGCCCCAGGACCGCGAAAGCCTGTTCCTGATGAACGTCAAGGCAATCCCGGCCATGAGCGACGATCAAAAAGGCAAGAACGTGCTGCAGATCGCGCTCAAGACCACGATCAAACTGTTCTACCGCCCGGCCGGCCTCAAAGGTTCGCTCAAGGACGCGGTGGCGCAAGTGAACTGGAAGGCCCAAGCGGGTGCATTGGCCGTCAATAACGCCTCCAAGCTGCACGTGGTGGTCAGCGAACTGAAGCTCAACGGCCTGCCGATCACCCAGGCGCCGGATGTGCTGCGCCCAGGCGAAGCGCGTGAGCTGCCGATCCAGGCAAAGGCCGGCGATGAAGTGCAACTGAGCTACATCGATGATTACGGCAGCATCGTGACCGCCCCCGTCATCCGCATTCACTGATACCCACGCGACAACCCCGGAACGCCTTTTCAGGAACGACCATGCTCCGTTCATTCCCAGTCATGCGCCGTTGCGCGGTGAAGGCTTTCGGCTGCCCGCTCGTGGCCGCCGCCTTGCACCTGGCCCCCGCACACGCCGGCTACGAGTTCGATGCGTCGTTTCTCGAAATCGGCGGCGGGCAGAGTTCGGCCGCTGTGAAACAACAGGTCAGCGCCATGAGCGACGGCCAGTTGCCGGGGATTTACCGGGTGGATATCCAGCTCAACCAGCGCTCGATCGAACAGCGTGATGTGCGTTTCATCCGCGCCACCGGCCCCCAGGAACGCTCGAGCACCGGCCTGTTCCCCTGCCTGGATGTCGAGTTCTTCCGCGCCCAGGGCGTGGCCGACACGGCCCTGCAAAACCGCACCGACGCCGACCCCACCTGCATTGCGTTCGATCAGGGCCTGGCCGGCGTGAGCTACGACTACGACTTCAACCGCCAGATCCTGTCGATTGAAATCCCACAGGCCTACCTGGGCAGCATCCCTTTTGAAGTGCGCCGTCGGCAATGGAGTAACGGCGAACAGGTGGCCTTCACCAACTACAGCTTCACCGGCAGCACCGTGGAGTCCGATACCGGCCGCCGCCAGGACCAGTTCGGCAGCCTGAGGAGCGGCGTGAATGCCGGGGCCTGGCGCCTGCGCAATTTTTCGACCTGGCAAAAAGGCAGCACCACGCCCGGGCGCTGGGAGTCGCTGGAAACCTACGCCCAGCGCGACATGGGCAATATGATGGCGATCGCCACCCTGGGCGATTCCACCACCGAAGGCGACCTGTTTGACGCGATCCCCTATCGCGGGCTGGGCATCGCCTCTGATCTGGACATGCTGCCCGACCAGGCCCGCGAATTCGCCCCTGTGATTCGCGGCATTGCCAATGGCCGCTCGCGGGTGATCATCCGCCAGCGCGGCTATGTGATCCATGAGCAATGGGTGCCGTCGGGGCCGTTCGCCTTGACCGACCTGTACCCCACCGCCAGCAATGGCGACATCGAAGTCACCGTGGAAGGCCCGGACGGCCAGCGCCAGGTCTACACCCAGTCGTTCTCGTCGGTGCCCTACATGCTGCGCGAAGGCCAGCAAAGCTATTCGGTATTCGCCGGCCAATACCGCCCGGCGCAATCGTCCTTTGTGCAGCAAACCCCAACATTTATCCAGGCCTCCCTACGACGCGGTTTGAGCGGCAGCACCACGCTGTTTGGCGGCAGCCTGCTGAGTAATCAATACAACGCCGGCCTGCTGGGTTTTGCCCACGACTTTGCCGGCTTTGGCGCGATCTCGGTGGACGTGACCCACGCCCGCAGCGACGCCGTGGGCCGGGAGAAAACCACGTCCAGCGGCCAGTCGTTTCGCTTTCGCTATTCCAAGTCCCTGGCGGCCACCGACACCAACTTCAGCCTGATCGGCTACCGCTACTCCACCGGCGGCTACTACTCGTTCAACGAAGCGCTGAACAGCCGCAGCACCGAGCAAACCCTGGACACGTACCGCAGCGGCCACATGAAAAGCAACTTCACCGCCAACGTGTCGCAGCAATTGGGCGGCTACGGCGGGGTCTATGCCAACGTGTCGAAAACCGCCTACTGGGACAAGAGCAAGGCCGACACCTCGATCCAATTGGGATACAGCGCGAGCGTCGGGGACATTTCCTACTCCCTTGGGCTGGGCCTGAACAAAGGCGCCAACAGCGACGACCGCAGCCTGTCCCTGAGCATCAGCATGCCCCTGGGCGGCACGCGCAGCCAGCGCGTTACGGCCAACATGAACCAGAGTGCGCGGGGCTCGGCATCACGCACCGCGACCCTGAGCGGCAACGCGTTCGAGGAAGATACGCTGGCCTACAGCGCGGGTGTGTCGCAGCAAGTCAGCGGCGCGCAACGCCAGACCGGCGGCACCTTCGCCGCGCAATACGACGCGCCCAACGCGATTGTGCGCGGTGCCTATAACGAGACCACCGGCAGCCGCCAACTGGACATGGGCGTCGAAGGTTCGGTGGTGGCGTATGGCAGCAACCTGATGTTCAGCCAGCCATTGGGCGAAACCAATGTGATCGTCGCCACACCGGGCGCCGCCGACGTGGGCATCAGCAACAAGCGCGGTGTGCGCACCAACAGCAATGGCTACACCGTGGTGCCGCAGGCCCTGCCCTATCGCAAAAACCGCGTGTCGCTGGACACCCAGTCGATGCCGTCTGACGTCGACATCGCCGAGCCGGTGCAGGAAGTCACGCCAAACCGCGGCGCGTTTGTACTGGCCGACTTCGACACCCGGCGCGGCCAACGCATCCTGTTTCGCATCAGCGACCCCCTTGGCGAAGCAGCGCCGTTTGCCGCCCGCGCCGAATTGTTTGCCCCGGATGGCCGCGCCCTCGGCAACACCCTGGTGGCCGACAAAGGCCGCGCGTTCCTGACCGGCGTGCCGCCCGAGGCGCGGTTGTTGGTCAGCGTCGACGGCCAGCCGTGGTGCAGCCGTGAATTGAAGCTGGACGAAACATCGCCTGCCGACGGCGGCATCACCCAAATGAATATTCAATGTGAGCGCGCGGCCGGTGGGTCGGGTGCCAAGGATTCCTGACATGATCGTTAAAGCAACACATAAGGTGCGTGGACGGCTAATGCTTGCGCTGTTGTGCGCAGTATTGAGCTGCCTTTCACAACAGGCGCAAGCGTTGGTCGAAGGGAATCTCAACTGCACAGTGCCAGGCGTTCCGAGCGGCGGCTACACGTTTACACCGGGCCAGGCGATCAGGATCGTCTTCGAGGGCACGTGCACCGTTCGCCGCGCATTCCCCTATTCAGCCGGTTTAAATACGCGAATCAACTACATGAGCGGCCCGAATCAAGCCCCGTTGAGATGGTCCGACCCGTATAACAACATCTATTTATACGATCTGAATATCGGCCAATACAGCCGCAATTGCCTGGGAGGCTACTGCCGGCCTCTACCCCTTAATACTGTGGTGCCTTACCGCTACATTCTGGTGGGCACAGCACCCCAAACTGCAGGCACACGTTGGATAGGGGTGTTGCTGGGCGTTACCTCGGAAAACTGGCTGGGTTATGGCGAGTGGTTTCTTAACACAGGGTTTTCATACACCGTAGTCCCGCCTGCCTGCAGCCTGAGTTCACCCGGCAGCGTCAACCTGCGCTTCGGCTCTATCAGCAACAGCGACATCAATAACCAGATGCAGTCGACCACAGTGTCAATTAAATGCTCGGCGCAGATGCGAGCCAACGTCTACCTGCTTCCAAACCAGACGGTAGTCAGCCCTACTACCGGTGTGACGCGCACCTCGCTGGCAGGTTTGAACATGCAGGTGCTGTGGACCGACACCCTGAACCCGGTGAACTTCACTACCCCGCGCTTTATGCAGTTACGCGTGGGCAGCAATGACGTAAACCTGAGCTTCAAGCCACAACTGGCGGCCGGGCAATCACCGACGGGTGCGTTTCAGAGCCAATACACGCTGAACATCGACTATCAATGAGGGCCTTGCCATGAAAACTCCACTGCTCGCCCTGATACTGCTCAGCAGCACCGCTCACGCTGCCGACGTGGTGAATATCACCGTCAGCGGCACCCTCACCCGCCCACCGTGCGTATTGAGTACCGGCACAACCCTGACCGCCGCATTTGGCGACGTGCGTACTGATCAGGTGGCGACCACCGGCACTGTGGAAGTGCCGGTGCGCTTGAAGTGCTCGTCGGGTTCTTCGCTAAATGTCAGCTTCACGTCCAATAACGGCACCTACACCTCCACCGTGGCCAAGACCACGGCGGATAACCTCGGTGTGTCGTTGCTGTGGGCGGACAACACGGCGGCAAACCTCAATGGCACCGTCAAGAAATACACCAACCTCAGCGGCGACGTGGATATCAGCCTCAAGGCGCAACTGGTCGAACGCGGCACGCTGGCGCCGGGCGCGTTCACCTCGTCGATGGTCATGACCCTCAATTACCTATGAAAGCGCTCGCCTGGATGCTGCTGGCCGTAGCCAGCACCGCCCTTGCGCAAGCGGCGGAAGAAGCGCAGATCGACGTCAGCGGCAAGCTGACCGCACCGCCGTGCACCGCAAGGTTTCCGAGTACGCAACAGGTGGACCTGGGCAAGGTCAACCTCAACCAGTTGGCCGACGGCAGCACCGTCGCCACCGATGTGCCGCTGGTCTTCGACTGTCAGGCGGGCGCTCAGGTCGAGCTGAGTTTGTCGGCGGGCATGGCCCGGGCCCTCACCGTCAGCCCGGTGCTGCTCACCAATCTCCCATCCCTGGGGTTGCAGGTGCAATTGCGTGACAAGACCGACAAGCCGGGGATCGGCCTGGGCCAAACCGGCACCTGGCCGGTAGAAGACGAACCGTTGGCGCTGACCCTGCGCGTCAAGCCCGTGTCCCTGGGCGAGCTGCCCGAGGCGGGTAGCTACAAAGCCACCCTGTTGATGCAGATGACGTACCGCTGATTACTGAAACTGCCGGGCTTCGATGCAATAGGTCAGCAGCGCCTGGTCACTGTCCACCTCCAGCTTGCGCATGGCCGAAATCTTCTGCGCGCTGACGGTCTTGTTGCTGCGGCTCAACTGCCGCGCGATATCGCTCACGCTCATGCCCGTCACGAATAAACGCAGCACTTCCATCTCCCGTGGCGACAGGCTCTGGAAGCGCGCCTGCACCTGGGTCACATTGGCCAAGACCGAAGTCGCGGCGGGCTCCGGTGCGCGGTAACTGCGCTGGGCACTGATCGCGCCGAGGGCCTTTTCGATCTCGCCGTGCAGGTGGTTCTTCTGGATCACCCCGGCCACACCCAATTCCTGCAAGCGGGTGAGAATCAGGCTGTTGGAAATCATGGTCAGCACCAGCACCTGGGTCGCGGGAAAGTGACGCAGGATGTACTCGATCAGCTTCAACCCATCGCCATAGGTGTCGTCACCCGGCATGTTGAAATCGGTGATCAGGACTTGCGGCCGGTGCTTGCGCAACTGCTCGATCAGTTGACTGGAACTGACCGCCTCGCCCACCAGGCTGTAGCGTGAATCACGCTGCACAATTTCGCGCACGCCCACCAGTACGATCGGGTGGTCATCGGCGATCACAACGTTCATTTCTCGCATTCTTTATCTTCCTTGTAATGGGCTTTCATCAAGTTTGCGACTCTGCCAGCAAGCACTGCGCAACCGCTGTAAGCCGTGCGCACACGCCTCGAATCTGCGTGGTGGCGTATGTATCCAGCGGTGCGTCGTACAGGGTGTTCTCCCATGCCTGACAAGCGCTGGACAGTTCCCCGGCACGCACACTGGCCAGCGCGCCGTTGAGGCTGTGCAAACGCTCACGTACGAGGGTGGCATCGCCGGCCGTCAGGCCTTGTTCGATCTGCTGCACATCCACCAGCAACGTGTCGGCCATCAGTTGGCGCATGGCCGGGGAAAGCTCGATCCAGCCTTCGCGGTCCCGGACCACCTGCACCACCGGCAAGGCCGTGGCCCGCCGGCAGTGCGCCATTAACGCCTGGCGCAGCATGCTCAGGCTCAGCGGTTTGACCACCCACGCGTTCATGCCCACCGCCAGGCAACGCTCGCCCTCCTCGCGCAGGGCATTGGCGGTGACGCCGATGATCGGCACCTGGACGCCTTGTTCACGCAACGCGCGGGCCAGGTCGTAGCCGTTGAGGCGCGGCATATTGATGTCGGTGATCACCAGGTCGAACGGCTGCGAACCCCAGATTTGCAGCGCATGCTCGCCGTCACGCGCTACGGTGGGGTGGGCGCCAAGGGCCTCGAGCTGTTCTTGCAGCACGGCCTGGCTGACCGGGTTGTCTTCGGCGACCAGCACGCGCACGTTCAGGCACGGTGCGTCCAGGCACGGCGGCATCGGCGGTTGTTCCGCAGAGGGCAGGGTTTCCTGAAGCACCGGCAAGGTGATGAACAGCGAAAAACTGCTGCCCAACCCTGGCTCGCTGACCACGCGCATGCTGCCGCCCATCAACTCACTCAAGCGCGAGCAGATAGACAGGCCCAGGCCGGCGCCATTGCCGTCCTGGTCGCCCGCTACCTGATAAAACGGCTTGAACAACTGGCCCAGCGCCTTTTCCGGAATGCCCACGCCGGTGTCAGTGACCTGCCATTGCAGGGTCACTTTATCGTCAAGTAGTTGCTGCACCATCAGGCGCAAACGCACGCGCCCGGAGTCGGTAAACTTGATCGCGTTGCCCAGCAGGTTATGCAGGACCTGCCGGATGCGGCCAGCATCGCCAAGCAGTTGCGGCGGTAGCAGCGGGTCGATCTCGGCATCGATCTGCAAGCCTTTATTGCGCGCGGTCGCGCTGAACGCCAACACCGATTCCGCCACCAACTGGCCCGGGCTTAACGGCGCCGCTTCCACGGCCATTTGCCCGGATTCGATTTTCGATACATCCAGTACGTTGCTGATCAACTGGAACAGCACAGTGGACGAACCCTGGATAATTTCCAGGTAGTGGCGCTGGCGCTCGCTCATGTCGGTCAGGGCCATCAGTTCCAGGTTGCCGAGCACGCCGTACAGCGGGGTGCGGATTTCATGGCTCATGGTTGCCAGGAACACGGTTTTGGCCTCGTTGGCTTCGGTGGCTTCCTGGCGCGCCTGGGTCAGCAACTGGGCTTCGTCCACGTGTCGGGTGATGTCGTTGCAGCCGCAGAGGAACACGTCCTCACCTTCGTACCGCGCCGCCACCACCACGACCTGCAAGTACCGCCCCTCCACCGCTAGGCACATCTCGCCGGGGGTATCCGGGCCATCGTTGGCCTTGAGCACGTCGAGCAGCGGTGCGGTGCCCTGCAATTGCAGCGCGCGCTGGTTTTCCAGGAGTAACTGGTGATCGCTGCGGCGCACTACGCACAATCCCACCGGGGCGTTGTGCAGCATGATGCGGTTGAATGCCTCGCTCTCGAACAGACGCTCCTGCGCGCGTTGCGCCGGGCTGACGATGCGGGTCTTGTACCAATGGTTGATCCACCAGCCCAGCAGCACGGCCGCCAGAAACGTCAGGCCAAGGCCCAGCAGCGGCCATTTGGCGTAGCGCAGGAAATCCTGATAGCTGATGGCGTACAGGCCGGTCCAGTGCTCTCCACCCTCGCTGAGCATCTTGAAGCGCAAACCCTGGCTGTTGAAGCTCAGGCCCAGGGGCGCCATGTGTTCATCGCCGAGGCTGCCGAGCAACACGTCGCCCTGGGGCGAGATCAGGGTGAACTGGTTGTAGACCGACAGTTGCAGTACTCGCTCGATTTCGTCGACCTGCGAGGTGTCCACCACCGCCGCCAGCGTGAGCAGGCCCTGAGGCTGATTGGCCGGCAATACGGCGGCAGGCGCGTCGAGGCCGATCATCGCGACCACGCTGCGGCTGTTCTGGTACAACTGCGGCGGCGCACGCATCCAGCGCACGCGGCTGTCGGTCAGCAGGAGGCTTTGGCTCTGTTGCAGTTGCTGCAAGCGGCTCACCACGTCGCGGTACTGCTCGCGCAACAATGGCTGGTGCTGGCGCAAGCCGCCCACGCCGGGCACGGCCAGGCTAGCGACGGCATTGGGGGTGAACACGAACAGCTGCGGCGAGGCGTAAAACGAGCTGGCCCAGTAGCCGCCGTAGTAGTCAGTCAGTTGCACGCCAAACGCCAGTGCCCGGCGCGTGTCATCCGCCGAGAACGTCTCGGCGTGGGACAAGGTGAAGGGTAGCGACATCGCAAACCCCTTGGCCTGCAACACCACCTGCCCGCCTTCGTGCTGCAACTCCACCACCGAGGTCGACTGCACGGCCGGCAGCGGCGGCGCGTTGCTGCGGCTGTAGCCACTGGCCACGTTGCGCAGGAACGCCTCGTGCTCATGGATGATCTCCACCACGCGGGCGAAGTGGAACTCGACCTTTTCCTGTTCAGCGTCGAGCAACCGCGACACCGCCCAATAGCAACTGCTGGACAGCAACAAGGCGAGCCCCGTGAGCAATAACAGGGCTTTGTTCAAGCGTTGAGAGCTTTGCGCCAGCTTGTCCAGGCGCAGACTTGCATGTTTCATCGTCAGTACCGCAGAAGCCTGAATCAGGATATGGGGCCTATGCTTGATCCCGGCATTGGCCAATAACGCCCGGCTGACCGGGCGACCCTTCCTTCGGGCTTCTTGACTGTGTGACCCTGGCCACTCACATAAGTGCTGGCGCAGGGCCATCCTCGATTAACAGGGCGCTGAATTTTTCCGCCGCCACGGCATGGGAGATCAGGAAACCCTGCACCTGATCGCAGCGGATACGCCGCAACACCGCCAGCTCCGCCTGGGTCTCGGCGCCCTCGGCGATGGTGGTCAGCCCGAGTTTGCGGCCCAGCTCGACAATGCTTTGCAAGGCCGACGCCAGGCTTTCGTTCTCGGCACAGCCATGCACCAGTGACCGGTCGATCTTGACCTCGTTGAACGGCGTCGACACCAGGTTGAAGTAGGAACTGAACCCCTTGCCGAAGTCATCCTGCGCCAACCCAAAGCCCATCATGCGCAAGCGACATGCTCCAGCGTAGTAGTTACTGGGCAGCCGTGTGGTGGAGCTTTCCATCAATTCGAAGGTAATTTGCCGGGGTTCGGCGTCGCGGCTTTGCACCTGGGCAAGCAGGCGGTCGACCAGGTCGCTCTGGTCGAGCAAATGCGTGGGCAGGTTGATCGACACCGGCAGCCGGTAACCGAGTTGCGCCCACTGGGCCTGGGCGATGAGGGTTTGGCCGAGAATGCAGGTGAGCAAGCGGGTTTCCAGGTCAAGGCGCTCGATGTCGTCAAGAAACGCGCCGGGCATCAATAACCCTTCCACCGGGTGCACCCAGCGTGCCAGGGCTTCGGCGCCCACGATGCGCCCGTCATGCAGGGATTTTTTCGGCTGGAACCACGCCTGGATTTCACCATTGGCCAAGGCGCGCTCAAGGTTCTCCCGGGCATGGCTGACACCCCGGTGGCAACACGGCGTGCGCGCCTGCTCGGCGAGTTTGTCGAGGCAATCGCGCAGGGTGCGCACCTCGCGTTCGCGCACCGGCTTGGAGATTAGCCCGGCGACGGTCAGGCCGAGGTTCCCGGCCACCTGCCCGGCGCCCACCAGCATGCGCCGCGACGCCACGCTCATCAGCGCCAGCGCAGGCGGCGCGTGCATGCGGGCCAAGTGCTGGATCAGTTGCACACCGTCCATCCCCGGCATCATCAAGTCGCTGAGCAGCAGATCGTAGCGCTGTCGGGCCAGGCGTTGCAGCGCGGTGGCGCCATCCCAGACCACATCGACGTCAAACCCGCCGATGGCCTGGAAGACGTTGATCAAGTACTCATGCTGGAAAGGATGGTCTTCCACGATGAGTACGCGATAGGCGCTCAAAGCACCCTCCTCTGATAGCGATGCAGGCACTGGTAGAGGGCGCGCAGGGTGAACGGCTTGACCAGGCAATGATCCATGCCAGCGTTCAGGCAGCGCTCGGCTTCGTCGAGCATCGCGTTGGCGGTGGCCCCGATGATCGGCAGTGAGCAACCCAGGCGACGCAGTTGTTCGGTGAGTTCATAGCCGTTCATGCGTGGCATGTTGACGTCGGTGAGAATCATGTCGAACGCGGTATCACCCCACAATGACAGCGCTTCAATGCCGTCGCCGGCCAGCACCACGCTGCAGCCGAGCTCTTCCAACTGGTCGCGCAGGATCAACTGGTTGATCAGGTTGTCTTCGGCCACCAGCAGGCGCAGGTTGAGGCTGAACTCGGTGGGCTTCTCGCTGATCCTCGGCGACAACAACTCTTCGCTGCCCTGGGCGCGGCTGACCGCGCGGTTGAGCGCCTGCAGGTTGTTCAGGCCGATCTGCCAGGGATAAGCGCCATGCTCGTCGACCGCGGCCATCACCCGCGGCCCGGACCAATGCAGCAACTGGTCGGGCTCGGTCGGGCCGGGATACAGCTCGACCAATACCGCGCCGGGGTCGGCCTCGGCGGACTCCGGCGCACCGAGTTGCGCGCGCGCGCCCCAGCGACGCAACCAGCCGCCAACACTTTCCGCCAGCTCACGCACCGGCGACACCACATACACCCGCTCGCCGAGCAGCGGCTGCGCCCAGGGAGCCTGGTCGTCGTCGTTGACTTGCTCCAGCGGCAAGGTGAAGGAAAAGCTGCTGCCCAGGCCCGGTTCGCTGACCACCCGCAAGGTGCCGTTCATCAAGTGCATCAGGCGCTTGCAGATCGACAAGCCCAGGCCGCTGCCGGCGACCACATTCGCATTGCCGCTGACCTGGAAGAACGGCTCGAACAGGTACCGCTGGTCTTCCTCGGCGATGCCCTTGCCGGTGTCGACTATCTGCCACTGCAACATCGTGCGCTCGCCTTCACGGCTTTCCAGGCGCAGACGCAAGACAATCCGGCCGCTTTCGGTGAATTTCAGCGCGTTGTTCAGCAGGTTATTCAGGATCTGGCGGATGCGTGTGACATCCCCGCTCACGTGGTCGGGCAACTGCGGGTCGAGGCAGGCGAACAACTGCAGGCCCTTGCTTTGGGCGGCGCCTGCGTAGCCCTGGATCACTTCCTGCACCAACTCGATCGGTGAGAACGTGCTGAACTCTAGGGACAGTTGTCCCGCTTCGATTTTCGACACGTCCAGCACATCGCAGATCATTTGCAGCAAGTTCGCCGACGAGCCCTCGATGGCATTCAGGTAGCCACGCTGCTGGCTGTTAAGGTCGGTGCGCGCAAGCAATTCCAGGGTGCCCAGCACGCCATACAATGGCGTGCGGATTTCATGGCTCATGGTTGCCAGGAACAGGGTCTTGGCCTCATTCGCCGCGTCCGCCAGCGTGCGCGCCTGCTGCAGGGCCAACTCCACCTGCTTGCGTTCGGTGATGTCGCTGAAGGCGCAGATCAGCACCTCCTCACGCTGGTAACGGGTTGGCGCGAAACTCAGGTACAGGTGACGACCGTCGGCCATTTGCAGCTCGTCGGTGCTGCTTTGTTCCGACTCATCGAACGCGCGGCGAATCCAGCCGTGACACAGTTGCTGGCGCTCGTGGCCGTTGCCCAGCCATTGCCGGGACAGGGGGTTTTCCAGCACTACCTCGCCGTCGCTGCGGCGCAGCACGCACAAGGCCACTGGCGCGATGCGAATCACCGCACTGCTGAATGCCTCACTCTCCACCAGCGCTTCGATGCGATTGGCTGCCGGGATAATCAAACGCTGATCGATGCGCCGCACCAACCGCACCATCAACAAGCTGGCCGCTGCGCACAACAGCAGGCACAGCAGCAACGGCATGGCCAGGCTGGGCAACAGTGAACTCAGCTCCAGGCTGTAGACGATCTGCCACTGGGAGTAACCCAGGTGCTTGCGAATGGCCAAGCGATCCGGCAGCCAGCGGCTGCCTTCCCAACCAAAGCTGGCCGTGGCGTGATACTGGCGCAGCACCTGCGCAGCCGACGGTTGATGAGGCGTGCTGCTGAAAATCAGCTGCCCGGCGCCGTCAAGCAACATGAAGTCCCCGGCTTTTTCATGCTGCAGGGCGTTGATCAGGTCCGGGCCGTCCACCTCCAGCCCGAGCCAACCCGACGTGGGGCTACGGTCGTCGAGGCGGGTGAAGATGTATAGCGGTGAATCCAGGCGGCTCTGCTCAGTCAGCCACAACTCATCGCTGACCGAGACCTTGCCGGTGTCCACCGCCATCAACCGCTGCAATACCGGCTGCGGCACATTCTCCGGGGCCGCCCCAACGGTAAACAGGCGCTCCACCACCGGCTCGGCGCGCTGCGCGACGTAGATCAGGTTGACCTGGTTGACCTGCAGGTAATCAAGCAGGCGCCTAGTCAGCCAAAGGCTCCAGATATTGCCCGCCTCGCCCAAGGTGATGTGCAACTCTTCGGCCGGCACATTATTGAGGTTGCCCACGGGTGGCGTGACATGACGAACCGTCGACAGGCCGAGGCTTTTGAGCAGCGTCTGGCGGCTGACAAAAAAACTCTGCGCATCGGAAATCGCCTCATTCATATAACTGCGCCGTAGCGAAATTTCCTCATTCAACGCCGCACGCAAGTAGCTGTAGGCACCCACATACACGCCGAGCACCAATGCCAGGGCAAACAGCCGCAACAACTTGCGCGCGGCCTTGGGCGTCGAAAAAGAAGAGTCGAGTGGTTGCAGGAAATGTTTGAGCTTCATCGCCAAAAGAGTAAGCGTGGCGAGAGGGTAGTTGAATAAGACGGATCTCAAAGCCCCGCACTGCTTGCGCCGATGGAACTCTCGCGCAACGCGCTGTTCTAGACACCTTCGTCGCTGCTTGCGTAGCATCGGCGGCTGTCCTTCGTGCACTTCATCAAACAGAGTTACCCATGACTATCCAGCAAACACCCGGGCACGTGCTGCCCGCGCGCAGCGCCGCCAAAATGGAAGCGGCCATGGCCGTGGGCGCCTTTGCGATCGGCACCGGCGAATTCGCCATCATGGGGCTGATGCCCGACATCGCCCACAACCTCAACCTCAGCGAGCCGCAAGTGGGCCACGCCATCAGCGCCTACGCGCTGGGCGTGATGGTCGGCGCCCCGCTGCTGGCGATCCTCGGCGCCAAGTTGCTGCGTAAACACATGCTGCTATTGCTGATGGGCCTTTACGCCCTGGGCAACCTGGCCACGGCGTTTACCCCGACCTTCGGTTCGCTGGTGGCTTTCCGCTTTATCAGCGGCCTGCCCCACGGCGCCTACTTCGGCATCGCCGCCGTGGTCGCCTCCAGCATGGTGCCCAACGACAAACGTGCCGGCGCCGTCGCCCGCGTGATGATGGGCCTGACCCTGGCCATGCTGCTCGGCAACCCCATCGCGACCTTCCTCGGTCAACACTTTGGCTGGCGCTCGGCGTTCGCGCTGGTCAGTGCTATCGCCCTGTGCACCATCGCGCTGGTCTGGCAATTCGTACCGGATCGCCACGACGAACCCCGCAGCGACCCGCGCAAAGAACTGCGCGCCTTCACCAAACCGCAGGTGTGGATGGCGCTGTCCATTGGCGCTATTGGTTTTGCCGGGATGTTCTGCGTGTTCAGCTACCTGGCGCCGACCATGCTCGAAGTGACCAAAGTCTCGCCGCAGTGGATCCCATTCGGTCTGGCCGCGTTTGGCGTAGGCGGCATCATCGGCAACATCGCCGGCGGCAAGCTGTTTGATCGCCTGCAATTTCGCGCAGTGGGCTGGATTATGGTGTGGTCGATGGCCGTGCTGATCTTCTTCACCTTCGCCGCGAGTTCGCTGTGGGGCGTACTGCTGGGTATTGGCCTGGGCGGCACCATGATCGCCATGGCCGCGCCGCTGCAAATCCGCTTGATGGACATTGCGCATGAGGCACCGAGCCTGGCGGCGGCGTCCAACCACGCGGCGTTCAACCTGGCGAATGCGCTGGGTCCGTGGTTCGGTGGGATGGCGATTACGGCGGGGTATGGGTGGACCAGCACGGGCTACATTGGCGCGGCTACGGCGCTGGTTGGCTTGGGCATCTATTTGATCGCCCGACGTATGAAAGGCGGTCACTAAAGCCCTCCCACGATCCAATGTGGGAGCGGGCTTGCTCGCGAAAGCGGTGGGTCAGTCACTGAGTAAATGACTGCCCCACCCGCTCAGTCAGTCATCATGCATCAACCCCGAACCATACTCCCCGTAACTACTCCCCAGCGCGTTGCCGCCAAAATTCATCTTGGCGGCCTTGCTGGGGCTGTGGTCGCCAAAGGCTTGGCATCCCCCTGAATAACAAGGGTCGCTACTCAGGTCGCTACTCATGCCCGATGAACCCGACGAACAAGCGGCCAAGAGCAACGTGCCTGCGACCATCACGACTTTGACGAGGTTGGAGATCATTTTTTCAGTTCCCTTTGGGCTTATGGGCTGAGCGTAGGCCTCAATGCCGGTGAGAATTATGAAACTTTGCCGTAGGACAGGATCGGTTCAGGTTGATGTCGTTTTGGCGACGAATTATCCAGGCACATATTCTGATTGGCGATATCAACAGTTAGCCCCTACATATTAAAGCCGACCAGGCATCAATTCAGATGAACCTGCGGCCTACGTAGAGGGAAGCTCAAGTAATGGCTAAAGACGAAAAAACCAGTGAAAGCGTCGCTTCAAAAGCAGCCAAGCTGCTGTCGGATCCCACCACTCCGCCGGATGTGAAATCTGTGGCGGCTTCGGCGCTGACTCAGGCGCCCGACAAAAAGAAGAAATAAGCTGAAAACCGTGCCAGGGTGGCTGAAGCTCTGGCACTGACCACCACGGCACCAAGCCCATTCCTGTTAAACTGTCCGCCCTTCGCCTTATCCATCTCAGATCCTAATGTCCTCACCTATAGCACCAACGCCATCGTTCTCCCGTCGCTTCTCCGTTGCTCCGATGATGGATTGGAACATCTAAGCCTAAAGGCCTCATAAAACGGGCACTGCAGCTCCTTCTTCATCTATCTGTACCACTTTCGTACCAGCACTACTGCCACGCACCGACACCCTCCCCCTTCTTCGCTGGCTTTCGCAATTCCGAGAGCTGCCATTGCTATGCTTGATTTCTTTCAAAAGGAGTCGCAAACCATGGCAAGTGAGTACTCACTGACGGACGTGCTGGAACGGCTTTATCAGAATCAACTGGCCCTGGAAGCGGCTGTGATGGAGCTGACTCTTCGGCTGAGCAGCAAAACGCTTTAGAGGTGGGTGAGAATGTTCGGAGGGCACTTCACACGATTGGTGAAAACGCAGGCCATATCAAACAAGGCCTGGCCCGATAGAAAGGGTAGGATCCTACCTAAATGGAAGTTATCGACCAAAAACGCACAATCATATTGGTTAAGGGGCAGCACAATCACGGGTAATGGAATGAACCAAGACGACCAAAACCTCACTGGCGGTGGGAGTCGGAAAAAAGACAGGGTCATCTTTTCAGCCTGATAGCCTACTCCCACCGTTCAACTGATCAGCTAAGAACGGCTTTCACAGATACGAAGATAGGAATTACCGTAGCGGTAGCAGGCTGATTGGAGGAGTACTGCATGCGGGAATTTCCGGCGAAACTCGTACTGAGTTCTCGGAAGGAAATGCTGTGCGAAGGGACCGAGTAACGAGGACCAAAGACTTTCGAGTACTGGTCTACAACATCAGGAGTGCCATGCTTGCAATCATCCATATGACTGACGCCCTGCCTGTCGACAACATGAACTAGCCCACTCGGCTTAAGGTAGAGAGTGCCTAGCTCACCGCACCGAGCATGCAGCTTTTCCCGATACAGCCGCCCTTCCCCACCCTTGAACTCATCGAACGCGACATTGAGATTTGAAGCAACCCGTGCAGGCTCAGCACCGATCAGCCAGCACACGATGGCGTCGAATTGAATGGTTGCAAGTAGCTGATCGATACTCTTATCAAATATGTCCGCGTTGATAATGGCGCTTCCAGTTGGCAGAGCACCGTGTAACGCGCTGGCCGCTACATAGTCGACTGGGACCCCTGCATTCTTCAGGGTGTCTAAGGCCATTTGAGCCAGTTCGGCATTAGGCTCGATCACGATGAGTCGTCGGCCTTGTCTAGCCAACTCCAATGTACCGTTACCCGAACCGCACCCAATTTCCAGCACGATATCAGCATTTCCAAGCTGTCCCGCCATCCATTTGTAATCACCATGGCTTTCGAAACCAGCAGAGTTTACCTGCCATTCCTTTGCGTACTGCTCAGAGCTCATTGGAACGCCAAACTTCGATTTTGCAGTCATGTGTCGTACTCCTCCTTTGTGAATGCCATAAGACTCCCGGTCGATATTTCAGGCAACCTGATTGGATGATACTACCAAGCCATCACTCATAGCGAAGACCTTGACATGCGACTGAGTCATATTTGATTTTCTAGACGCCTCTGAGTCACCGCTTTGGGCTAATTTATGTCGCAAATGACCGACAGCTATGGACCGATTGGTAGCAGTCAGGAGCAGAATCAATAGCCTTATCGGTGATGGATTGGAATTACTGAACCAAAGAGCCTTTAAAAAAGAGGCCTACAGCCGATCCATCTTTAGCTCGTACCATTTATGTACCATTGGACTCCACTCGCCCCATATCTCCGACCTGACTAGCCGCCTTAGGCGTCAGGCAGATAACGGCCAAAAGCGGAGGTGTGTCTACGAGATCAGGCCAAATTCAGATTTCGACATAATTTCGACAAGTCAGCTAGAGAGTCTAAACCAAACGTTATAGCTCATACATGTAGAATGCATGAGTATTAGCAGAGCTAGTTATCGGAATCCTGAATATGCATGAACCAACCTATCAGAAGCTTACCTTCCACCACGTCGGGATCCCTATTACTGATGACCTCCCAGCGGACACCTATAATTCTGCTTTGAAAATTCACGCTACAGGATACTTTGACTCCCCGTATGCAATGAAATGGATGAAGTGTGATAAGGACAGCTCTCTGCCTGAAATAATTAGAAAACAACCTCATATTGGCTATGTGGTTGATGACCTGCAAAAAGCAATCTATGGCCGGCAAGTAATTTTAGAGCCAACAAGTCCCATATAGAGGAGGGTAACAGTTGCATTTGTCCTTGAAGGTCGTGATTTAATAGAGTTTTTGCAATTTTATAAACCTGAAGAAGAAGTATGGCCGCACTCTAACAAGTTCCTGCTTGAGTGTTTGTGAGGAGCGATTTTTAACAAACCGCACACTCATGAGTTTTTCGCCACAAACCGCGTATAACAATTGGTTCAAATCGCTCGTTTAGCACACTGGGCTCGCCCTCCCCTTGCTAATAGAAGACACACTGCTTATGCTTGGGGTCCAAAAAGGTATGGCCAACACAAAAAAACAAGGATTATTCTAAATGGCATTAGAAAGGGTTGAAATTCATGGCTATAGAGGATTCAAACACAAAGCTCATCTTGAGTTTGCAGTTCCTAATGGAAAACTAGGAAGTGGATTTACAATAATCACTGGACCAAATAATTCTGGTAAGTCTTCAATCTTAGAATGTCTCAAAGCGCGAAGCGGACATGAGTCGCCAAGCTTCACCTCAGGAACTAGAAACTCAGCGACAGATTTAGTTGAAATTAAATTCACGATCAACAAAAAAACAGAAACCATTAGATCTGTTGCCAAGGGCACTAGCGAGACTGTTAGAGAAAACGTAGATCTAGATACTAATTTTTTTATCCTGCCATCACGCCGTGCATTTGACCCTTATTTCAATAAAGGACAATGGACACGAAAGGAGCAATCTACTTACACCTCACTCGGCTATCAACGTCAATCGACCTTAAATGGTTTCTCCAATAGGCTTTTCAACATCCTTAAAGACCCTGCTGAATTCAACAAAATCCTTAGCGAAGTTCTTACATTCATTCCAACCTGGTCAATCGATCAAACAGACCAAGGCGCATTTTTTTTAAAATTCTATAATGAGGAAAACTCCCACTCCAGCGACGGAATGGGAGAAGGAATCGTTAGTATATTTGCTATCGCCGATGCACTGCACGACTCCAAGCCCGAAGACATAATTATAATCGACGAGCCAGAACTATCGTTACATCCAAGTCTTCAAAAAAGACTGGCTTCTCTACTTTACAAATACTCAAGAGACAGACAAATAATCATAGCAACACACTCTCCATATTTTATAGATCTTAAGGCTTTGTCCGATCATGGCTATTTGGCGAGAGTCACTACCGGCACAAACGGTACAACAATCAATCAAACAACACCAGAATCAAGACTAGCCCTTTCCAAACTGTCAGGCGACAACATATTCAACCCACATGTTTTTGGTCTCGATGCGAAAGAATTATTCTTCCAAGAGGACCAAATCATTCTTACCGAGGGCCAAGAAGATGTAATTTTATTTCCAAAAATAGCTGACCAGCTAGAGAAGAAAATTACCGGAAACTTCTTTGGCTGGGGAGCAGGCGGCGCAGGAAACATAAAATATATCTGCCGTATCTTGGAAGACCTAGGTTACAAAAAAGTTGCAGCAATCCTAGACGCTGACAAGCAACAGGATCGGATCGAACTAGAAAAAGAGTTCCCTAGCTATCTATTTGCATGCATAAATGCAAAAGACATCCGTACAAAACCTGCACGAGAAGCAACCGAAGAGGTAGAAGGACTACTAGATACAAAAAAAATAATCAAAAAAGAGCATGTTGCGTCCACCTCAAATCTTTTTGATGCATTGAATCAACATATGAGTCGCTAATCTTAATACGATGGAGGTGTGTGGGGAGTAGGAAAGTTCGTGACATTCTGTCCCGTATTGACTGTGCAGTAACTACCTCCAGGTCATCAGAATAGGGTTTCCTTTCCCCTTAGCGGTCTTCCCCGCCGATCGGCACACACTTACAGCTATTCTGCTGCTTCGCGGGCTTGCTCGTCCGCGTACTCCTGCAGCCAGTTTTGACCGTTATCCAAAGTGATAAAGGCCATGTGTTTTGCGGCCTCCAATGTGTCCTGAAAGCGTGGCCAAGAGGGACTGAAACCGTCTTTGTGCACGAGATTCACCCGCCACCGGCCCCGCGTTTGCGGCGACAAGGTGATGGTGAAATCTTCGATCTGAGTGGTGTGCGAACCGTCACCGAGTTTTGTCCAAACCACATCACGATAGGTACGCAGCAGACGCCGCTTAAAGCGCACGGATTGCTGCACCAGGGCAAGCAGTTCACCAGATGGTTTGATATGTCCCTCTAGAGCGCGGTTAATCCCTCTAAGGATCGTCGCGGGGGTGCGGTAGTCGCCTAGCGAGCGCATCCGATCCATCAATGCCGCAGGCGACCAGTCCAACTCAACCAGGGCCAGGTGCAGATCCTTGGATAGCTCTTCTGCCGAGCGTTCGAGGCCGGTAACTATTTCTTCGTTTTCGTCGTTCATGGCGATTCCCAGTCATCAGTTGAGTGACATATTGTCACCAAAAACAAGACAAAGCAATATTCTGTGAAACGCATTTATCCCAGGCCAGCATTGCACTATCGGGGGTTCAGGTAGCCATTGCACTTAGCTCCCGCCACGACATGATCCACACACCCTCCCAAGCAAACGCATCCCTAACGATCATCCGTCGACATAAGCATTCACGCGTGTGCACCTGCACGTAAGGCGTCCAAGGCTCAGAATTTTTTGGGCAAAAAAAAAGAGTAACATAAGTAATATTTGCCAAATCATGCGCTCAACCTATTGAATTAAAAGGTTTTATCAAAACAAGCAAAAGGTAATCTTTAAGTAATATTGAAGTAACCTGATTACTCTTTATAAATGTAATTCCTCCATTTTTAAAAACTCTTAAAAAACAATAGGTTGCCAATTAATTACCTTTTCAATTACTTTTTTGTTACTCCTTTTTGTAATACCGAACCCCACGGAATACGCGGCCTCCAGCCCATTCCCCAGACGTGGTTACTGAAATTACTCTTTTTGAAATCCCCCCCTCTACCTGCACAGTAACGCCTCCAGATCTTTCGAAGAAATACCCTCTCGGTGCAGGGCTCCGCAGGCTTTCAGCCCCCCCAAAACGCCAAGTAAGCGCCCAGCCCGAGCCGCCGGGAGTGGTCCGCAGGTGTGCAGAAAAAAGGACCCATTTAGCCCGCAGGCGAGGTGGGGGGACGACGGCGCGCGCCGGGTGATGAAGCACGTCACAGCCCTATGTAGCACGTCAACTCCCCGACATGTGGTACGCCAACTCCCCATTGATGCAACAGCGAGCCAGGGCGCCAAATGGCGTAGGCTTATGGGAAGCCCGCTGCCGCCCCCCCCCCCCCCCCCCCCTACAGCTCGTCGCCTCAAATCGCGTCACAGTCAAACGTCAATTACTGTATACCTATACAGTATTGGATTCGCACTCATGAACAATGACGACGACACCTTCGGATGGCTGGGCGTTCCTACCCCGTTGGAAATGTACCGACAGCACTGCCGCCTACTGGAGAACGAGATCCAGGAACTGAACGCGCAGCTACGCAAAGCGCGGGCGGATGTTTTCGGTATCAGCCATATGCTGTTGGACGCCCAAGCAAAGAACGCAGAGTTTGCTGGCTACCTTCGTCAGAAGGGTGGTGAAGCGGCTGAGATGCGGCAGCAGATCTCAAAGCTGACAACGTCATACAACTTGAGCACGCAAAAAGCAGATGTTTTGCAACAGATCATCAACGAAATGAGGCTTGGACCGATCACGATTGTCTAAGATCAAACCGAGAGAGGGCCTTGGCCATGTGCGGAAGACTGTCGCAGTACAGAGGAATCCACGACTTTGTTGCGGCACTGAGCATGTCCAATGCCTTGGCAAACTCGGTGGGTGATCAGCCGATCGAGCGATACAACGTAGCCCCAACCACCCAAGTGGCATTACTGCACCTGCTGGGTGACCTGCTGCACGCCGATGCGGTTCGGTGGGGATGGAGGCCGCACTGGGCGAAAGGCCGTGCCGCGCCCATCAATGCACGTGTCGAGAAAGTCGCCCACGGGCCGTTCTTCCGGGCGATCTGGCCGCACCGGGCGATCACGCCTATCAACAACTGGTTCGAGTGGGTAGATGAAGGTGGGCCAAAGAAACAGCCTTATCTGGTCCGTAGGCGGGACGGCGCGCCTATCTTGTGCGCGGCCATCGGCCAACTACCTGACGCCGTTGCAGGCCCAGGCGAGCATGACGGCTTTGTGATCATCACCGCTGACAGTGCCGGCGGCATGGTGGACATTCACGACAGGAGGCCCGTGGTTCTGGCGCCTGACCTTGCCCGGGAATGGCTTGATCCGGCAACGCCAAAAGAGCGTGCCGAGCAGATGGTGTTGCACCAGGGCGAGCCGGCCGAGGCCTTCGAATGGTTCAAGGTCAGCACCGCCGTGGGCAACGCGAGAAACAAGGAAGCAAGTTTGATTCAGCCAGTAACGTAGAATCGCCCTTCCAATGCTGCTAGCTCCCAGTTCATGATCGCCAATTCTCCGCTGACTTCGGCCTTGCCCTTACGCTAATTCGTCGTGCTGTAGCGAATCTCCACGATCTCAGAGTCGGAACCACCTCTCGAAAACGCACCAAGCCGGTGCAAATATATATGGGCTTGTGCTTCTTGTAGGCAGTTTGCACAGGTGATAGCGTTCGCTGACTCGCGCGGGCGCAGTGATACGTTGTGTCACTCCCTCTACTAGCCTGAAGTTGAACGCCTTGGCTAGAAAACTCATAAATCATCTAAAGGAAGTAGAAAATGATCCAAGAAGCGATTTATCCTGGGGGGTCAAGGAAACGCGTCAGCAAGGCTGGGGACAACGTTAGAGCTGGAAATGCAAACAAAGAAGACCTAGACACTATCGAAGAGTGGCGAGCAGCACATCGTGGAGTATTGAACACCTTTCAAGCTATTTTGCGCACTCGGACTAAATTTACAGAAATCATTGTTGCTCAACGCCACAAGCGGAAAAATACAATCTTCGACAAATTAAGTCGCCTTCCAGGAATGAAACTAGCTCGAATGGATGACGTTGCAGGATGCCGTCTTATTTTTCAGAGCATCGAAGATCTTTACGCATTCCGCGAAAAATTTCATAAAGCTCGTTTCAAACATAAACGCAGAAACGACGAAAACAAATATCACTACATAAACTACCCAAAAGATACTGGCTACAGAGGTATTCATGATGTTTATGAATACGATGTAAATTCGTTGGCCGGTCAGAACCTTGCGGGTCTATATATTGAGATCCAATATAGGACACTAGTACAACATGCATGGGCAACCGCCATTGAGGTAATAGGTTTCATCACCGAGAGCCAACCAAAATTCAAACAAGGCGACAGGCGCTACGAGCATGCGATGGCGCTCGCTAGCGAAATACTTGCTCGCGCGCATGAAAGTCTAAAGGGGCCTTTTCCTAACCTCACCGACCGCGATCTACTTGAAGAGTTTCTAACTTTAGATAAAGAGCTATCACTACTACAAACGCTACGCGGCCTTAATGAAGCCAAAGGAGAAATTTCCGACAAGCGCAATACAATTCTGATTTTTTCTGAAACAGGGGAATTGGAAGTAAAAAGTTATCGGGATGCACCAGATGCGTTGCGAGCCCTTTTTGAGTTGGAAAAACAGATGCCCAACAAAGATATTGTATTGGTAAGAGCAGACTCAAGCGAAGAAGTTAGGTTGGCATTTCGAAACTACTTCTCAGATGCTCGTGAATTCATCAGGCTATTGGACGATGCATGTGACAAGCTTGGTGGGCATCAAGGTGATCGGCTTGCAGAATATGCGGGGTTGCTAGGTAAATTTGAAGGGGCGGATTAATAATTCGCCAGGGTTTAAGGGGAGAGTTAAACCTCCCCACCAATCTCGTAAGGTTTGAAAGATATTACTTCCTCCCCAAGCCAGTCATTTAGCTGCGCCATACGCGCTGAATCGGCTCCAGCTCATTGGCCGCATAGATCTGCGCCGCCTCCCTGATCGATCCAAACCCACCCGCGTTCCGCGGCATAATACCCATCAACTGCGGCGGAATGCGCAAGCTGGCCAGCACGTCGTCGCGGGTCTGGTTTTTGATCGAATTGAATTCGTCCTTCGCCGTCACTTCGCTGACCGGGATGATCTGCAACCCGTCCTTTTTGCCGTTCGGCGAGTACACGAACAGGTTGCGGAAGTTACCCGGCCCCTTGGAATCCTTCAGCGCCTTGCGCAGTGAATCGACGTCCGCTTCGTTCTGCGCGGCATCGGTCATGTAGAGAATGAAGCCAGCATGGCTGCCGTTCTCGTAATACTTACGGCGAAATAACGTGGCCGATTCATTCAGCAACGCCGACTGCAAGGCGCTGATCCACTCGGGTAGGCGCCGCCGCTGCATGGCCTGAAAGTGCGCCAGCACCTTTCCCAACTCGTCCAAAGTCGGCCGGCGGTCACGCTCACGGCTTTTGAGGTTATAGCCCAACTTGCGCAGCACCCGGCGGGCGCCCCCCATGGCTAGCGGGTCGACCTGGTAGACCCAGGCATCTTTGGCGATCGCCAGAACAGCGCCGAGGTGCGCCAGGTCGTTGCCAGCGGTTTGTGGCTGAACCCCGCCACCCTCTCCGCTCATTCGCCAGAGGGCGAAGTCGACGAGGCATTGGGTTGTGATGTCGGTATCGTTGAGCTTGCCGATATCCATCTTGCCAATGGCCTCAAGCGTGGCCTTCTTGGTTTTGCCCAACGGCCGGGCCTTTTCCACTTCCAGCAGGTACTGGTCGATCATATCTTTGACGGTGACGCCTTTCCGGCTCGCCCGCTCGATCGCTCCAGGCTGATCCAGCTCCGATTCACGCTTGCGCACCCACGCCTGGGCAGCCTGTTTTCGGGCGAAGGTCTGGCTCTCTTGGTAGACTTGCACTCCGTCGCGTTTGATGCGGATTTGAGCCGTGTAGCTCACAGTCCCATCCGCCAGTTTTCTTGCCCTGATAGTCGCCATATCGAAAGTGGTACGCGTCAGTTTTGAAGTGGTACATCGTACCACCGAGCCTTCAAAAACGCCTGAAAACGCCCTAAAACACGCCAAGAACACGTTGAGTAAAATGCTAGATAAACAGAGCTTTAGCCCAGCAGAATCAAGCCCCGCACTGTTTCGGCGCTTTAGCGTTGCACCCATGATGGATTGGACTGACAGACACTGCCGTTTCTTCCTGCGCCTACTGTCCAAAAACGCCCTCCTCTACACCGAGATGGTCACCACCGGCGCAATCCTCCACGGCGACCATAAACGCTTCCTGCGCCACAACGAGGCCGAGCATCCACTCGCCTTGCAGTTGGGCGGTAGCGTCCCCGCTGACCTGGCCGCCTGCGCCCGCATGGCCCAGGACGCCGGTTACGACGAGGTGAACCTCAACGTCGGCTGCCCCAGCGACCGGGTGCAAAACAACATGATCGGCGCGATCCTGATGGCCCACCCGGCCTTGGTGGCGGATTGCGTTAAGGCGATGCAGGACGCGGTCTCGATCCCGGTAACGGTAAAGCACCGCATCGGCATCAACGGCCGGGACAGTTACGCCGAGCTGTGCGATTTCGTTGGCCAGGTGAAGGACGCGGGCTGCACCAGTTTTACCGTGCATGCGCGAATCGCCATTCTGGAAGGGCTGTCACCGAAGGAAAATCGGGACATCCCACCCTTGCGCTACGACGTTGCCGCCCAGTTGAAGCAGGATTTCCCTGAACTGGAGATCATCCTCAACGGCGGCATCAAGACCCTCGAACAGTGCCAGGAGCATTTGCAGACCTTCGACGGCGTGATGCTGGGCCGCGAGGCTTATCACAATCCGTATCTGCTGGCCGAGGTGGATCAGCAGCTGTTTGGCAGCACTGCACCTGTTATCTCCCGCGCCGAGGCGCTGGCGCAGTTGCGTCCTTATATAGCCGAACACTTGGCGACAGGTGGCTCGATGCACCACATCACCCGCCACGTACTGGGGCTGGGGACGGGTTTCCCGGGGGCGCGGAAGTTTCGGCAGTTGTTGTCGGTGGATATTCATAAGGCCAGTGATCCGCTGGCGTTGCTGGATAAGGCTGGGGAGTTGCTGGAGGGACGGTGATTTGGGTGTCAGTGGGTTTATTGGGTGGCTGACACGACGCCTTCGCGAGCAAGCCCGCTCCCACATTTGGATGGGGGGATGTCAGGAAGATGGGGCAAGGCTGCTCCCACCCTTTGATCGGGTGGTCATCGGGCAGTTGGGTTGAACCTGCTGACTGTTTTGGCCTCCTATTGAGCATTGGCCGGTGATTCAAACGGCTGTTTTCAGGTTGTTGCCCTCGCAAACGATCGAATGCATTTGCGCCCTTGAGCGGCTGTCAGCGCTCGGGTAATGTCATCAGACCCACAGGACAGAGCACGCCCATGACTTCCAAGCTGGAACAACTCAAGCAATTCACCACTGTAGTAGCCGATACCGGCGATTTTTCTACCCTCGCCAAGCTCAAGCCACAAGACGCCACTACCAACCCTTCCCTGCTGCTCAAGGCCGCGTCGATCCCAGGCTATGCCAAGCTGCTGGATGAGGCTGTTGCCGACTGCAACGGCGATGTAGGCCTGGCCAGCGACCGTTTTGCGGTAGCCGTCGGCCAGGAAATCCTGAAAGTGGTGCCCGGCCGCATTTCCACCGAGGTGGATGCCCGCTTGTCGTTCGATACCGACGCGGTACTCAAGCGCGCCCATCGCCTGATCGACCTGTACGACAAGGCCGGCATTGGCCGTGACCGCGTGCTGATCAAGATCGCTTCCACCTGGGAAGGCATCCGCGCCGCCGAGCAGCTGGAAAAGGAAGGCATCCAGACCAACCTGACGCTGCTGTTCTCCTTCGCCCAGGCCGTGGCTTGCGCCGAAGCAGGCGTGTTCCTGATTTCGCCGTTCGTGGGCCGTATCTACGACTGGTACAAGAAGGCCAACGGCAACGACTACACCGGCTCCGAAGATCCGGGCGTGCAGTCGGTGACGCGCATCTACAACTACTACAAGGCCAATGGCTACAAGACCGTGGTGATGGGTGCGAGCTTCCGTAACCTGAGCCAGATCGAAGAGTTGGCTGGTTGCGACCGCCTGACCATCAGCCCGGACCTGCTGGAAAAACTCGCAGCCGACAACGGCAAGCTGGAACGCAAATTGTCGCCAGGCCATGCGGGCGAAGCTCGTGTGCACTTGACCGAAGCGCAGTTCCGTTGGGAATCCAACGAAGATGCAATGGCCACCGAGAAACTGGCCGAGGGCATTCGTCAGTTCGCCCGCGACCAGGAAAAACTCGAAGCGCTGTTGACCGCCAAGCTCTAAAAACGGCGGCGACAAAAAGGGCGGCACCTGTGAGGGTGCCGCCCTTTTTTTGTATTAGCCGATTTCGAGCCGAACTCAGTAAAAAATGTGGTAGGGAGTTTGCTCCCGAATACAGGGCGTCAGTCGCTACATTCACTACTGACCCGCCGCTTTCGGGAGCAAGCCCCCCCCCACACTTTGACAGTGTTTCAGCTGGAAATTAGTGCCGCTCCAGCGCATTCACCAGGTCGTGGAACGCCTCGCGGTTGGAGTCGTTCAAGCCCATCAGGATCTTGTGGGCTTCCAGTACCTTGACCCGTACCACTTCCTCGGACTGGTCCTGGGACGGCAGGTCGGTCAGGCATTCCGGGCACGGGATCGGGCGGTCAACGATGTTGAACACTTGATCGAAGCCCATGGACTGCAACAGACGGGTGATGTCTTCGTGGGTGGTGACGACGGTCGGCAGCAGTCCGACCTTCTGCCGAGACAGAATGGACAACTTGGCCAACAGCCCAAGGGTGGTGCTATCGATGCTGCGGGTTTCGGTCAGATCGATCACGATCGCCGAGAAATTCAAGGCTGTGAAGATCCGCTCAATCGTCGCATCCAGCGCCGAACACAAGGTCAGGCGCACTTCACCGACAAACTTCAGGACAAAAGTCCCGTCTTGCTCGGCGAATTGGATTCTTCCGGTACTCATCAAAGATTCCTGCTCAACACCAATAGGGCGATATCATCCGGCATCTCCCCTAGCGTGGCCAATCCAAAAACCTGCCGCAGGCCATCCAGGCTGCCGCCCGCCGACCTGACCCGTTGGGGCAAGGCGGCTTCTTTCTCTTTGAGTGTAGGCTCTGGCAAAAGGTCCAGGATACCGTCGGACATCAGCGTCAGGCTGAACGTCGGCGGCAATTCCAGGATGTGGTCTTCGTAGGTGGCTTCATTGAACAAGCCAACCGGCAAACCACGCCCTTCCAGGTAGCGCACACTGTCTGGAGTGTATAAAACCGGCAATGGCAGGTGACCGCCAATGCTGTAGGTCAAAAGACCTGTTTCTTCATCAATCACGCCGCCGACCATCGTCACGTGCTTGCCCAGCTTGCAGCTGATCAGGCCCCGGTTGATGTGGCCCAGCACTTGCGAAGGGGTGAACTCCGGCAAGGTGCCATTGCGCTTGGATTCGAACAATAGCCGTGTAGTCATGAACTTCAACAACACGGTCACGAATGCAGAGGAGGCGCCGTGGCCGGAAACGTCGGCCAGGTAGAACGCGACACGCCGCTCATCAACGCGGAAGTAGTCGACGAAATCACCCGACAGGTACAGCGACGGGATGATCTGGTGGGCAAACTTGAACTCGTCAATGCTCCACGGGCTCACCGGCAGCATGTTCATCTGCACCTGGCGACCGGCGTTCTGGTCTTCCTGGAGCAGGTTCAGGCTGGCTTCGAGTTCGCGGTTGGCGGTTTCGAGCTTTTCACGGTAACGCTGGTTTTCCAGCAGCAGCCGTGCACGATCCAGGGCACGACGCACCGAGTGCTCCAGCACAGCCAGGTCTTCCAGGGGCTTGATCAGGTAGTCGGCAGCGCCGAGGCGCAAGGCCTCGACGGCATCGTTCATCACGCCGGCACCGGACACGACAATCACCGGCGTCTGCGGGGCGATGTCGGTCACCTGGCGGATCAGCTCAAGGCCGCCCACCTGGGGCATGCGCAGGTCGCAGATCACAAGGTCGGGCTTGTCGCGCTCGAATACCTGGAGACCCTGGAGGCCGTTGCTGGCCTGCAGGACGCTGAAGCCACTGTCTTCCAAATAGGCCGCAAGACTCGCGCGCACTACTTCGTCGTCATCGATTATCAGCAGCGTGGCACTGGTTTTCTGCATGTGGGCAAACGGCGCCAGAATTAGGTTGGCGTAGGCAGCTCGACAATGGCCGGGCTTACTACTGGATTCGCTTTCTAGCCTCTCTGTCCTACAAAACGCCGAGTTATTGCCGACGCACAAAGGTAAAGCAGAGGTGCCCTTCTAAGGCGCAGACGGTACTCCCATCCGCCAGGGGTTTCAAGCTCACGGCGATGGTCGCCGGGCGTCTTTACATCGCAAATCACCAGTAGTTATAAGAACGCATAAAACCGCGACTTAAAGTAAGCACGTAACCCACGGATAAACCTCGAATGCCGCCCACAAAAAAGGCGACCCGAGGGCCGCCTTCTTCTTTCAAGCCTGGGGCTTAAAAGTCGTCTACAACCTTGCCATCCTTGACCTTGAACTCGCGATTCTGCAAGTAGGCGTTGCGGATGAAGGTGTATTTGTCGCCGCTGATCAGCTTCTCGGAGGACAGCAGGCTGGCACGCGTGTCGACGATATTCAGGCCGAAGGTGCTGTTGCGCCAGCCGATATCGTTCATGTAGCGGTACGGCTGGGTGTAGCTGTCCACGTATTTGGACGGCGCGTCACGCAGGGTGCTTGGGCCCAGCAGTGGCAGCATCACGTAAGGACCGCTGTCGACGCCCCAGTAGCCGAGAGTCTGGCCGAAGTCTTCGTCGTTGCGTTGCAGCCCCATTTTGGTGCCGACATCAACGAAACCCAGCACGCCGAACGTGGTGTTCATCAGCAAGCGGGCAGTGTCGACGCCTGCAGCGTGGGGCTTGAGTTGCAGCACGTCGTTGGCAAAGTTGCCGACGTCGCCGATGTTGCGGAAGAAGTTGTGGATCCCGTCCTGCACGAACTGCGGGGTCACGAACTGATAGCCTTGAGCCAATGGCTTGAGGGCATAGGTATCAACGGTATCGTTGAAGGTGAAGATCGGGCGGTTGACGCTTTCCCATGGATCATCTTCCGAGGCCGCCTGGGCTACGAAAGGAACCAGCAAAATACTCGCACATACGGACAGCTGAGCTAGACATTGGCTCCAGCGCATAGCTTGAACTCCTTGAATGGTCTGTCATGGGCGCTATGCCCTGAATGAGGCCGTCAGTATATGACGGAAGTGTCAGATTAGGCAGCCTTGCAGAAATGTCATTCAGCAAATGCACAAAATTCCTACAATTGCTGCGGGTGTAACTTGCTTGTCACCCAAGTCCGGTAGCGTCACTGCTATTTCAGGGACGTCGAAATGCCACACGCCGAGATTGTTAGTGCCAGCACCCCGTCCTTGACGGCCGTACTGTTCGGGCTTAGTGGCTGCCTGGTGGACTTTGGTTCCCAGGCCCGCGCCGATTCCGCGCCTTCCAGCGATACCCATGCCACTGTCGGCGCGCTGAAGATCCTGCGCAGCCTCGAAGAACAGCGTGTCCCTTGTGCATGGCTGGACGAGTTGCCGGCGTCGGTTTCCACACCGCTGGCCGCCGGGCTACCCCGCTGGATCAAGGCTGCCAAGCCCTCCTCCACCCGCTGGCCGGCGCCTCACGCCTGCTGGCAGGCCCTGATGGAACTGAATATCGAACGCCTGGAAGGCTGCGTCCTGGTCAGCGGCGAGCCACGCCTGCTGCAATCGGGGCTCAATGCCGGGCTGTGGACCATCGGCCTGGCGTCCTGTGGCTCACTGTGCGGGCTTTCGCCGCAGCAATGGCAAGCACTCAGCGAGAAGGAACGCGAGCATAAGCGCGCCAAAGCCACTGTCGCGCTCTATGGCCTGGGCGTGCATTCGGTGATTGACCACCTGGGCGAACTGCAGACCTGCCTGGCCGACATCAGTCTGCGCCAGCTTAAGGGCGAGAAGCCCTGATCGAGATCATGCACAGTCGGCGCCAGTGGATTAATCTACAGGTCAGCCCATAGACCTTTCCCGGCGTGCCGCGGTCTATGCCAGTGCCTATCGATAAAAGGAAGAACGCCATGCCTGCCCGCGAACAACTGCAAGAACAGGTCAAAATTTTGCGCGAGCAATTGGATCAGAATCCAGAAATGCCCCTCGAACAGCGCGAAGAGCTGCGAGATTTGATTGCTGAACTGGAAGTTCAGGAGCCACTGGAAGGTGCCATTCAGGACCCAAGTATCGCCGACGGTGTGAACCTGGCGGTAGAACGCTTCGAAATCGACCACCCGGGTATTGCCGGGACCTTGCGCAGCATTGTGGTGACACTGGGTAACATCGGGATTTAATAGCCCGACACCTAACAAATGTGGGAGCGGGCTTGCTCGCGAATGCGGTCCGTCAGCTGATACATATGCTGGCTGATACACCGCTTTCGCGAGCAAGCCCGCTCCCACATTTATTTTGGGTGAAAGCTACTGTCGAGCCAGGCGCAGGTTCTGGAACTGCAGATCTTCCGTACTGCGGTACGGGTTGATATCGAGCCCGCCACGCCGCACATAGCGCGCATACACCGTCAGTTTCTGCGGCTTGAGCAAGCGCTGCAGGTCGAGAAAGATCCGCTCCACGCACTGTTCATGGAAGTCCGAGTGCTGGCGGAAGCTCACCAGGTATTCCAGCAGGCTGGCATGATCCAGCGCCGCGCCGCGGTACTCCACCGCCACACTGCCCCAGTCAGGCTGGCTGGTCACCGGGCAGTTGGACTTGAGCAGATGGCTGTGGACGCTCTCCTCCACCACGCGCGAATCGTCGCAACGCAGCAGTTCCGGGCGCGGGTGCTCGTAGTTGCTGACGGTAATGTCCAGGTCATCAATGCACACACCCGGCAACGCGACCACGCCTTCGGCTTCAACCTCGCCCAGGCTGCGGATGCGCACGCCAACCGGCTTGCCGGCCGCCGCACTCAGGTCGGTGCGCAACGTCGCTTCAAGGCTTTGCACATCGGCAAACGCGGTTTGGTTCAGCGAGTTGAGGTACAACTTGAACGACTTCGACTCGATGATGTTCGGCGAGTCGGCCGGGATACTGAATTCACCGATGGCCACCACGGGTTTGCCGGATGGCAGCAGCCAGGACAGTTCGAAGCAGTTCCAGAAATCCACGCCTTTATACGGCAGGGTCTCGGCACTCAGGCCCAGCTCGGCCCACTTGGCGGCGCGAGGAATCGGGAACAGCAACGACGGGGTGTAGGTGGAGATGTATTCACTGGACTTGCCCAGCGGCGAATGTTCGGCTGCGGGATGCATGGCGGAAACCTGGCTAAATAAACGCCGCCATTCTACCCGCCTTTGCCCGTCAATGGCTTACTGGCTGACGGTCAGCTTGCCGACCATGCCCGCCTGGTAATGCCCCGGAATGTTGCAGGCAAACTCCAAGCCGGTGGCCTTGGTGAAGGTCCAGGTCAGCTCGGCGGTCTTGCCTGGCTCTACCAACACGCTGTTGGGGTCGTCGTGCTTCATGCCTGCCATAATATCACCATGCCCCATCGCACTGTGGTCCATTTTGCCCATGCCGGTGGCCGTCAGCATGCCGCTGGCCTGCATCTTGAGCATTTCTTGCTGATGCGCGGCGTGCATCGCAGCGTCGCCAATATTGAACTCGTGGAGCAACTGGCCTTTGTTGACCAGCACAAAGCGCACGGTCTCACCGGCTTTTACATCGATGGCCTTGGGCGAAAAGGAAATGTCCTGCAGCACCACTTCCACCGTGCGCGTGGCCTTGGCGGCGGGCGCAGCCTCACCGAAGGCGAAGGTTTCAGCCGGGGATGCCAGCACCGGAAGACTCATCGCCATCAGGCAGCCCGCCAACAACCAGGATTTACGTAAAAACATGCTCACACTCCAAAGGTTCGGAATCAGTCTGTGGGACACTTTACGAACGCGCCGCTGCCAGCCAGCTGACGGCCAGATTACAACTTTGTCAGCTTGAGCCTGCCGCCGGACCTGCGCTGTATAAAGTCTGTGTTCCCGTAAAACCATGAGCCGCCCATGAAACTGCTGATCGTCGAAGACCAACCGAAAACCGGCCACTACCTGCGCCAGGGCCTGGCCGAGGCCGGGTTCAACACCGAACTGGTGGCCGACGGCGCCAGCGGCCAGCACCTGGCGCTGACCGGTGACTATGACCTGTTGATCCTCGATGTGATGCTGCCAGGTCGCGATGGCTGGCAGATCCTCCAGGCCGTACGCAACGCCGGGCTCGACATGCCGGTACTGTTCCTTACCGCGCGGGACGCCGTGGAAGACCGGGTGCATGGCCTGGAACTGGGCGCCGACGATTACCTGGTCAAGCCCTTCGCCTTCTCCGAACTGCTGGCCCGGGTGCGTAGCCTGTTGCGCCGTGGCAGCAGCCCACCCCAGGAAACCAGCCTGCAACTGGCCGACCTGCGCATGGACCTGATCCGCCGCCGGGTAGAGCGCGACGGCCAGCGCATCGACCTGACGGCCAAGGAGTTTTCCCTGCTGGAACTGCTGCTGCGCCGCCAGGGCGAAGTACTGCCCAAGTCGCTGATTGCCTCTCAGGTGTGGGACATGAACTTCGACAGCGACACCAACATCATCGAAGTCGCGATCCGCCGCCTGCGCCTGAAGGTCGACGATAACTTTCCCAACAAGCTGATCCATACGGTACGCGGCATGGGCTACGTGCTTGAGGAGCGGTTCAGTTGATGAAACGGATTTCCCTGGCCAGCCGCCTGGCACTGCTGTTTGCTGGCTGTACCGCCGTGGTTTCATTGCTGGCCGGCGTGCTGTTCAACCATGCCAGCGAGGCGCACTTTATCGAGCTGGACCAGCAGTTGCTCGACGGCAAGCTGATAGCGCTGCGCAGTACCTTGCAGGATGCGGACACGCCCGAGCTATTCGCCTTGCGGGAAGTGAAGCTGCGCGACGAACTCAATCGCCAGCCTGACCTGGCCTTGCGCATCACCGCAGGCGACCGGCTCTGGTTCGACGGCGCCCCGGGCATCGCCCTGCCGCAGGAGCCTGGCCTGCACAGTTTGCAGAATGCCGGGACCGATTACCGCGTGTATAACGTGCCCCTGGTACCTGGCAATCGCGAATCGCCACAACTGACGCTGATGCTCGACATCACCCATCACCAACACTTCCTGCAACGCATGCAGCATCTGATCTGGCTGACCGTCGGCCTTTCCGCCCTGGCCACCGCCCTGCTCGGCGCCTGGGCCGCCCGCAGCGGGTTGCGACCGCTGAGGCGCATGAGCGAAGTCGCCAGCGGCGTCTCTGCCCACTCCCTGACCCAACGCCTGCCCCAGGAACAAATGCCCGCCGAACTGGCGGAACTCGCCCAGTCCTTCAACGCGATGCTTGGCCGCCTGGACGATGCCTTCCAGCGCCTTTCGGCGTTTTCTGCCGACATCGCCCATGAACTGCGCACGCCACTGTCGAATTTGCTGACACAGACCCAAGTCATCCTCACGCAGCCACGGGCGCTGGAGGACTACCGCGAAGCCCTGCACAGCAACCTGGAAGAACTGCAATGGATGGCGCAGTTGGTCAACGACATGCTGTACCTGGCCAAGGCGGACCATGGGCTGCTGGTGCCCAAGCGCGAAACCCTGGTGCTGGCGGACGAGGTGGAGGCATTGCTGGAGTTTTTCGCGCCGCTGGCGGAGGACGTCCAGGTGCGGCTGGTTCGGGAAGGCAGCGCCAGCACTTCAGGTGACCGCAGCATGGTGCGCCGGGCGATTTCCAACCTGCTGGATAACGCGTTGCGGTTCACCCCGCCGGGTGGCGAAGTCAGCGTGCGGATTGTCGAGGGGATGCAAGGCGTGACGCTGAGTGTGGAAAACACCGGGGAAGGCATTCCCGAGGCATTGTTGCCACGGTTGTTTGACCGCTTTTACCGGGCAGATCCGGCGCGTCATGAAGGGAGCAGCGAGCATGCGGGGCTGGGTTTGGCGATTACCCAGTCGATTGTGCGGGCCCATGGGGGGCGGATTTTCTGTGAGTCGGGGGCGGGATGGGCGAGGTTTGTGATGGAGTTGCCGCAGGGGTATTGATGCAAGCTGTAGCGGCCCTTTCGCGAGCAAGCCCGCTCCCACATTTTGACCGGGTGCATTCAGGAAGAACGCGGTCAAAATGTGGGAGCGGGCTTGCTCGCGAAGGCGCTCTTAAGAATTACGAATACCTGAGGGCATGCGCCGGCTCAATCTTCGCCGCGCGATACGCCGGATAGATGGTCGCCAAAAAGCTCAACACAAACCCCGCCGAGCAAATCAGCAACACATCCCCACCCTGCAACTGCGAAGGCAGGTTGCTGACGAAATACACGTCCGAACTGAAGATATGCTGCCCGGTCACCCGTTCCAGCCAACCCACCAGTTCACTGACGTTCAGCGCCGCAATCACGCCGAGGATGCCACCGATCAAGGTACCGACGATCCCGATCACCGTCCCCTGCACCATGAAGATCGCCATGATCTGCCGCGGCGTGGCGCCAATGGTGCGCAGGATCGCAATGTCGGCGCCCTTGTCGTTCACCACCATGATCAAGGTCGCGATGATGTTGAACGCTGCCACGGCAACGATCATCAGCAACAGCAGGCCGATCATGGTTTTTTCCATCTTCATCGCACTGAACAGGCTGCCCTGGGTGTGGGTCCAGTCGTCGGCCTTGTAGTCGGCACCGAGGCTGGCGGCGATATCCGCCGATACCTTGGGTGCGGCATACAAGTCTTTCACCGCCAGGCGCACGCTTTGCACCTGGTTCGGCTCCCAATGCTGTATCTCGGCGGCGTCGGCCATGTGGATCAGGGCCATGGAGCCATCCAGCTCCGCGCCCACCTTGAACACACCCACCACGTTCAAACGCTGCATACGCGGGGTGATGCCACCGGGCGCACTGCTGATTTCCGGCACGATCAGGGTCAGCTTGTCGCCGACGTTCAGGCGGAAACGCCGGGCGGTGATTTCGCCGATCACCACACCGAACTCGCCCGGTTTCAGGTCTTCCAGATGGCCCTGGACAATATGTTGGGCCACGATCGACACCTTGCCTTCCTGGGCCGGATCAACGCCACTGATCTCGATCGGCTGCATCGCGCCCTTGTAGGAGAGCATGCCGTCCATCTGTGTGAACGGTACGGCAGCGGTGACTTCCGGATTCTTCATCGCGGCATCTGCCACCGGCTGCCAGTCGCTGATGGGCTTCACGCCAACGATGGTCGCGTGGGGCACCATGCCGAGGATGCGTGAGCTCATTTCCCGCTGGAAACCGTTCATTACCGACAACACCACGATCATCGCCAGCACGCCGAGGGCGAGGCCGATCATCGAGGTCATCGAGATAAACGAAACAAAACGGTTGCGGCGCTTGGCGCGGGTATAGCGCGTGCCGATGAAAATCGATAACGGTCTGAACATTCGCGGGCACCGTTGAAAAAATAGAAAACCCGGCGCCGGGCGCCGGGCTTGAAACAGGTCAGATGGCGACCAGATGACCTTCCTGCAGGTGCAACACACGGTCCATCTGGCGGGCCATGCTCATGTCATGGGTCACCACCAGGAACGCGGTGCGCATCTGGGTGCTCAACTCCAGCATCAAGTCCTTGATGCCCTGGGCGGTGTGGGAGTCGAGGTTGCCGGTCGGCTCGTCGAGCATCACCAGGCCCGGGTTGTTGACCAGGGCACGGGCAATCGCCACACGCTGGCGCTCGCCGCCGGACAATTCAGCCGGCTTGTGCTCCAGGCGATGGCCCAGGCCGACGCGCTCCAGCAACGCCTGGGCACGCTGGCGTGCTTCCGGGATCGCGGTCTTGCCGATCAACAGCGGCATGCAGACGTTTTCCAGGGCGGTGAACTCGGGCAGCAAGTGGTGGAACTGGTACACAAAACCCAGCGAACGGTTGCGCAACTGGCCACGGGCCTTCTCGCCCAGGGCCGACAACTCTTCGCCGGCCAGCCAGACGCTGCCCTGGGACGGCGTATCAAGGCCGCCCAACAGGTTGAGCAAGGTACTTTTACCGGAACCGGAACTGCCGACGATCGCCACGCGTTCGCCCGGGTGCAGTTCCAGCTGCAGGTTGGACAGCACCACCACGGACTCCGGGCCTTCCTCGTAGGATTTGCCCAGGTTGCGGCAGCTCAGGATTGCTTTTTCACTCATGCCCGATTCACTCATAACGTAAAGCCTGCGCCGGCTGGGTACGTGCCGCGCGCCAGGCTGGATACAGGGTGGCAAGGAAACTCAGGACCAACGCGGCGCCGCCGACCATCAATACGTCCTGGCTCTGCACCTGGGACGGCAAGTAGTCGATGAAGTAGACGTCGGAGTTCAAGAATTTGTGGCCGATCAACACTTCCAGCCCGGCGATAGCAGCGCTGACGTTCAGCGCGGCGAGAATCCCCACCACGGTGCCGATCAAGGTGCCGACGACGCCGATCACCGTGCCCTGGACCATGAAGATCGCCATGATCTGCCCCGGCGTGGCGCCAAGGGTGCGCAGGATCGCGATGTCGCCCTTCTTGTCGTTCACCACCATCACCAGCGTGGAGATGATGTTGAAGGCGGCGACGGCGACGATCAGCAGCAACAGCAAGCCGATCATGGCTTTTTCCATGCGGATGGCCTGGTACAGGTTGCCGTGGGTACGGGTCCAGTCGCGGGCGTAGTACTGGTTTTCACCCAGGTGCTGGGCGATTTCCCACGAGGTACGCGGCGCGTCGAACAGGTCGTTGAATTTCAGGCGCAAGCCCTGGACCTGGTCCGGCTTCCAGCGATGCAGGCGGGCCAGGTCGGTCAGGTTGGTCAGGCCCAAGTAGCCGTCGATCTCACCGGCGCCGACATGGAAGATGCCGACCACGGTAAAGCGCTTCATGCGCGGGAACATGCCCGCCGGAGTCACGGTGACTTCCGGCGCGACGAAGGTCAGCTTGTCGCCGATGCCCACGCCGAGCTTGGCCGCCGCCTTGTCACCGATAGCGATGCCAAAGCTGCCGGGCGACAAGTCGTCCAGTTTGCCCTGTTGCATGAAGTTATCGATGATCGAGACATTGCGTTCCTGCGCCGGGTCGATGGCATTGAGCAGGACTTTCTGCACCTTGCCGTCGTTGGTCAACAGGCCCTGCATCTGGGTGAAGGGCGCAACCGCCAGCACTTTGGGGTTCTGCTTGACCTTCGCGGCCAGGCTTTGCCAGTCGCTGATGGGCTCACCCGACTCGATGGTCGCGTGGGGCACCATGCCCAGCACGCGGGTGCGCATCTCATGATCGAAGCCGTTCATCACCGACAGCACCACGATCATCACGACAACGCCAAGGGCGAGCCCGATCATCGAGGTCAGGGAAATGAACGACACAAAATGATTGCGACGTTTTGCACGGGTATAACGCGTGCCAATAAATACGAAGAGAGGTCTGAACATGTCGGGGCTTGTTCGGAGGAAAAGAAGACGTCCTTGTGGCGGGGTCAGGTAAGCAGCTTTACACTCAGACCATCACCGCTGCCTTGGGTTCGCCATGTCGACATTAGATGAAGAAGATCGCCGCGAATACTACCGTATCGAGGACATGATCGCACTGGAAATTACCCCACTGTCGGGCCCGGAAGTGCTGAGCAAGGAAGTGTTGCTGGATGATTCGCCGCTGTTCAATCTGCTCAGCGAGTTGCACCTGAGTGAATTTGAATCCCAGCACTTGCTGCGCCAGATCGGCGAGCGGGACCGCACCCTGGCCGCCTTCCTCAAAGTGCAGAACAAACGCATGGATTTGCTCAGCCAGATCATGGCGCAAAGCCTGCTGGGCGAGATCGGTACGCCGCAGCCCGTGGTCATTTCCGAAGGCGGCATCGAATTTCTGAACCCCACCGCGATCCAGCCCGACAGCCACCTGGCGGTCAAGCTGGTGCTGATGCCGCAAGCCCTCGGGCTGTTGCTGCGAGCCAAGGTTACCCATTGCGATGCCAAGACCGGTGGCTTTGAAATCGGCACGGAATTCGAAGCCATGACCGATGCCCAACGCCAGTTGCTGGCACGCTATATCCTGCAGAAACAGGCCCAGGAACGGCGCCTGGCGCGGGAAAAAAGCGACGAATCCGACACCTGAATACGATCATTGAATGGCGCGTCGCGTCATCCATCCAGCCAGGAACCCTGGCGTAAAGGAGCAACTGTGACCCTGATTTATGGCCATCGCGGTGCCAAAGGCGAAGCACCGGAAAACACCCTGACCAGCTTCCAGGAATGCCTCAAGCACGGCGTGCGCCGCTGCGAACTGGATTTGCACCTGTCCATGGACGGCGAGCTGATGGTCATCCACGACCCGACGCTCAAGCGCACCACCGACCGGCGCGGCAAGGTCGTCGAATATTCAGCCGCCGACCTGGTCAAGATGGACGCGCGCAAAGGCGGCCCGGGCTGGGTCAACCCTTGCCCGATCCCGCGCCTGGAAGAGCTGTTCGAACAGTGCGACTTCGACCACTGGCAACTGGAAGTCAAAAGCGCATCGCGCACCCGCGCGGCAACCACCGTGCTGGCGATCCGTGAAATGGCTCAGCGTTTCGGGCTGATGGACAAGGTCACCGTGACCTCAAGCTCGCGGGAAGTGTTGAAAGCGGCGCTGGACCTCACCCCGGACCTGTCCCGCGGGCTGGTAGCCGAATACGCCTGGCTCGACCCGTTGAAGGTCGCGGCCAACTATGGCTGTGAGATTCTGGCGTTGAACTGGACGTTGTGCACCCCTGAGCGTCTGGAAAAAGCCCAGCGCCAGGGTTTGCACGTGTCCGTATGGACCGTCAACGAACCCGCGCTGATGCGCAGGCTCGCCGACTTCGGCGTAGATAGCCTGATTACAGACTTTCCCGGTTTGGCCACTGCCACCCTCGGGAATTACTGAAATCGGTCTCCCCGGCCGGCTCAGGCCACCGGCCGGAGCCGCTCAAAAAAGCCGGTTGAGGCCGTCGTAGGCCGCTACCCGATAGGCTTCAGCCATGGTCGGGTAGTTGAACGTGGTGTTGACGAAATACTTGAGGGTATTCAGCTCACCCGGCTGGTTCATGATCGCCTGGCCGATGTGCACGATCTCCGACGCCTGATAGCCGAAGCAATGCACGCCCAGCACTTCCAGAGTCTCGCGGTGGAACAGGATCTTCAGCATGCCCTGGGGCTCACCGGCGATCTGCGCACGCGCCATGCTCTTGAAGAACGCCTTGCCGACTTCATAAGGCACCTTGGCCTTGGTCAGTTCGTGCTCGTTCTTGCCGATCGAGCTGATCTCGGGAATCGTGTAGATCCCGGTCGGCACGTCGTTGACGTAGCGCCAGCTGCCGTTGTCGACAATGCTGCCAGCGGCCGAGCGGCCCTGGTCATGGGCGGCACTGGCCAGGCTTGGCCAGCCGATCACGTCACCGGCACCGTAGATGTTCGGTACGCAGGTGCGGTAGTTCTCGTCGACTTCGATCTGGCCACGGCTGTTGACCTTCACACCGATGTTTTCCATGCCCAGCTTGTCGGTGTTGCCGGTACGGCCGTTGCACCACAGCAAGGCGTCGGCCTTGATCTTCTTGCCGGATTTCAGGTGCAGGATCACACCGTTGTCCAGGCCTTCGACCCGCTCGTACTCTTCGTTGTGGCGCACGGTGATGTTGTTGTTGCTGAAGTGGTAACTCAACGCCTGGGAAATTTCCGAGTCGAGGAAGCTCAGCAACTGGTCGCGGTTATCCACCAGCTCGACCAATACACCCAGGCCGCTGAAGATCGAGGCGTATTCACAGCCGATCACGCCGGCGCCGTAGATGATCAGTTTGCGCGGGGTGTGGCCCAGGCTGAGGATGGTGTCGCTATCGTAGATACGCGGGTGGTGGAAATCGATATCCGCCGGGCGATACGGACGCGAGCCGGTGGCGATGATGATGTGCTTGGCTACCAGCTTCTCGACCACGCCGTTGGCGCAGACCACTTCGACGGTTTGCTCGTCGGCGAAGCTGCCGGTGCCGAAGAACAGGTCGACGCGGTTACGGGCATAGAAGCCGGTACGCGAGGCAACCTGTTTGGAAATGACTTTTTCAGCGCTCTTGAGCACGTCCGGGAACGAGAACCAGCGCGGCTCACCAATGGCCCGGAACATCGGGTTGGTGTTGAACTGCATGATCTGGCGCACCGAGTGACGCAAGGCCTTGGACGGGATGGTACCCAGGTGGGTGCAGTTACCGCCGACCTGGCGACGGCTATCGACCATCGCCACCTTGCGCCCTGCTTTGGCGGCGTTCATCGCCGCACCTTCTCCAGCTGGGCCGGAACCCAGTACCACCACGTCGTAGTTGTAGACAGCCATGCGTACTCCTCAGAACAGGCCAGGGCGCACGGTTGGACGCCTGGCTAAATCATGCCGCGGCCAGCGGTCATGAAGGATCAATGTGGCTCAAGTGTGTGAGCCGGGGCACAGTCTATAGAACGCTCAACGTCGCGCACATTAACCCTTGGTCGCGTCGTAGGCCAGTTTTGCCTTTACTACACGGCGCTCGTTATTGAATTAACCTGTAGGCAAGCACCTTTTCAGGACTGGCCATTATGAAGCATGTCGTCATTTGTTTATTGCTGATGTTTTCGGTCCCGGTTCTGGCGAATGAGGCTGATCGCCTCAAACAAGCCGATTTTCCGCCGAAATCTCATCAACTGGTGCTGAAAAACCAGGCCGTCCTGACCTACCTGTGGGCAGACGTCTATGCGGCGGCATTGTTCGCCCCGGCTGACCTGAGCGCCAAACAAGCCCTGGATCAGCAAAAAGACCTGCGCCTGGAGCTGTATTACTTTCGCGATATCGACCGCAACGATGTGATCAAGGCCGCCACCGCCACCCTCGAACGTCAGCAAACACCCGCCACCCTCGCCCGCCTGAAACCTGAACTGGATCAATTGCACAAAAGCTTCCGCAACATCCGCAGCGGCGACCGTTATGCGCTGGACTTCCAGCCTCAGCGCGGCCTGAAACTGGAAATCAACGGCACGGTGGTGTTCAGCAGTCGCAATGACGAACTGGCCAAGGCTTACCTGGGAATCTGGCTGGCACCAAAAGGCTTGTCCGACAGCCTGCGAAACACCCTCCTCAACTGATCGCAAAAACCCTGTGGGAGCGGGCTTGCTCGCGAATGCGGTGTATCAGTGACTCATAAGCTGACTGACACACCGTTTTCGCGAGCAAGCCCGCTCCCACATTGGATTTTCATTACCGGGAGGCCTGCGGCAATTTGCCAGCTTGCTATCGGTTTTTTGTTGCCTGTGGTGGCTTATACACATATCGTTACAAAACTGTTCAGCGCCAGCCTCGTGCCAGAGCTTCAACAGCAAGGACGGTTGCGACCAGGGATTACTAATAAGATAGCCAAAATGAGTGCATGACATGTCCACTACAACGGGCAAGGGCAAGGCGATCTTTCGCGTTGTCAGCGGTAACTTCCTTGAGATGTTCGACTTCATGGTCTATGGCTTCTACGCCACGGCCATTGCCAAGACATTTTTCCCCACCGACAGCGCGTTCGCGTCCCTGATGCTGTCCCTGGCGACCTTTGGTGCCGGGTTCCTGATGCGTCCTCTGGGCGCGATTTTCCTCGGTGCCTACATCGACCGTCACGGCCGTAAAAAAGGCCTGGTGATCACCCTGGCGATGATGGCCGCCGGTACCATCCTGATTGCCTGCGTTCCCGGGTATGCCACCCTGGGCGTCGCGGCGCCGTTGCTGGTGCTGTTCGGCCGCCTGCTGCAAGGCTTCTCCGCCGGTGTCGAACTGGGCGGCGTGTCGGTGTACCTGGCGGAAATCGCCACTGCGGGCCGTAAAGGCTTCTTCGTCAGCTGGCAGTCCGCCAGCCAGCAAGCCGCCGTGGTATTCGCCGGCCTGCTGGGCGTAGGCCTGAACCACTGGCTCAGCCCGGAAGAAATGGGTGACTGGGGCTGGCGCGTGCCGTTCCTGATCGGCTGCCTGATCGTGCCGGTGATCTTCGTGATTCGTCGCTCTCTGGAAGAAACCCCGGAATTCCAGGCACGTAAACACCGCCCTACCCTGCAGGAAATCGTCCGTTCGATCGGCCAGAACTTCGGCATCGTGATCGCCGGCATGGCGCTGGTGGTGATGACCACCGTGTCGTTCTACCTGATCACCGCCTACACCCCGACCTTCGGCAAGGCCGAATTGCACCTGTCGGACTTCGACGCGTTGCTGGTAACCGTGTGCGTCGGCATCTCCAACTTCATCTGGCTGCCGGTGATGGGTGCGGTGTCCGACAAGATCGGGCGTAAACCGCTGCTGCTGGGGGCGACTATTCTGGCGATCCTCACCGCTTATCCAGCGCTGTCCTGGCTGGTGGCCAACCCGAGTTTCAGCCATCTGCTGATCGTGCTGCTCTGGCTGTCGTTCCTGTATGGCTCGTACAACGGCGCAATGGTTGTAGCGCTGACCGAGATCATGCCGGTAGAAGTGCGCACCACCGGTTTCTCCCTGGCCTACAGCCTGGCGACGGCGACCTTTGGTGGCTTTACTCCGGCGGCGTGTACCTACCTGATCCACGTGCTGGACAACAAGGCCGCACCGGGCATCTGGCTCAGCGGCGCGGCGGTGCTGGGCTTGATCGCCACATTGATTCTGTTCAAGGGCAACCGGCATGAACTGCGTACCGCGCAGGCTTCGATAGTCGGCGGCGCTTGATGGATCGCTATCGCAGGCAAGCCAGCTCCCACATTTTGATTTGTGAATACATTCAAATGTGGGAGCTGGCTTGCCTGCGATGAGGCCGGTACAAGCAACGCAAAAACAACAGACATAAAAAAGCCCCGAACCAGTCGGGGCTTTTTCATTTACCGCTGATGCTTAGCGCGGGAATGCTGGCGGGTTAACCCCGGCCATGTCTTCCATCACACGAACCACCTGGCAGCTGTAACCGAATTCGTTGTCGTACCAGACGTACAGAACAACGCGGTTGTCTTGAGTGATGGTCGCTTCAGCGTCCACCACACCGGCGTGGCGCGAGCCCACGAAGTCGGTGGAAACCACTTCCTGCGAATTGACGAAGTCGATTTGCTTGTGCAGATCGGAGTGCAGCGCCATGTAGCGCAGGTACTCGTTCATCTCTTCACGGGTGGCGGCTTTCTCAAGGTTCAGGTTGAGAATGGCCATCGACACGTTCGGCGTCGGAACACGGATCGCGTTACCGGTCAGCTTGCCGGCCAGCTCAGGCAGGGCCTTGGCAGCAGCGGTGGCAGCACCGGTCTCGGTGATCACCATGTTCAGCGCGGCGCTACGGCCACGGCGATCGCCCTTGTGGAAGTTGTCGATCAGGTTCTGGTCGTTGGTGTACGAGTGAACCGTTTCAACGTGACCGTTAACGATACCGAACTTGTCATTCACAGCCTTCAGCACCGGCACGATGGCGTTGGTGGTGCAGGAAGCGGCGGACACGATCTTGTCGTCAGCGGTGATTTCACCGTGGTTGATGCCGTGCACGATGTTCTTCAGCTTGCCCTTGCCAGGCGCAGTCAGGACAACGCGGTCGATACCCGGGCACGCCAGGTGCTGGCCCAGGCCCTCGGCATCACGCCACACACCGGTGTTGTCCACCAGCAGTGCGTCCTTGATGCCGTACTGGGTGTAATCCACCTCAGACGGGTTCTTCGCGTAGATCACCTGGATCAGGTTACCGTTGGCGGTGATGGTGTTGTTTTCTTCGTCGATGACGATGGTGCCGTTGAACGGACCGTGGACCGAGTCACGACGCAGCAGGCTGGCGCGCTTGGTCAGGTCGTTTTCAGCACCTTTACGCACCACGATGGCACGCAGGCGCAGGCCGTCGCCGCCACCGGTTTTTTCGATCAGGATGCGCGCCAGCAGGCGGCCGATACGACCGAAGCCGTACAGCACAACGTCGGTGCCTTTGCGGGCAGCAGCGTTTTGCTGGCCAACCACGTCGGCCATTTCTTCACGCACGAACTGCTCGGCGGTACGGCCAGCGCCTTCTTTGCGGAATTTGTAGGCCAGCTTGCCCAGGTCTACCGAGGCCGCGCCGAGCTTGAGCTCGCTCATGGCTTTGAGCAGGGGGAATGTTTCGTGGACGGAGAGTTCGCTATCGTCGGCAGAACGATGGCGAGCAAAGCGATGAGCCTTGAGAATCGCGATGACTGATTGGTTGATCAGGCTGCGGCCATAGATCGAGCTCACCACGTTGTTATTGCGGTATAGCTGACCGATAAGCGGAATCATCGCTTCAGCGAGTGCTTCACGGTCGATCCATTCACCAAGACACTGGTCGGGCTTCTGAGTCACGGGAACCTTCCACATGTAGGGGCAGAAAAAAGGGGCTACATTATGCCGCCCGACCGCCCTCGGAGCAATGCGCGGCCCGCAACAAAACCCCTTGCAAAAAAATATCGCCCCTCTGCAGCCCAGTAAATACGCGGCTTCCAGCGCACCCCCTGTTGGACCAATGTGACAAAGTGTCCGTAACCCTCCGAAACATACACCGATTTCGGCACTACATAATGAGTCAAAAGGCACCTTTGTTTGTCTTAGCCACTACATTTCCTACAAACCGTAATAGGCTCAGTCAGCAACTGACAGGCGGCACTCCGGGCCGTTACAATTACCGACTTTGTCGCAACGCTTGGAGCTCAACCTTCCGTGCCCGTTCTGCGTCTACCGCTTCTCCCTGCCGCGGCAGGTAAACAGCACTGGGGCAATCTGCCCGGTGCCGCCCTGAGCCTGGCCATCGCCGAGGCTGCCAGCGCTGCCAAGCGCTTTACCCTGCTGCTCACCGCCGACAGCCAAAGTGCCGAGCGGCTGGAACAGGAGCTGAGTTTCTTCGCCCCCGATTTGCCGGTACTGCATTTCCCGGACTGGGAAACCCTGCCCTACGATCTGTTCTCGCCGCACCAGGACATCATTTCCCAGCGCATCGCCAGCCTGTACCGCTTGCCGGAACTGGCCCACGGCGTGCTGGTGGTGCCGATCACCACGGCCCTGCATCGCCTGGCGCCGACCAAGTTCCTGCTGGGCAGCAGCCTGGTGCTGGATATCGGCCAGAAGCTCGACGTGGAGCAAATGCGCACCCGACTTGAGGCCAGTGGCTATCGCTGCGTCGACACGGTGTACGAGCACGGCGAGTTCGCGGTACGTGGCGCGCTGATCGACCTGTTCCCGATGGGCAGCAAACTGCCTTACCGGATCGACCTGTTCGACGACGAAATCGAAACCCTGCGTACCTTCGATCCGGAAAACCAGCGTTCCATCGACAAGGTCGACTCGGTCAAGCTGCTGCCGGCCCGGGAATTCCCGCTGCAAAAAGACGCGGTCACGCGCTTCAAGGCACGTTTCCGCGAGCGCTTTGACGTGGACTTCCGCCGCTGCCCGATTTTCCAGGACTTGAGCAGCGGGATTACTCCCGCGGGTATCGAGTACTACCTGCCGTTGTTCTTCGACGAAACCTCCACCCTCTTCGATTACCTGCCCCAGGACACCCAAGTGTTCTCGCTGCCGGGCATCGAACAGGCGGCGGAGAACTTCTGGAATGACGTGCGCAACCGCTATGAAGAACGCCGCGTCGACCCGTCCCGTCCTTTATTGCCACCGGCCGAACTGTTCCTGCCGGTGGAAGACTGCTTCGCCCGCCTGAAAAACTGGCCGCGGGTAGTCGCCAGCCAACAGGACGTGGACGCCGGCGCCGGCCGCGAGCGCTTCCCGGCACAAGCACTGCCGAACCTGGCGATTGAAGCCAAGGCCAACCAGCCGCTGGAAGCATTGTCGAATTTCCTCGGTGACTTCCCCGGCCGCGTGCTGTTTACCGCCGAGTCCGCCGGGCGCCGCGAGGTGCTGCTGGAGTTGCTGGAACGCCTGAAGCTGCGGCCGAAAACCGTCGATAGCTGGCCGGACTTTGTCGCGAGCAAGGACCGCCTGGCGATCACCATCGCACCGCTGGACGAAGGGCTGCTGCTGGACGACCCGGCCCTGGCACTGATTGCCGAGAGCCCGCTGTTCGGTCAGCGGGTGATGCAGCGCCGCCGCCGGGAAAAGCGCGCCGATGCCAACAACGATGCGGTGATCAAGAACCTCACCGAGCTGCGCGAAGGCGCGCCGGTGGTGCATATCGACCACGGCGTGGGCCGTTACCTGGGCCTGCAGACCCTGGAGATCGACAACCAGGTGGCCGAATTCCTCACCATGGAATACGCCGAGGGCGCCAAGCTCTACGTGCCCGTGGCCAACCTGCACCTGATCGCCCGCTACACCGGCAGCGACGACGCCCTCGCGCCGTTGCACCGCCTGGGCTCCGAGACCTGGCAGAAAGCCAAGCGCAAGGCCGCCGAACAGGTACGCGATGTGGCCGCCGAGTTGCTCGACATCTATGCCCGCCGCGCCGCCCGCGAAGGTTATGCGTTTGCCGACCCAAAAGCCGACTACGCCACCTTCAGCGCCGGCTTCGCCTTCGAAGAAACCCCGGACCAGCAAACCACCATCGACGCCGTGCGCGCCGACATGCTGGCGCCCAAGCCGATGGACCGCCTGGTGTGCGGCGACGTGGGCTTCGGCAAGACCGAAGTGGCAATGCGCGCAGCGTTTATTGCGGTGCACGGCGGCCGCCAAGTGGCGATCCTCGTCCCCACCACCCTGCTCGCCCAGCAGCACTACAACAGCTTTCGCGACCGCTTTGCCGACTGGCCGGTGACTGTGGAGGTGATGAGCCGCTTCAAATCGGCCAAGGAAGTGAATGCGGCCATCGCCGACCTGGCGGAAGGCAAGATCGACATTGTCATCGGCACTCACAAGCTGCTGTCGGATGACGTGAAGATCAAGAACCTCGGGCTGGTGATCATCGACGAAGAGCACCGCTTCGGGGTTCGCCAGAAAGAACAGCTCAAGGCCCTGCGCAGTGAAGTCGACATCCTGACGCTCACCGCCACGCCGATTCCGCGCACGCTGAACATGGCGGTGTCGGGCATGCGCGACCTCTCGATCATCGCCACGCCGCCGGCGCGCCGGTTGTCGGTGCGCACCTTCGTCATGGAGCAGAACAAAAGCACGGTCAAGGAAGCCCTGCTGCGTGAGTTGCTGCGCGGCGGCCAGGTGTACTACCTGCACAACGATGTAAAAACCATCGAGAAATGCGCCGCCGACCTCGCCGAACTGGTGCCGGAAGCACGGATCGCCATCGGCCACGGGCAGATGCGCGAGCGCGAACTCGAACAGGTGATGAGCGACTTCTATCACAAGCGCTTCAACGTGCTGATCGCCTCGACCATCATCGAGACCGGCATCGACGTGCCGAGCGCCAACACCATCATCATCGAGCGCGCCGACAAGTTCGGCCTGGCGCAGCTGCACCAGCTGCGCGGCCGGGTCGGGCGCAGTCACCACCAGGCGTATGCCTATCTGCTGACACCGCCGCGCCAGCAGATCACTTCCGACGCCGAGAAGCGCCTGGAAGCGATCGCCAACACCCAGGACCTCGGCGCCGGCTTTGTGCTGGCCACCAACGACCTGGAAATCCGCGGCGCCGGCGAACTGCTGGGCGACGGCCAGAGCGGGCAGATCCAGGCCGTCGGCTTCACCCTGTATATGGAAATGCTCGAGCGCGCGGTGAAGTCCATCCGCAAGGGCGAACAACCGAACCTCGACCAACCGCTGGGTGGCGGCCCGGAGATCAACCTGCGCCTGCCGGCGCTGATCCCCGAAGACTACCTGCCGGATGTGCATGCGCGACTGATCCTGTACAAGCGCATCGCCTCGGCCACCGACGAAGAAGGTCTCAAGGACCTTCAAGTGGAGATGATCGACCGCTTCGGCCTGTTGCCGGAGCCGACCAAGAACCTGGTGCGCCTGACCCTGCTCAAATTGCAGGCTGAGCAACTGGGCATCAAGAAGGTCGACGCCGGGCCGCAAGGCGGGCGTATCGAGTTCGAAGCACAGACGCCGGTGGACCCACTGGTGCTGATCAAGCTGATTCAGGGCCAGCCCAATCGCTACAAGTTCGAAGGGGCTACGCTGTTCAAATTCATGGTGCCGATGGAACGCGCCGAAGAACGCTTTAATACACTGGAGGCGCTGTTTGAGCGCCTCATCCCGAAATCTGCTTGAAGGACGCCCCAATGCGCCTGTTCCGCATTTTGAGCTTGTTGTTGGTGGTCGTTGCGCCTTCGGCGTTCGCCGACAGCCCGTACCTGGTGGAGATGATCCTGGTGCGCCAGAACGCCGAGCCGGTGATCAACAGCCGTGCGGCGCCGGAAAACTGGGACGCCGGCGCACCACGCCTGGGGACTGACAAAATGAGCCCGCCACGACTGGGCAATATTGTCGAGAAGCTGCAAGCCAGCAGCGACTACACCGTATTGCTGCACAAGTCCTGGGAACAGAATCTCGGTGAGCAACCGGTGAAGCTGGCCATCAGCGATGGCCAGGAACAGTTCGGCCAGTTCCCCATCGAAGGCACCCTGAACCTGCAGCTTGGGCGCTTTACCGATATCGACGCGGACTTCTGGGTTAACCAGTTCGACGCCAACGGCAGCGTCATCGCCAGCGAACACCTCAGCCAGCAAGACGTGCGCACCAAGAACAACCAGCTCAACTACCTGGACGGCGGCCACCTCGCCCTGCTGATCAAGATCACTTCGCTGACCGCCAAGCCGCCCAGCGCTCCACCGCCCGATGTCCAGGACTGATCCAGCACCATGCCCCTGACGTCGTCGTTGACCAAACCCCTGGCCCCTTCGTGGGCCAATCGCTTTAAAGAGCAAAGCCTCGAGCGTGGCCGACGCTACGCCCTGGAAAACCGCGTGCGTATCGTCGAGTCCGGCGACAGCACCATCATTGCCAGCTGCGAAGGCTCGGGTGGCAATGTCTACCGCCAGACCATCTCCCTGCGCGAATCCGCCAAGGGCACGCTGATCCTGGTGGACAGCCGCTGCACCTGCCCCGTGCACACCAACTGCAAACACATCGCCGCCGTGCTGCTCAAGGTCCAGGAAACCCTGGCCTACCCGGCGGCGGCCCAGGATGCCGAGTTGCTGGAGAAGCTCCAGGCGGTGCTGGATAACCGCGTGGTGTTGCCGCAAGTGGTGATGGAAGACGTGCAACCGGTGCCGCGCCTGTGGCTGGCGAGTATCGAGTTCAGTGCCTTCGAGCCGCGCAACGGCAAGATGCAGCGTTATATCCAGCATCGCGCAGCGTTGTCCTTCAACTATTTGGGCAACTACGTCAGCGGCCAGAAGAACGCCGACATTATCGTGCGCCAGGAACAACAGAGCCTGCGGATCAAGCGCCACCCCGAGGTGGAGCAGCAGTTTCGCGAACAGCTGCGCCTGCTGGGCTTCAAGATCGCCACCCGCCAGAGCAAGGCCCTGCCGGAAAGCGCCGGCGAGCTGTTCGAGATGGTCAATGACAGCGCGTGGCTGAACTTCACCCTGAATGCCTCGCCGAACCTGCGCGCCCAGGGTTGGGAACTACAGATCGATGAGGATTTCGGTTTTGACCTGAGCGCCGTCGACGACTGGTACGCCAGCGTCGACGAAGTGCCGGAGCGTGACTGGTTCGACTTGGAGCTGGGGATCATCGTCAACGGCGAACGCCTGAGCTTGCTGCCGATCCTGTTGAACCTGATGCGCTCCCACACCGAGATTCTCAACCCGGAAAAACTCGCCCGGCGCCGCGATGACGAACTGATCCTGGTGAACATTCCCGGCCTGCCCAACGGCCACGGCCCGCTTCAAGTGGCGCTGCCTTATGGCCGGCTGAAACCGGTGCTGGCGACCCTGGGCGAGTTCTACCTGCAAGAGCCCGGCACCACCGCGCTGCGCCTGGCCAAGGCCGACGCGATTCGCCTGAACCCGCTGGAAGACCTGCCGCTGCAATGGGAAGGCGGCGAAAAGATCCGCAACTTCGCCCAGCGCCTGCGGGACATCAAGGATTTCAGCTGCGAAGCGCCGGAAGGCTTGAACGCAACGTTGCGCCCTTATCAACTGGAAGGCCTGAGCTGGATGCAGTCGCTGCGCCAACTCGACGTCGGCGGGATTCTCGCGGATGACATGGGCCTGGGCAAAACCCTGCAAACCCTGGCGCATATTCTCAGCGAGAAAATCGCCGGACGCCTGGACCGCCCGTGCATGGTGGTGATGCCCACCAGCCTGATCCCGAACTGGCTCGACGAAGCGGCGCACTTCACGCCGCAGCTCAAAGTCATGGCGTTGTACGGCGCGGGGCGCAAGAAACATTTCCCTCAGTTGCAGGACTACGACCTGCTGCTGACCACCTACGCCCTGCTGCCCAAGGACATCGAGCAACTGGCCGCCCTGCCCTTGCACGTGCTGATCCTTGACGAAGCGCAGTACATCAAGAACCCCAACAGCAAGGCGGCCCAGGCGGCCCGCGAGCTGAACGCCCGCCAGCGCCTGTGCCTCAGCGGTACACCGCTGGAAAACCACTTGGGCGAGCTGTGGTCGCTGTTCCACTTCCTGCTGCCGGGTTGGCTGGGGGACGTGAAGAGCTTCAACCGCGATTACCGCGTACCGATCGAAAAGCGCGGCAGCGATGTGCGATTGCAGCACCTTAATGGTCGGATCAAGCCGTTCCTGCTGCGTCGCACCAAGGAGCAGGTGGCGACCGAGCTGCCGCCCAAGACCGAGATCATCCACTGGGTCGACCTCAACGAAGCCCAACGCGACGTGTACGAAACCATGCGCCTGGCGATGGACAAGAAAGTCCGCGACGAGATTACCCGCAAGGGTGTGGCGCGCAGCCAGATCATCATCCTGGAGGCGCTGCTCAAGTTGCGCCAGGTGTGCTGTGATTTACGCCTGGTCAATGATGCAACCCTGCCGGCAAAGGGCAGTAGCTCGGGCAAACTCGACAGCTTGATGGAGATGCTCGAAGAGCTGTTTGCCGAAGGCCGCAGGATTCTGCTGTTTTCCCAGTTCACTTCGATGCTGAGCCTGATCGAGGCCGAGTTGAAGAAGCGCGGCGTGGCTTATGCGCTGCTTACCGGTCAGACGCGGGATCGGCGCACGCCGGTGAAAGACTTCCAGAGCGGCAAGCTGCAGATCTTCCTGATCAGCCTGAAGGCAGGCGGCGTCGGACTTAACCTGACGGAAGCCGACACGGTGATTCACTACGACCCGTGGTGGAACCCGGCCACGGAAAACCAGGCCACCGACCGTGCGTACCGCATCGGCCAGGAGAAGCCGGTATTCGTCTACAAGATGATTGCCCGGGGCACCGTGGAAGAGAAAATCCAGCATTTGCAGCAGGAAAAGTCTGATCTGGCGGCGGGCGTTCTGGATGGGCGGACGACGGGGGATTGGAAGTTGGGGAATGAGGATATCGAGGCGTTGTTTGCGCCGTTGCCTCACAAGCAAGAGAAGCGCTGACTGTTAGATCGCCTTCGCGAGCAAGCCCGCTCCCACATTTGACCGCATATACCCTGGAGGAATGCGGTCTGATGTGGGAGCGGGCTTGCTCGCGAAGGGCGCACCGCAGTTGTCAGTCGATCAACTGAGCATCTCGCAGCGCACCCAACGCCGCCAACCAACGCGGATCCTGCTTGTACTCGGTCGACGCCACAGCCTGACCACGCATCCGAGCGATACGCGCCGACGGAGTGACCTTCATGCGCTGGGCGGCACTCAGGGCCAGCTCGGCGGCGGCGCGGTCGTTGCACACCAAGCCCATGTCGCAACCGGCAGTCAACGCCGCCTCAATACGACTGGCAGCATCACCGACCACATGAGCCCCCGCCATCGACAGGTCGTCACTGAAGATCACCCCGTCGAACTGCAACTCGCCACGCAGGATGTCCTGCAACCAGCGCCGGGAGAAGCCGGCCGGTTGCGCGTCCACTTGTGGATAAATCACATGGGCCGGCATGACGGCTGCCAGTTGCTTGCTCAGGCGCGCGAAAGGCACCAGGTCATTGGCGCGAATCTGTTCCAGGCTGCGCTCGTCGTTGGGAATGGCGACGTGGGAATCGGCTTCGGCCCAGCCGTGGCCGGGGAAGTGCTTGCCGGTGGCCGCCATACCGGCGCTGTTCATACCACGGATGAAGGCGCCCGCGAGCACGGCGGCGCGCTCGGGATCGCCTTCGAAGGCGCGAGTGCCCACGACGGCGCTGCGTTGGTAATCGAGGTCCAGCACCGGGGCGAAGCTCAGGTCCAGGCCAACCGCCAGCACTTCGGTTGCCATGATCCAACCGCACTGCTCGGCCAGTTGCTCCGCATTCGGGTTGTCGGCCAAGGCACGCATCGCCGGCAGACGCACAAACCCCTGACGCAAGCGCTGCACTCGGCCGCCTTCCTGATCGACCGCCAGCAACAGGTCCGGGCGCACGGCGCGAATCGCCGCGCTCAATTCACGCACCTGCCGAGGATGCTCGATATTGCGTGCAAAAATGATCAGGCCGCCCACCTCGGGCTGACGCAACAAGTGGCGATCCTCAGCCGTCAGCCAGGTGCCGGCAACGTCCACCATCAAAGAGCCTTGCAGGGCTTGGGTCATATAGCTTCCTTAAATAACGCACGCAGCCCGAAGCCCCCGCGAGATCGCATCGCCAGGATTGAATCTGGAGACGGACGCTCAGCGAGCGCAACGGGCTGTGGATAAATAGCTGAAATCGGCATGGGCGGCTAGCTTAGCGGATGCAAGCGGCCGCGCACACCCGGGAGGGGTTAAACCTTGGCCGGGACCGGTACTGACTTGCTGCGCGGGCGCAATTGGGCGGCGGCCATGGCCTGGTCGGTGACGCCGGTTTCGGCACGCATGCCGGCGGCGAGAAACGGCACCATCAGGCGCATGACCTGCTCGATGGAGGTGTTGACGCCGAAGTCGGTCTCGGCAATCGCACGCAGTGCCTTGATCCCGGACATGCTGAATGCCGCGGCACCGAGCATGAAGTGCACGCGCCAGAACAGTTCGATTGGCGGGATACGCGGGGCGGCTTCGTTGACCAGCAACATATAGCGGCGGAACACCTTGCCGTACATGTCTTCCAGATAGCGGCGCAGGTGGCCCTGGCTCTGGCTGAACGCCAGGCCCAACAGGCGCATGAAGATCGACAGGTCGTTGCCGCTGCGTGGCTGAACCACCAGGGCTTGTTCGACGAGGATCTCCAGCAGGTCTTCCAGGCTTGGCTTGTTTTCAGGCTTGGCCTGGCGACGCTCCAGCTCACGGTCGAGGCTGATGCAGAAAGGCCCCAGGAACCGAGAGAACACGGCCTGGATCAGCGCCTTCTTGGAGCCGAAATGGTAGTTCACTGCCGCCAGGTTGACCCCGGCCTTGCTGGTAATCAGCCGCAATGAAGTTTCAGCAAATCCTTTTTCCGCGAACAACTGCTCGGCAGCATCGAGAATGCGTTCAACGGTTTCCGACTGGGCCATGGCTACTCCGCCTGACAAACACTTGTTTGAAACATACGTTTCAAGCTATGTCTTGTCAAGCCTGCAGGTCGGTTTGCGGCTGGCCGGTCAGCTAGTTCATGGCCATTTAATCACATTCGCCAAGGTCTGTAGGCAGCGCTGTCTCCAGTGTGTAGGACAGGTGATAAATGACCGTCCAGCGGAGTGACTGAAAACGGTGATTGCCAAGCGCAGTCCACTGTATATAATCCCAGTCACTGTATAAAAAGACAGAGCGATCAACATGCTAAAACTGACGCCACGCCAAGCTGAGATTCTGGCTTTTATCAAGCGCTGCCTCGATGACAACGGCTACCCGCCGACCCGGGCGGAAATTGCGCTGGAACTGGGATTCAAGTCACCCAACGCCGCTGAAGAACACCTCAAGGCCCTCGCCCGCAAAGGCGCGATCGAGATGACCCCGGGTGCTTCACGCGGTATTCGCATCCCTGGCTTCGAAGCCAAGGCCGACGAGTCGACACTGCCGATCATCGGCCGGGTCGCTGCCGGTGCGCCGATCCTGGCGCAACAGCACGTCGAGGAATCCTGCAACATCAACCCGACCTTCTTCCATCCCCGTGCCGACTACCTGTTGCGGGTCCATGGCATGAGCATGAAGGACGTGGGCATTTTCGACGGCGACCTGCTGGCCGTCCACACCACACGTGAAGCTCGCAATGGCCAGATCGTCGTCGCCCGTATCGGCGATGAAGTGACGGTCAAACGCTTCAAGCGCGAAGGCAGCAAGGTCTGGCTCCTGGCCGAGAACCCCGAATTCGCGCCGATTGAAGTGAACCTGAAGGATCAGGACCTGGTGATTGAAGGCTTGAGCGTCGGCGTTATTCGCCGCTAACGGAGGCATCATGCAGTTCCTACAGACCCCACAACACACTCAACTGTCGCTGTTTGAGGCCTTTATGGCCCAGCCCCTTGCGCCCATCCTCAAGGAAGTGGTCGAAGCGCCCTGGAGCGCCGAACCCGAGGCGTTCAGTGAACTGTCGTTGCGCGGTGCTGCCGGGAACTGCCTGAGCCTGTTGGCGCCGATCCTTCGCGAATTGAGCGAGGAACAGGACGCCCGCTGGCTGACGCTGATCGCCCCGCCGTCCAGCCTGACCCAGGCCTGGCTGCGGGATGCCGGCCTGAACCGCGAACGCATCCTGTTGCTGCAACCCCGTGGTGCTCAAAGCGCCCAGCAGTTGACCTGCGAAGCCTTGCGCCTGGGCCGTAGCCATACGGTGGTCAGCTGGCTGAACCCGCTGACCACGGCGGCCAGGCAGCAACTGATCAGCGCCGCCCGCACAGGTGATGCGCAAAGCTTGAACATTCGGTTGGGATAAAACGATACGCGGGTAACTGACAGCTGTCAGGATCCGCCATGACGCGAGGCTTCTTCAGAATTGAGAAGCCGATCTGCACAATTGAAGCCTGTAAAAAAGTCGACAGACGGACTCAGTGAAGAATCCGCGGACCGTCTTCCTTTTCCGGTTCGCCTTCAGCCAGGCGCCCCGCCATCTGCACACCTACGCTCAACATGGCTTTTGCCACTTCCACGTGCTGGCCCTGCAGGAACGCTTTTGCGTCCTCGGAAAAATCCAAGATCACCAGAGAACCCTCGTCCTCAGCCCGGCGCAGCTCGATTCGGCCGTCGGGCAACTCAACAATTTCCAGAAAGGACGTTGGCATAAAAGTCTGTTCTCCACGAAAGGCCGGCATTATATCAGTCTTGTGGCGAGCGGGCTTGCCCGCATTGGGCTGAGCCGCGGCCCTCCGACAGCTGACACTGCCAGGCCTGAAAAGCCTTGGGGCTGCTTCGCAACCCAGCGGGAGCAAGCTCCCTCGCCACAAGAGCGGTAGTTGTCAGCGAAAAGCCTTCAGCACTCGTTCAATCCATCCCGAAACCGAATGGCCAACTTCTTCAGCTCCTGCCGCCAGCTTTCCAGCTCTTCCCGGCTCAACGGCTCGGGTCCTTCTTCGTCCAGGCTTACGGCCACGATCAGCGGCTGGGTCACATCGCCTTTGGGCGTGTGCTTCACCCGTGGCGGTTGGAACATCTCCGCGTGGGCTACCAGCAAGCGCGCCAGCCAACTGTCCGGGCTTTGCGCCATCTCCACCAGTTCGGCCAACTCCGGGATGGCCATGGACTCCAGCACATCCCGGTGGATGATCATTTCCGCACGCGGCGAGCCGGCCTGCGGCAGACGGTAGAACCCGGCGATCTCATGGCATAAGCCAAGCAAGGCGCCATACAGGTGGAACAGCGCGGCTTCACGCCCGGCCTGTACCAGCGCGATAGCGTTCATCTCCTTTCCTTCCTCGGCACGGCCAAGGGCTTCCAGGGACAAACCCGCGAAGTAAATTTTCTGGTTGGTACGGGTATAGAGTTCGTTGGCCATGAAGGCAGTCTCCACAACGAATAAAGCGTGATGCTGGCTGAACAGTGTCACGGATCAGCCAAGGCCACTGCAAGCGCAAAAAAAGGCCGCCTATCAAGGCGGCCTTTGTGCATGTAGCTGATCGTATCAAGCGCCCTGGCGCTTGTCCTCGACCTTCCACTTGCCACCGTCGTAGAACGCTTTCCAGCCGGTAGGCTTGCCTTCAACCTCGGTCTGCACGTACTGCTCCTTGGTCTTGCGGCTGTAGCGGATTACGGACGGGCGACCGTCCGGGTCCTTCTTCGGCGCTTCGCAGAGGAAGTGGTACTTCGGATCGATCTCGTCCTTGTGGGGCACGATCTCCATCACCAGCGGTGCACGGGTCTCACGGTTTTTCGGGAACTGGCTGGCAGCCAGGAACAGCCCCGAAGCACCATCACGCAGGATGTAGGTGTCGTTGACCTTCTCGCACTTGAGCTCAGGCATCTTCACCGGGTCCATCTTCGGCGGCGCTGCGTCACCGCTTTTCAGCAGTTTGCGGGTGTTCTTGCACGTCGGGTTGGTGCAACCGAAGAACTTGCCGAAACGGCCGGTCTTGAGCTGCATCTCGCTGCCGCACTTGTCGCATTCCAGGCTCGGGCCTTCGTAGCCCTTGATGCGGTAAGTGCCTTCTTCGATCTCGTAGCCGTTGCAATCCGGGTTGTTACCGCAGATGTGCAGCTTGTGCTTCTCGTCCAGCAGGTAGGCATCCATTGCCGTGCTGCAGATCGGGCAACGGTGCTTGCCACGCAATACCAGTGACTCGGATTCACCCTCGTCATCGGCCGCGATTTCATCGCCCGGCACCAGGTTGACGGTGGCCTTGCAGCGCTCTTTCGGCGGCAGGCTGTAACCCGAGCAACCGAGGAACACACCGGTGGAGGCGGTACGAATCTGCATCGGGCGACCGCAAGTGAGGCACGGAATGTCCGTCATCACCGGCTGGTTGGCCCGCATGCCGTTCTCGGCGCTTTCAGCCACTTCAAGTTTCTTTTTGAAGTCGCCGTAGAACTCGTCGAGCACGTTTTTCCAGTCGCGTTCGCCCTGGGCCACGTCATCGAGGTTCTCTTCCATGCCGGCGGTGAAGCCGTAGTCCATCAGGTTGGAGAAGCTCTCGGACAGGCGCTCGGTGACGATGTCGCCCATCTTTTCCGAGTAGAAACGACGGTTGTGCAAGGCCACGTAGCCGCGGTCCTGGATGGTGGAGATGATCGCCGCATAGGTCGAAGGACGACCGATACCGCGCTTTTCCATCTCCTTGACCAGGCTGGCTTCCGAGTAACGCGCCGGCGGCTTGGTGAAGTGCTGGGACGGGTCGAGCTTGATCAGCTTCAACACATCGCCCTGTGCCATGTCCGGCAGTACATCGTCGTCGCCCGGCTTGGCGATTTGCGGCATCACGCGGGTGTAACCGTCGAACTTGAGGATACGGCCCTTGGCGCGCAGCTCGAAGTCACCAGCACCCACGCTGACAGTCGTCGACAGGTATTGCGCCGGCAGCATCTGGCAAGCCAGGAACTGGCGCCAGATCAGCTCGTAGAGGCGCTCAGCGTCGCGCTCCATGCCGCTCAGCTTGCTTGGCTCGGTATTGGCGTCGGAGGGACGAATCGCTTCGTGAGCCTCTTGTGCGCCTTCCTTGCTGCTATAGACGTTCGGCTTCTCCGGCAGGTACTTCTTGCCGAACTCGCTTTCAATATAAGTACGCGCCATCGCCACCGCGTCTTGCGACAGGTTGGTGGAGTCGGTACGCATATACGTGATGTAGCCCGCTTCATACAGACGCTGGGCCATCATCATGGTCTTCTTCACCCCGAAGCCCAGGCGGTTGCTCGCGGCCTGTTGCAGGGTGGAGGTGATGAACGGCGCCGACGGCTTGCTGCTGGTGGGCTTGTCTTCACGCTTGACGATGCTGTAGCTGGAAGCCTTGAGCTTCTCCAGCGCGGCCATGGCCTGGGCTTCGTTGAGCGGCTTGAAGGCCTCGCCTTTCTCGCGGGCCACTTCAAAGCGTACGTTGTTGCCCTTGGCAGTGCCCAGGTCAGCGTGCACTTCCCAATATTCTTCAGGGTTGAACGCACGAATCTCGCGCTCACGCTCCACCACCAGCTTTACCGCAACCGATTGCACACGGCCGGCGGACAGGCCACGAGCGATTTTCGCCCACAGCAGCGGCGAGACCATGTAACCCACGACGCGGTCGAGGAAGCGACGGGCCTGCTGGGCATTGACGCGGTCAATGTCCAGTTCGCCCGGCTTGGAGAAGGCTTCCTGGATCGCCTTCTTGGTAATTTCGTTGAACACCACGCGCTTGTAGCGGCTGTCGTCACCCCCGATGGCTTCCCGCAGGTGCCAGGCAATAGCCTCCCCTTCGCGGTCCAAGTCGGTTGCGAGATAGATGGTGTCAGCATCCTTGGCGAGCCGGCGCAGCTCTTCGATGACCTTTTCCTTGCCCGGGAGGATCTCGTACTTGGCTTTCCAGCCATGATCGGGATCGACACCCATGCGCGAGACCAGCTGCTTGCGCGCTTTCTCTTTAGGCGTGAGCACCGGACCTTCGCCCGCAGCCGCCTTGCCGCGCTTGGCGGCAGGCTCCTTGCTGGCGCTAGCCGAACCGCTGGTGGGCAGGTCTCGGATATGGCCGATACTCGACTTCACCACGTACTCGTTACCCAAGTACTTGTTGATGGTCTTGGCCTTAGCCGGGGATTCCACAATGACCAGCGATTTGCCCATGGATCGGAAAATTCCTGAATTCGAGAAGTGAAAGGCGGTTGGCGCCTGACGCGGCAACGCTATATATAGTGGCAACAAGGTGAGGTCAAGCGCAGCATTCTGCGCGGCCTGCCTTTATTGCACGGAAAAAAGGCTGGGTTCGGCCTGCATCAAAGCAAAGCGCGGGACCTGTTCGCCGTCAACTTCGACGGTCTCCAGGAACATGCTCAAGGGACGCACCCAAAAGCCGTAATCGCCATACAGTGCTTGGTAGAACACCACTTCCTCTTCGGTCTCGGAATGCCGCGCCACATTAAAAACGCGGTACTGCGGACCTTTATAATGCTGGTAGAGCCCTGGTTCGACTTTCATGCTCTGGCCCTCTTACAAAATTTGTTAAAAAAAAATATAAAAAATTCCAAAAAACAAAAACCGGGGCACTGGGCCCCGGCTTCCGTCAACGAAACGTTTAGATACGTTCGAAGACGGTGGAGATGCCTTGGCCGAGGCCAATGCACATGGTTGCAACCCCAAGGTTGCCGCCATTTTGCTTCATCACGTTAAGCAACGTGCCGGAGATACGAGCGCCGGAACACCCAAACGGGTGACCCAAGGCAATCGCGCCGCCGTGCAGGTTAACCTTCTCGTTCATCTTGTCGAGCACTTTCAAATCTTTCAGCACTGGCAGGGCCTGTGCGGCGAAAGCTTCGTTGAGCTCGAAGAAGTCGATGTCGGAGATAGTCAGGCCTGCGCGCTTCAATGCTTTTTGTGTGGCCGGTACTGGACCATAGCCCATGATTGCCGGGTCCACACCTGCGACTGCCATCGAACGAATCACGGCCATCGGCTGGATGCCCAGGTCCTGGGCACGCTGGGCCGACATCACGATCATGCACGAAGCACCGTCAGTGATCTGCGACGAAGTACCGGCTGTCACGGTGCCGCCCTTTGGATTGAAGGCCGGCTTCAGGGCCGCCAGGCTTTCCAGGGTGGTGTCCGGACGAATGGTTTCGTCGTAGTCGAACAGTTTCAGGAAACCGTTCTCGTCGTAGCCGTTCATCGGGATGATTTCATCCTTGAACTTGCCTTCCACGGTGGCCTTGTGGGCCAACTGGTGGGAACGCAGGCCGAATGCATCCTGGGCTTCGCGGGTAATGCCGTGCATTTTGCCAAGCATTTCAGCGGTGAGGCCCATCATGCCCGAGGCTTTCGCCGCGTACAGGGACATGTGCGGGTTCGGATCCACACCGTGCATCATGCTGACGTGGCCCATGTGCTCCACGCCGCCAACCACGAACACATCACCGTTACCGGTCATGATCGCTTGGGCAGCGGTGTGCAGCGCGCTCATGGACGAGCCACACAGGCGGCTGACGGTCTGGCCGGCAGCGGTGTGCGGGATCTGCGTCATCAGGGAAGCCATGCGGGCGATGTTCCAGCCCTGCTCCAGGGTCTGGTTGACGCAGCCCCAGATCACGTCTTCGACTTCGTTCGGGTCGACCTTGACGTTGCGTTCCAGCAATTTGCTGATCAGGTGCGCCGACATGTCTTCGGCACGGGTGTTGCGGTGCATGCCGCCCTTGGAGCGGCCCATCGGAGTACGACCGAAGTCGACAATCACGACGTCTCTTGGATTCAAGCTCATAAATATTCTCGCTCTAGTCGTCTGGGCACTTAACCGAAGAAGCTCTGGCCGTTCTTGGCCATCTCGCGCAGCTTCGCAGTCGGGTGGTACAGCGGGCCCAGATCAGCGTATTGATCAGCCAGGGCAACGAACTCGGCCACACCGATGGAATCGATGTAACGCAGCGCACCACCACGGAATGGAGGGAAACCAATACCGTAGACCAGGCCCATGTCGGCCTCGGCTGCGGTTTCAACGATGCCGTCTTCCAGGCAGCGCACGGTTTCCAGGCACAGGGCGATCATCATCCAGTTGACGATGTCCTCGTCGGACACTTCACGCTGTTCGTAGATGACCGGCGCGAGTACTTCGTGAACCGATGGGTCGGCCACTTTCTTCTGCTTGCCCTTCTTGTCGGTCTCGTAGGCGTAGAAGCCCTTGCCATTCTTCTGGCCCAGGCGCTTGGCTTCGTAGAGCGCGTCGATCGCCGAGCGGCGGTCGTCTTTCATGCGGTCCGGGAAGCCTTCAGCCATTACGTCGCGACCGTGGTGGCCGGTGTCGATGCCGACCACGTCCATCAGGTACGCCGGGCCCATTGGCCAGCCGAATTTTTCCATGACCTTGTCGATGCGCACGAAGTCCACACCGGCGCTGACCAGCTTGGCGAAACCGCCGAAGTACGGAAACAGTACGCGGTTGACCAGGAAGCCCGGGCAGTCATTGACGACGATCGGGTTCTTGCCCATTTTCTTGGCGTAGGCAACGGTGGTGGCAACGGCCAGCTCGCTGGACTTCTCGCCACGGATCACTTCCACCAGCGGCATCATGTGCACCGGGTTGAAGAAGTGCATGCCGACGAAGTTTTCCGGACGCTTGAGCGCCTTGGCCAGCAAGGTGATGGAAATGGTCGAGGTGTTGGACGCCAGGATCGTGTCTTCTTTCACCTGGGCTTCAACTTCAGCCAGTACCGCCTGCTTGACCTTCGGGTTCTCGACAACCGCTTCGACCACCAGGTCGACGTGGCCGAAATCACCGTAGGACAGGGTCGGACGAATGCCGTTAAGCACTTCAGCCATTTTCGCTGCAGTCATGCGGCCTTTATCAACGCGGCCTACCAGCAGCTTCGCGGCTTCTGCCAGACCCTGCTCGATGCCGTGCTCGTTGATGTCTTTCATCAGGATCGGCGTGCCTTTGGACGCCGACTGATAGGCGATACCGCCGCCCATGATACCGGCGCCGAGTACGGCAGCCTGTTTAACGTCGCGAGCGATTTCGTCGTAGGCCTTGGCCTTTTTCTTCAGTTCCTGATCGTTCAGGAACAGACCGATCAAGCTCTGCGCGGCAGAGGTCTTGGCCAGTTTGACGAAGCCGGCAGCTTCGACTTCCAGGGCTTTGTCGCGACCGAAGTTCGCGGCCTTCTGGATGGTCTTGATCGCTTCAACCGGCGCCGGGTAGTTCGGGCCGGCCTGGCCAGCCACGAAACCCTTGGCGGTTTCGAACGACATCATCTGTTCGATGGCGTTGAGCTTGAGTTTTTCCAGCTTTGGCTGACGCTTGGCCTTGTAGTCAAATTCGCCGCTGATGGCGCCCTTGATCAGGTTCAGCGCGGCTTCTGCCAGCTTGTCGGGAGCCACCACAGCATCCACGGCGCCGACTTTCAGCGCGTCTTCAGCACGGTTTTCCTTGCCGGCGGCAATCCACTCGATGGCATTGTCGGCACCGATGATGCGCGGCAGGCGCACGGTACCGCCGAAGCCTGGGTAGATGCCCAGCTTGACTTCCGGCAGGCCGATTTTCGCGGTGGCAGACATCACGCGGAAGTCGGCGGCCAGGCACATTTCCAGACCGCCGCCCAGGGCGATGCCATTGATCGCGGCAACGGTTGGCACGTTGAGGTCTTCGAAATCGCTGAAAATCTTGTTGGCTTCGAGGTTGCCAGCCACAAGCTCGGCATCGGGCAGCTTGAAGTTGTCGACGAATTCGGTGATGTCAGCGCCGACGATGAACACGTCCTTGCCGCTGGAGACGATCACGCCCTTGACCGAAGCATCTGCTTTGATGGTGTCTACGGCCTGACGCAATTCATTCAGGGTTAGACGGTTGAACTTGTTGACGGACTCACCCTTGAGGTCGAATTTCAATTCGACGATGCCACTTTCAAGAGCCTTAACCGTGATGGCTTTACCTTCGTAAATCATCAACTGATCTCCACGATATGGAAGCTGAACAGTACACGTCGGACGCAGGATTCAGCGTAGGCACTGACGTTACCGTCGATGCTAACGCCAATTTGCCAGGCACACCCGCCAACGCGATAGTCGGGATTCTGTACGAACGGTCTGAAAGACAAACGCTCAATTCATACGCCCGTTTGATTTGGGTACGTCACCTTCAGCCAAATCCGAAGAATTGTCAATCGCTCGAAAGGGCCGCAAAAACGCGACTTTTCAGTCATTTCAGAACCCGGGGCAGCCGGCATCGCCCCGCCAATGTTTAATCATTCGCGAAATCAATAATGTGAATTTTGATTTAAAGGGCTGTACAGAACCGAATATGCGGCTAGGCTAGCGGCACGTAAAACGAATTACCGGCCTGCCTGGCCAACTCCAGCCCGATGATACTTTCGGGCTTTTTAATGCCCGCAGGAATCTCAGGCCAGCGCCTTGAGCACCGCGTCAATGTCCTGCAACACGCTCAACTCGCCCTTCTCGCCCCAGTACAGGGTGATCATTTGCTTGTCGGCTTCGACTTTGTAGACGTTCGCCGGCAGCGTCGCAAAATGTGGCAACAACTTTTCATCGACGCAGGTTTCCTGCCACTGATTGACCCAAACCCCCGGCTCCAACTGCCAGTAACTCCAGGTCACCCGCGTGGTGCCACGCCGTGGCCGGTGATACTGGGCACACGGGCTTGGCGGCTCGTGCTTGAGCCAGTGTGGCCATTCCTGGGGCGTCAGTTGCATGGCCAGGCCAATGCGCCGCGCCTCCATGCGCAAAGCCATGCGCCCGCTCGAATGGCGCGAAGGACGCAGCCACGCCAGGGGGCTTAAAACCAGCGCAAGGATTGACACCACTATCCAGACCGTCATATGTGTACTCCCGAATTTCTTGATGAGCGGATTTGACCTGACGCAACCCCATCCGCTTGAAACCAGCCATACTGAACTTATCGCTTTCCCTTGGAGGACTCCTCATGCCCTACGAACATATTCTGGTCGCCGTGGACCTGACCGAAGAATGCGACCCCGTGATCAAGCGGGCCGTAGGCCTTGCAGGCGACTCGGTGAAGCTGTCCCTGGTGCATATCGTCGAACCGATGGCCATGGCCTTTGGCGGCGATGTGCCGATGGACCTTTCCCAACTGCAGCAGCAGCAGTTCGACCAGGCCAAGGAACGCCTTGACCGGCTGATCAACAAGTACCCTGCCCTGAAAAAAGACCAGAGCCACCTGACCTACGGCCAGCCGCGCCAGGAAATCCACCACCTGGCCAAGGAGCAAGGTTGCGACCTGATCGTGGTCGGCAGCCACGGCCGTCACGGCCTGGCCTTGCTGCTGGGCTCCACCGCCAATGACGTGCTGCACGGCGCACCTTGCGATGTGCTGGCCGTGAAACTGGTCAAGAGCTCGTAAGACCAACGGCAATCCAATGTGGGAGCGGGCTTGTGTGGGAGCGGGCTTGCTCGCGAATGCGGTGGATCAGTCGACAAATATATGGACTGACACACCGCATTCGCGAGCAAGCCCGCTCCCACATCTGAACCGCGTTTCATACAAAAAACCCGGCGCTCATACAAATGAGCGCCGGGTTTTTTATTGCGCTTGAATCACTCAGGCATCCAGCTCGGCCCAGCGTTCAACCAGGGCTTCAAGCTCGCTGTTAAGCTGCTCGAGGGATGCAATCACCTTGGCGGTTTCTGCAGCCGGACGCAGGTAGAAACCCGCGTCAGCCATTTCAGCTTCAACGGCAGCAATCTGCTGTTCCTTGGCGTCGATATCACCCGGCAGTGCTTCCAGCTCACGTTGCAGCTTGTAGCTGAGCTTCTTCTTCGCAGCAGGTGCTTCCTGGGCTGGTGCCGGAGCAGCAGCCACTGGAGCAACCACGGCCGAGGTCAAGTCAGCCTTGCCGGACTTGCTCTCGGTCACGCCCAGCAGGCGCGGCGAGCCGCCCTGGCGCAGCCAGTCCTGGTAACCACCGACGTATTCACGCACCTTGCCTTCGCCTTCGAAGACCAGGGTGCTGGTGACCACGTTATCGAGGAATGCCCGGTCGTGACTGACCATCAGCACGGTGCCGTTGAAGGTCAGCAGGACCTCTTCCAGCAGTTCCAGGGTTTCCACGTCGAGGTCGTTGGTCGGTTCGTCGAGTACCAGCAGGTTGGCTGGCTTGCTGAACAACTTGGCCAGCAGCAGGCGCGCACGCTCACCACCGGACAAGGCCTTGACCGGCGTACGTGCACGCTGCGGGCTGAACAGGAAGTCGCCCAGGTAGCTCAGCACGTGGCGGCTCTGGCCGTCGATGTCGATAAAGTCGCGACCTTCGGCGACGTTGTCGATCACGGTTTTTTCCAGGTCCAACTGGTGGCGCAGCTGGTCGAAGTAGGCCACGTCGATGCGCGTGCCCTCTTCCACGGTACCGCTGGTGGGTTGCAGGCCGTTGAGCATCAGCTTGAGCAAGGTGGTCTTGCCGGTACCGTTGGCGCCGAGCAGGCCGATACGGTCGCCGCGCTGCAGGACCATGGAGAAGTCCTTGATCAGGAACGGGCCGTCCGGGTGATGGAAGCTGACGTTTTCCAGGACCATCACTTGCTTGCCGGACTTGTCGGCGGTATCCAGTTGAATGTTGGCCTTGCCGGTGCGCTCGCGACGCTCGCTGCGCTCAACGCGCAAGGCTTTCAGGGCGCGTACGCGGCCTTCGTTACGGGTGCGGCGGGCCTTGATGCCCTGGCGGATCCAGACTTCTTCCTGGGCCAGCTTCTTATCGAACAGGGCATTGGCGGTTTCTTCCGCAGACAGCGCGGCTTCCTTGTGCACCAGGAAACTGGCGTAGTCGCCATTCCAGTCGATCAGGCCGCCACGGTCCAGTTCGAGGATGCGGGTTGCCAGGTTCTGCAGGAAGGAACGGTCGTGCGTGATGAACAGCACGGCGCCCTGGAAATCCTTGAGGGCTTCTTCAAGCCAGGCGATTGCGCCGATGTCCAGGTGGTTGGTCGGTTCGTCGAGCAGCAACAGATCCGGCTCGGAAACCAGGGCCTGGGCCAGCAGGACGCGGCGACGCCAGCCGCCGGACAATTCGGCGAGGGTCTTGTCGGCGGGCAGTTGCAGGCGACTCAGGGTGCTGTCGACCAATTGCTGCAAGCGCCAGCCGTCGCGGGCTTCGAGGTCTTGCTGGACGTGCATCAGCTTGTCCAGGTCGGCTTCGGTGACGCAGTTCTGTGCCAGGTGATGGTATTCGGCGAGCAGTGCGCCCACGCCGTCGAGGCCTTCGGCAACCACGTCGAACACTGTCCGTCCGTCGGCCACCGGCAATTCTTGCGGCAATTCGCCAATCTTGAGGCCCGGGGCGCGCCAGACAGAGCCGTCATCGGGCTTCTGGTCGCCTTTTACCAGCTTCATCATGCTGGACTTGCCGGTGCCGTTGCGGCCGATGATGCACACCCGCTCACCACGGGCGATCTGCCAGGACACCTTGTCCAACAACGGCATAGCGCCGAAAGCAAGGGACACATCGCTGAATTTGAGCAGGGTCATACGCTTCTCCAAAAACTGGGCGCGCATTCTACCTGACTTAGGGCTCGAGGCGGCCGGCATTTTCGCCGCTGACACGTTCTGTTGGACATTTCAGATGAACTTGAACGAAGCGACCGGCAAAGCTTTCACCGGTTGCGGGCAAAAGGCTAAGCTAGGGGCAATCAGTGTCGGCGACGTCGGCACTAGTCCAGATTCCTCTGCACGGACGTCTCATGCGCAGTCGCCTTTTCAGCTTTTTATCTTGTCTGCTTCTTTCTGCCACCGCCGTTCAATCCGCCCAGGCCGTGGACCTCACCACCCAACGTCAATATTACGATGAAGCCAAACGAGCCCTCGCCAAAGGCGACAGCGGCCCGTATTTCCAATACAGCCAGGCCCTGGCCGACTACCCGTTGACGCCGTACCTCGCCTACGACGAGCTCACGGCGCGACTGAAAACCGCCAGCAACGAGGAGATCGAACAATTCCTCGCCAAGAACGGCGACCTGCCCCAGGCCAACTGGATGAAACTGCGCTGGTTGCGCTGGCTGGCCGACCGTGGCGACTGGCAAACCTTTGAAAAGTACTACGACGCCAAACTCAATTTCGTCGAACTGGACTGCCTCCATGGCCAATTCCAGCTGACCCACAACCAAAAAGCCGAAGGTTATAAAACCACCGAGAAGCTGTGGCTGACCGGTAAATCCCAGCCTGCGGCCTGTGATGCCACCTTTGGCCAGTGGGCCGCCGACGGCCAACTGACCGAACAGAAAATCTGGGACCGCGCCAAGCTGGCCGCCGAAGCCCGCAACTATCCGTTGGCCAACAGCCTGGTGAAGACCCTGCCGACCCTCGGCGCCCAGGGCCGCCTGATGGTGGACGTGGCACAGAAGCCCGACATGCTCGGCGACCCATCGCGCTTTCTGCCGGCCAACGAAGCCATGTCCGACGCCGTAGGCCTGGGCCTGCGCCGCCTGGCACGCCAGGACCCGGACAAGGCCATGGCCCTGCTCGACGGTTATGCCAGCAGCATGCACTTCTCTCGTGACGAAAAAGTGTCGATCGCCCGGGAAATCGGCCTGACCCTGGCGCGTCGCTACGACCCGCGCGCCCTCGACGTGATGACCAAATACGATCCGGAACTGCGGGACAACACCGTTTCCGAATGGCGCCTGCGCCTGCTGTTGCGCCTGGCCCGCTGGGAAGACGCCTACCAGTTGACCCGCAAGCTGCCCCAGGATTTGGCCACCACCAACCGCTGGCGCTACTGGCAGGCCCGCAGCCTGGAACTGGCAGAGCCGAAGAACCCGCAAGCCCTGGTGATGTACAAGGGCCTGGCCAAGGAGCGCGACTTTTACGGTTTCCTGGCGGCGGATCGCTCCCAGTCCCCGTACCAACTGAACAACAAGCCACTGGTGATGAGCCAGGCGCTGATGAACAAGGTACGCAACACACCGGGCGTGCGCCGCGCCCTGGAGTTCTACGCCCGTGGCCAGATCGTTGATGGCCGCCGCGAGTGGTACCACGTCAGCCGGCATTTCAACCGCGACGAAATGGTCGCCCAGGCCAAGCTGGCCTATGACATGAAGTGGTACTTCCCGGCGATCCGCACCATCAGCCAGGCGCAGTACTGGGACGACCTGGACATCCGCTTCCCGATGGCCCACCGCGACACCCTGGTGCGCGAAGCCAAGGTCCGCGGCGTGCATTCCAGCTGGGTATTTGCGATCACCCGCCAGGAAAGCGCCTTCATGGACGACGCGCGCTCCGGCGTCGGCGCCACCGGCCTGATGCAACTGATGCCCGGCACCGCCAAGGAGACTGCGCGCAAGTTCAGCATCCCGCTGGCTTCGCAACAGCAGGTGCTCGACCCGGACAAGAACATCCAGCTCGGCGCCGCCTACCTGAGCCAGGTCCACGCCCAGTTCAACGGCAACCGCGTGCTCGCCACCGCCGCCTACAACGCCGGCCCGGGCCGTGTACGCCAATGGCTGCGCGGCGCCGATCACCTGAGTTTCGATGTGTGGGTGGAAAGCATCCCGTTCGACGAAACCCGCCAGTATGTGCAGAACGTGCTGTCTTATTCGGTGATCTACGGGCAGAAGCTCAATGCACCGCAGCCGCTGGTGGATTGGCATGAGCGGTATTTTGATGATCAGTAAGTAACGCTGTCCCATAAAAAATGCCCACATTGAGAGATGCGGGCATTTTTTGTGGGCGGTGAATCAGTGGGTGGTCGACTCACCATCACTGAACTGCAACGCCGCCAGCCGTGCATACAGCGGATTGCTGGCGATCAGTTGCTGATGCGTCCCAACCGCCACCAGCTTGCCCTGGTCCATCACGGCAATCCGGTCGGCATTCTTCACCGTGGCCAGCCGGTGGGCGATGACCAGGGTGGTGCGCCCTTCCATCAACTGCGGCAGCGCCTGCTGGATCAGGTGTTCGCTCTGGGCGTCCAGCGCGCTGGTGGCTTCGTCCAGCAGCAGGATCGGTGCATCCACCAACAAAGCCCGGGCGATGGCCAGGCGTTGGCGCTGGCCGCCCGAAAGGCCCATGCCGCCGTCGCCCAGGTGGGTCTGGTAGCCGTCGGGCATTTGCAAAATGAAGTCGTGGGCGTGGGCGATGCGCGCCGCCTCCTCGACCTGGGCAAAGGTGGCCGTCGGATTGCCGTAGCGGATGTTCTCCTCAACGCTGCCGAAAAACAGCGCCGGGCTCTGGGACACCAGGGCGAAACAGCGGCGCAGGTCCAGCGGATCCAGCTCGGTCAGCGGGTGGCCTTCAAGCAGGATGCGGCCTTGCTGGGGATCGTAGAAACGCAGCAACAGATCGAACATCGTCGATTTACCCGCGCCGGACGGACCGACCAGGGCCAGGGTTTCGCCGGCATTGATGCTCAGGCTCAAGCCGTCGATGGCAAAACGATCCGGACGCGAAGGATAGGAGAAGCGCAAATCCTGGATTTCCAGGCGGCCGCTGACCCGCTCCGGCAACTTGATCACGTTGGCTTCGGGCGCCTTGATCTCATTGCTCGACTGCAGCAATTCGCCAATCCGCTCCGCCGCACCGGCGGCGCGCTGCAACTCGCCCAACACTTCACTCAACGTACCGACGGCACTGCCGACGATCAGGCTGTAGAACACGAACGCCGCCAGCTCACCACCGGAAATGCGCCCGCCGATCACGTCCATGCCGCCGACCCAGAGCATCACGCCCACGGCGCCCAGCACCAGCATGATCACCAGGGTAATCAGCCAGGCGCGCTGCACGATGCGTTTGCGGGCGGTGGTGAAGGCCTCTTCCACCGTCAGCGCGAAGCGCTGTTCGTCCTGGACCTGGTGGTTGTAGGCCTGCACGGTCTTGATCTGGCCGAGGGTCTCGGACACATAGCTGCCGACATCGGCGATGCGGTCCTGGCTCTGGCGCGACAGGCTGCGCACCCGGCGGCCGAAGATCAGGATCGGCGCCAGCACCAGTGGCAGCGCTATCACGACGATGCTGGTGAGCTTGGGGTTGGTGACAAACAGCAGCACGATCCCGCCGATCACCATCAAGGCGTTGCGCAGGAACAGCGACAGCGAGGAGCCGATCACCGATTGCAGCAAGGTGGTGTCGGTGGTCAGCCGGGACTGGATTTCCGAGCTGCGGTTGTTTTCGTAGAAGCCCGGATGCAGGTAGATCAAGTGGTTGAACACCTGCCGCCGGATGTCCGCCACCACCCGCTCGCCGATCCACGATACCAGGTAAAACCGCGCAAAGGTGCCCACCGCCAGGCCCAGCACCAGGATCATGAACAGACCGATGGATTGGTTGAGCAGGTGCGGCGACTGGGTCATGAACCCCTGGTCCACCAGCAGGCGAATACCCTGGCCCATGGACAAGGTAATGCCGGCGGTGACGATCAGCGCCAACAAGGCGCCCAGGGCCTGCCAGCGGTAGGGAGCGACGAAGCGACTGGCCAGGCGAATCGCGCGGCGTTGACGGGCTGAGAGCATGGAGGGTTTCACCTGAAGGTTGGAGACGGGAACCTGCATAGCTACATGGGGGGAACTTGAGCGAATCACAATGAGTCAGGTTAATTATGCTCACCGAACCTAGGCCCTAGAGGCTATCGGTCTAAGGACCGGCTGGAAATTTGTATCGGTTTCTGCTGGACTGGGCATTCGATCTGCGGGCCGCGCAAGGAGTTGTAACAACGCGGTCACGCGGGGGTTTTAAAGTAGGTACACAACCTGATGAGGAGACGGGCCATGTCCTTGCAAAACAGCAGCAACGCCAAAATTCAAGTGATCCGCCAACCGCAGCAATTGCCTTGCTCGTACATCGACGCTCAGGGCCGCGAAGTGCAAATCACCGAAGAAATGATCCAGAGCGCGTGCGCCGAACTGGAACAGAAATTGGTCAAGCCTGCCAAGCGAGGCTGATTCGCCCACGCTCTCTTAAACCCGGCCTTGATGGCCGGGTTTTTTATGCCTTCAAATTGCCTGTGCGCCCAATGCTGCCACGATGCTCGACAAGGCGGCAGACTCGCCGTTGATCCGCACTTTCAAGCCGTCAATCTCACGCCGCTCGGGGTAGTGCTTGCGCAATAGGTCGAAGGCCTTGCGCTGCTCATCCACTGTGCCTACCAGGCTGCGGCGGAAATCCGCGTCATCACGGCGCGGGTCGTACACGCTGCGGCACAGGGTCGCCAGGGCCCAGGCCGGATCGGTATTGGCATTGAGGCTGACTTCGGCCAGCCACGGCTCCGGCAGCAAGTCGCTCAATTGAATCGTCGGGTCCTGACCAAGATGCCGGCAAAACGCCTGATAGATCTGCGCCGTGCCGCGCTGCTTGCCGTCCAGGCTGTAGCCGGCGATATGCGGGGTGGCCAGCACACACAGGTCGGCCAGGTCGACGTCCACCTGCGGCTCGCCTTCCCACACATCCAGCACGGCCTGCAGGTCTTCGCGCTCCAGCAGCACCTCCTTGAGGGCGGCGTTGTCCACCACCGGGCCACGGCTGGCGTTGATCAGCCAGGCACCGGGCTTGAGCTGGTTGAGGCGCTCGCGGTCGAACAAGTGCCAGGTGGAGCCGTTGCCGGATTTGTTCAGCGGCGTGTGCAGACTGATCACATCGCACTGCTCGACGATCTGCTCCAGGCTGACGTAATCACCGTCCTCGGCGATCTGCCGGGGCGGGTCGCACACCAGCACGTTCCAGCCCAACGCCTTGAGCACCTTGACCAGACGCCCGCCGACTTCACCGGCCCCCACCACACCGTAGGTGCGCTGGGCCAGGTCGGCGCCTTCGATCTCGGCCAGGGTCAGCAGGCTGCCCAGTACATAGTCGACCACGCCACGGGCATTGCAGCCGGGGGCGCTGGACCACTGGATGCCGGCGCGCTGGAAGTAATCGAGGTCGAGGTGATCAGTGCCGATGGTGCAGGTGCCGACAAACCGCACCGGCGTGCCTTCGAGCAAGGCCCGGTTGACGTTGGTCACTGAACGCACCAGCAGCACATCGGCCTGCTCGATAGTCGCGCGGTCAATGGACCGGCCCGGAACCCGGCGAATCTCGCCAAATCCTTCGAAGAATGCATCGAGCAGCGGGATATTTTCGTCGGCAACAATCAGCATGGCAGGCTCCTTTCGCGGATCAGCAGTGTACAGCGGTTTTCCTTGTGGCGAGGGAGCTTGCTCCCGCTGGAGTGCGCAGCGCTCCCAAATGCAGCACCGTGTTTTTTCAGGTACACATCGGTTGCCCGTTATGGGGCTGCTGCGCAGCCCAGCGGGAGCAAGCTCCCTCACCACAGCAAGCGCCCTCGCCACAAAACGCTGCATTTGCGCGGGGATGTGTTTACAAATCCACAACACAGGTTTTTTCCTGACCAACACGTCAAGGCGTAGAATGCGCCGTCCTGCGCTCCCCTATCGGACATCTGTACGTGAACACTGCCACAACCACCACCGCCCTTTCTCGCCCCGCCCGCGTCAGCCTTGAAGTGCGCAACCTGCTGGCCCTGGCGCTGCCGATCATGATCGGGCAACTGGCGACCACCGCCATGGGGTTCGTCGATGCCGTGATGGCCGGGCGTGTCAGCTCCCGAGACCTGGCGGCGGTCGCCCTGGGCAACTCCATCTGGATCCCGGTGTACCTGCTGATGACCGGCACCCTGTTGGCCACCACGCCGAAAGTCGCCCAGCGCTTTGGTGCCGGCACCCACGGTGAAATCGGCCCGCTGGTGCGCCAGTCGATGTGGCTGGCACTGGTGGTGGGAATTACCGCGCTGCTGTTGCTGATCAGCGCCGAACCGATCCTGCACCTGATGAAGGTCGATCCCGAGCTGATCAAGCCCTGCATGGGCTACCTGCACGGCATCGCTTCGGGCATGCCGGCCATTGCGTTGTATTACGTGCTGCGCTGCTTCAGCGACGGGCTGGGCCGAACGCGGCCGAGCATGGTCATGGGCCTGTGCGGGCTGGCGCTGAATATTCCGCTGAACTATGTGTTCATCTACGGCCACTTCGGCGTGCCGGCCATGGGCGGCATCGGTTGCGGCTGGGCCACGGCGATCGTGATGTGGGTGATGATGCTTGGCCTGGCCGCCTGGACCCGCTGGGCGCCGGTGTATCAGAGCAGCGAGCTGTTCAAGCGCTTTGACTGGCCGCAATGGTCGGTGATCAAGCGTGTGTTGAGCATTGGCTTGCCCATCGGGATCGCGGTGTTCGCCGAGTCGAGCATTTTTGCGGTGATCGCGCTGCTGATCGGCAGCCTCGGCGCCACGGTGGTGGCCGGGCACCAGATCGCGCTGAACTTCAGCTCGCTGGTGTTCATGATCCCCTACTCCCTGAGCATGGCGGTCACCGTGCGCGTGGGCCAGGCCCTGGGCCGTGGCGAACCCCGTGAGGCGCGCTTTGCCGCGGGTGTCGGAATGGGCACCGCGCTGGTGTATGCCTGCCTGTCCTGCAGCCTGATGCTGCTGTTTCGCGAACAGATCGCCACCATCTACACCCAGGACCCGCTGGTGATCCAGGTGGCGGCGATGCTGATTGTGTTTGCGGCGCTGTTTCAGTTCTCGGACGCGATCCAGGTCACGGCCGCCGGCGCACTACGTGGTTACCAGGACACTCGGGTGACCATGGTGCTGACGTTGTTTGCGTATTGGGGCGTGGGCTTGCCGGTGGGCTACGCGCTGGGGCTGACCGAGTGGCTGGGCGACGCCCGCGGCCCGAGCGGCTTGTGGCAGGGGCTGATCGTGGGCCTGAGCTGTGCCGCGGCGATGTTGGTGATCCGCCTGGTGCGCAGCGCACGCAAGCGGATTCGCCGGGCTTAAGCCGATTTCTTGCGGATCCAGTATAGGTAAGTACCGGCCTGTTCCTGCTGGTCCACCAGTTCATGGTCGAGAAACACGCAGAACTTGGGGATGTCGCGACGGGTCGACGGATCGGTCGCGATCACCTTGAGCAAGCCACCGGGCGCCAGGTCGCGGATGTGCTGGTGCAGCATCATCACCGGTTCCGGGCAGTTGAGGCCGGTGGCGTCGAGGACGGCATCGACGGGTAAATCAGGGGTCAGGCTCATGGTTTACTCCTAAACAGGCCGGCATTTTAACGGTAACGCGGGGCGCCAGGTAGCCAGCGGCGCCCTCGGTTTTTTCGCGAGCAAGCTCGCTCCTACATTGAGCAGCGTTTACCGGGCCTTTGGCTTCTTCACATCCAACCGGCGCAAATGGCAGGTCACTTCTTCACGGTCGTGGTACAGCTGCTTGCAGCCGATCTCCACCCGGATGCCACGTTCCTTGAAGCCTTCCGCGATGCGTTCAAGTAGGCGCTTCACTTCGGCATAACGCTGCTTCATCGGCAACTTCAGGTTGACCACTGCTTCGCGGCAATGTCCCTCGCCGATCCAGGTTTCCAACAGGGCCGCATTGCGCGCCGGTTTTTCGACGATGTCGCAGACCATCCAGTCCACCGGCTGCTTGGGGGTGTAGATGAAGCCGTCGGCCATCAAGTGCTGCACCAGCCCGGTGTCCATCAGGCTTTCGGCCATCGGGCCGTTGTCGATGGCGGTCACCAGCATGCCGCGGTTGACCAGTTGCCAGGTCCAGCCGCCAGGCGCTGCGCCGAGGTCGACGCCGGTCATGTCGCTGTGCAGGCGCTCGTCCCACTGATCACGGGGGATAAAGTGGTGCCAGGCCTCTTCCAGCTTCAAGGTCGAGCGGCTTGGCGCGTCCCGCGGGAATTTGAGGCGCGGGATGCCCATCGGCCACATGGCCGAGTTGTTCGACTCGGCCAGGCCCATGAACACTTCGCGGCCACTCTTGAAGGTCAACAGCAGGCGCGGCTTGCTGGCGTCTTCCACCAGTTTGCCGGCGGCCATCAGCGCCTTGCGCAAGTGAACTTCGAATTTCTTGCAGAAGTTCGACAGCTCCTTGCCGTCATTGGTGTCGACCATTTCCAGCCACAGGCTGCCGCACACCGGGAAATCCCGCAGGTGCGCGAGGATCACGCTGATACGGTCGGTTTCCGGCAAGTCGATGAACACCCCGCGCGCCCACTGCCTCGGGAAGATCAGCTCGGCAAAGCGTTGGCCGCGCATCAGGCGCTGGGCGCCGTCTTCTTCGGTGCAGACAAATTCGGCGCAGGCGCTGCCGGTCTTGGCCTTGGCATAGCCCGAAACGTTCAGGCGTGCGGCGTGTTCCGCGATCTCGGAACAGACTTCGCCTTCAAAACCCGGGCGGCAGTGCATAAAAAGGGTGTTCATCAACTCTCCTGGATCACGGGCTTGCTATAGCGCAATGCCTGTCATGAAAACGCGCGCATGATAGCCGAGTTCGGAACCTTGGACTTATTGATAGAGTCCAGTAATTAGCCAGCTACTTAAAACAGGGCTAATTTGTAAGCTCTGTTCGTCCCGTCAGGTCCGTAGCCGTGCGGACCATAAGGAGTCATGTAATGTCATCCCTTGATAGTCTGAGAACCCTTAAAACCTTACAGATCGACGACAAGACCTATCACTACTTCAGCCTGCCCGAAGCCGCCAAGAGCCTGGGTGATCTGGACAAGCTGCCGATGTCCCTCAAGGTGCTGCTGGAAAACCTGCTGCGCTGGGAAGACGAAAAGACCGTCACCGGTGCCGACCTCAAGGCCATTGCCGCCTGGCTCAAGGAGCGCCGCTCCGACCGCGAGATCCAGTACCGCCCCGCCCGGGTGCTGATGCAAGACTTTACCGGCGTGCCCGCCGTGGTCGACCTGGCCGCCATGCGCGCCGCCGTGGCCAAGGCCGGCGGTGACCCGCAACGCATCAACCCGCTGTCACCGGTGGACCTGGTGATCGACCACTCGGTGATGGTCGACAAGTTCGCCACCACCGGCGCCTTCCAGGAAAACGTCGACATCGAAATGCAGCGCAACGGCGAACGCTACGCCTTCCTGCGCTGGGGCCAGAGCGCCTTCGACAACTTCAGCGTAGTGCCACCGGGCACCGGCATCTGTCACCAGGTCAACCTGGAATACCTCGGCCGCACCGTGTGGACCAAGGATGAAGACGGCCGCACCTATGCCTTCCCCGACACCCTGGTCGGCACCGACTCCCACACCACCATGATCAACGGCCTCGGCGTATTGGGCTGGGGTGTGGGCGGGATTGAAGCGGAAGCCGCGATGCTCGGGCAGCCCGTTTCGATGCTGATCCCGGAAGTGATCGGCTTCAAGCTCACCGGCAAGCTGAAAGAAGGCATCACCGCCACTGACCTGGTGCTGACCGTCACCCAGATGCTGCGTAAAAAGGGCGTGGTCGGCAAATTCGTCGAATTCTATGGCGACGGCCTGGCCGACCTGCCTTTGGCCGACCGCGCGACCATCGCCAACATGGCCCCGGAGTACGGCGCCACCTGTGGCTTCTTCCCGGTGGATGAAGTAACCCTGGACTACCTGCGCCTGTCGGGCCGTCCTGCAGAAACCGTCAAACTGGTGGAGGCCTACACCAAGGCCCAGGGCCTGTGGCGCAATGCAGGTCAGGAGCCGATCTTTACCGACAGCCTGGCGCTGGACATGGCCAGCGTCGAAGCCAGCCTGGCCGGGCCTAAACGTCCGCAAGACCGTGTCTCACTGCCTAACGTCGGCCAGGCCTTCAGCGATTTCCTCGACCTGCAATTCAAGCCCACCAACAAGGAAGAAGGCCGCCTGGAAAGCGAAGGCGGCGGCGGTGTTGCGGTGGGCAACGCCGACCTGATCGGTGAAGCCGACTACGACTTCGAAGGCCAGACCTATCGCCTGAAAAACGGCGCGGTGGTGATCGCGGCCATTACCTCCTGCACCAACACCTCCAACCCGAGCGTGATGATGGCGGCGGGACTGGTGGCGAAAAAGGCCGTGGAGAAAGGACTGAAGAGCAAGCCCTGGGTGAAAACCTCCCTGGCGCCGGGCTCCAAAGTCGTGACTGATTACTACAAAGCGGCAGGCTTGACCCAATACCTCGACAAGCTGGGCTTCGACCTGGTGGGTTATGGCTGCACCACCTGTATCGGCAACTCCGGGCCGCTGCCCGAGCCGATCGAAAAAGCCATCCAGAAAGCCGACCTGGCCGTGGCCTCGGTGCTCTCGGGCAACCGTAACTTCGAAGGCCGGGTGCATCCCCTGGTGAAAACCAACTGGCTGGCCTCCCCGCCCCTCGTGGTGGCCTATGCCCTGGCCGGCACCGTGCGCATGGACATCAGCAGCGAACCACTGGGCACCGGCTCTGACGGAAAACCGGTGTACCTGCGGGACATCTGGCCCAGCAGCAAGGAAATCGCCGACGCCGTTGCGCAAGTCAGCACCCAGATGTTCCACAAGGAATACGCCGAGGTGTTTGCCGGTGATGAACAGTGGCAGGCCATTGAAGTGCCGCAGGCTGCAACCTACGTGTGGCAGAAGGACTCCACCTACATCCAGCACCCACCGTTCTTCGACGACATCGGCGGCCCGCTGCCGGTGATCGAAGACGTCAAGGGCGCCAATGTGCTGGCATTGCTGGGGGACTCGGTGACCACCGACCACATATCCCCTGCCGGCAACATCAAGACCGACAGCCCGGCCGGCAAATACCTGCGCGAGCAAGGCGTCGAACCGCGGGACTTCAACTCCTACGGCTCGCGTCGCGGCAACCATGAAGTGATGATGCGCGGCACCTTCGCCAACATCCGCATCCGCAACGAAATGCTCGGCGGCGAGGAAGGCGGCAATACGATCTACATCCCTACCGGCGAGAAAATGCCGATCTATGACGCCGCCATGAAATACCAGGCCTCGGGCACCCCGCTGGTGGTGATCGCCGGCCAGGAATACGGCACCGGCTCAAGCCGTGACTGGGCGGCCAAGGGCACCAACCTGCTGGGGGTCAAGGCGGTGATCGCCGAGAGTTTCGAGCGGATTCACCGTTCCAACCTGGTGGGCATGGGCGTGCTGCCCCTGCAGTTCAAGCTGGACCAGAACCGCAAGGCACTCAAGCTGACCGGCAAGGAGAAGATCGACATCCTCGGGCTGACCCACGCCGAGATCGAGCCACGCATGAACCTGACGCTGGTGATCACCCGTGAGGATGGCAGCAGCGAGAAGGTCGAAGTGCTGTGCCGCATCGACACCCTCAATGAGGTCGAGTACTTCAAGGCCGGCGGGATCCTGCACTACGTGTTGCGGCAGTTGATTGCCTCGTAACTGACACGCGCTACCCAAAACACCGCCTTCCCTGGCGGTGTTTTCATTTTTACCGTCGGTGACGCTCGGTATACTGCCGCCCTCAGATTTTGACTGTCACAAGGATTCCCCATGCTTGCATTGCCATGGCTGTACCTGGCGCTTCTTTCCATCGGCTATGTACTTGCCTTGAGCTACGGGCAATTGGGGTTAATGGCGGCACTGTCTGTCGCCATGCTGCTGTTGGCCGGGTTTGCCGTGCGGCAACAGCGAAACCCGTGGGTACGCTATCTGGGCCACGGGCTGTTTATCGTGCTGGCGCTGGGGCTGGCGATGCATTGGCTGCCGGGGTTCTACAACGGTCGCGGGATCGCGCCGCAGCGTTTTACGGACGACGCCGTGCCTTTCTCGATGTACCTGAACCAGGACAAACCGTTGATTGGCTTCTGGCTGCTGCTGGCCTGCCCGTGGATTGTTGCGCGCCGGTCCCTGCGCCTGTCGATCTACGCCACCGCCCTGGCGTTGACACTGACGGCGATTGCCGCCCTGGGCGGCGCTGCGTTGCTGGGCGTCATCAGTTGGGCCCCGAAGTGGCCGGAGCAGGCCTGGCTGTGGGTGTTGAATAACCTGCTGCTGGTGACCCTGGTGGAGGAAGCGCTGTTCCGCGGTTATATCCAGGGCGGCCTGAGCCGACGGTTCAAGCAATTGCCCTATGGTGAAAACCTCGCCCTGCTGTTGGCCGCCCTGCTGTTCGGCCTGGTACACCTGGGCGCAGGCTGGCAGTGGACCCTGCTGGCGACCATCGCAGGCCTGGGCTACGGCCTGGCGTATCGCTTTGGCGGATTGGGCGCGGCGATCGTTACGCACTTCGGGCTGAACCTGCTGCATTTCGGGTTGTTTACCTATCCGATGCTGGCGGGCTGAGGCTGCGCCGATTGTTGCAAAAAATAAGTTAAATAAAACCCCGCGACGGTCGACAACCTGTCAAAGCCTTGCGGATTGAACAATCATGCGTAATAACCAACCCGTTACCCAGCGCGAACGTACCTTCCCCGCTCAGCAACGGTTGATCTCCACCACGGATGCCAAAGGCGTGATCACCTACTGCAACGACGCCTTCGTCGAGATCAGCGGGTTTTCCCATGACGAACTGCTGCGTGCCCCGCACAACCTGGTTCGTCATCCGGATGTGCCGGCGGCAGTGTTCGCACACATGTGGTCCACGCTCAAACAAGGCTTGCCATGGATGGGCATCGTCAAGAACCGCTGCAAGAGCGGTGATCACTATTGGGTCAACGCCTATGTGACACCGGTCTTCGACGGCAACCAGGTGATCGGCTATGAGTCGGTGCGGGTCAAGCCCACCGCCGAGCAGATCCGCCGTGCCGAAGCGCTTTACCAGCGCATCAACCAGGGCAAGCCGGCCATCCCGCGCCGCGACAAGTGGCTGCCGGTGTTGCAGGATTGGCTGCCGTTTATCCTGGTCAGCCAGTTGAGCTTCCTGATTGGCGTCTGGCTCAATTCCCACTGGGGCTTTGCCCTGGCAGCGGCGCTGTCGGTACCGCTGGGCCTGTTGGGCCTGAGCTGGCAACAACGCGGGCTCAAGCGCTTGCTGCGCCTGGCCGAACAGACCACCTCAGACCCGCTGATCGCGCAGATGTACACCGACAGCCGCGGCGCCCAGGCGCGCCTGGAAATGTCGATCCTCAGCCAGGAGGCGCGCCTGAAGACGTGTCTTACCCGTTTGCAGGACACGGCTGAACACCTCAACTCCCAGGCGGCGCAGTCCAATACCCTGGCGCATAACAGCTCCAGCGGTCTTGAACGCCAGCGCGTGGAAACCGAACAGGTGGCCACCGCGGTCAACCAGATGGCCGCGACGACTCAGGAAGTCGCCAGCCATGTGCAACGCACCGCCGATGCCACCCAGGAAGCCAATCGCCTGACCGGGCGTGGCCGTGATATCGCCGGCGAAACCCGCGAAGCGATTCAGCGCCTGTCGGTGGCCGTGGGCGAGACCGGCGTGACCGTGACCCAACTGGCCAAGGACAGTGACGAAATCGGTGGCGTGGTGGATGTGATCAAAGGCATCGCCGACCAGACCAACCTGCTGGCGCTGAACGCGGCCATCGAAGCGGCCCGTGCCGGGGAGATGGGTCGCGGCTTTGCGGTGGTGGCCGACGAAGTGCGGCAACTGGCCCAGCGCACCAGCGAGTCCACCGGGCAGATTCATGCGCTGATCGCCAAGCTGCAACAGACCGCCAGCGCGGCCGTACAAACCATGGACGCCGGGCATCGCCAGGCGGAAGAAGGTGTGGCACGGGTGATGGAAGCGGATCAGGCGCTGATCGGGATCAGCGAGGCGGTGGCGCACATCACTGATATGACGGCGCAGATTGCGGCGGCGACCGAAGAGCAGAGCTCGGTGGCGGAAGAGATCAGCCGTAACATCAGCACCATTGCGCTGCTGGCGGACCAGACGTCGGAACAGGCGTTGAATTCGGCGCAGTTGAGTGAAGAGCTGACGCATACCGCCAATACTCAGTATTCGCTGGTAGAACGCTTTAACCGGTAAACCGCTTTCGCGAGCAAGCCCGCTCCCACATTTGGAATGCATTTCAAATGTGGGAGCGGGCTTGCTCGCGAAAGGGCCCTATCAGGCGCCGAGAAACCCGGCCACCTTCACCGCCGCAGCCTCCAGATGCTGCTCATGACTGAACCCCGAAGCCTTCAACGGCTTCAAATCATGATCCCCCGCCACCAGCCACATCACCTCGATGCTCGGCGACAACACGTACCCTTCCACCGCCGCCCGATTGCCCAGTGCATCCCGCTCACCCTGCACAATCAACGTCGGCGTCTTCAGCCCGGCCAGGTGCTCGGTCCGTGGCTTCTCCGGCTTGCCCACCGCATAGAACGGATAACCCAGGCACACCAGCGCGTCCGCGCCCAATTCATCCGCCAATAGACTGGCCATCCGCCCGCCCATGGACTTGCCGCCAACGGCCAGTTTCCCAGCGACATGACGTCGCACCTCGGCATACACCTCACGCCAGCATTCCAGCAGTTTCGGGGCTGGATTGGGTGGGCGTTTGCCCCCGTCCACACGGCGCTGGGCCATGTAGGGAAACTCGAAGCGCAACACGTTCACGCCATGCCCGGCAAGGCGTGCAGCCATGTCGTTCATGAAGCCCGAGTCCATCGGCGCACCCGCGCCGTGGGCCAGGATCAACGTCGTGGGCGTACGCGCGATAGACCCTGTGGCGACATCCCACAACCAGCCGCGTTCCCGCACACACTGCGCCCATTGATCCCCGTCAATACTGGCCTTGTGCTCTTTGCCCATGCTTGCCTCGCTTTTTAGTCTGCCTATAACTCCAGCCCAAGTGCCGCACTTGCTTGGGTTGAACCGTGGATGGGGAACCATGAACACTACTTTAAGTACCGCCTATAACTACAAGGTGGTCCGCCAATTCGCCATTATGACGGTGGTGTGGGGCATCGTCGGCATGGGGCTCGGGGTTTTTCTCGCTGCCCAGTTGGTATGGCCCGAACTCAACTTCAATTTGCCCTGGACCAGTTTCGGCCGCTTGCGCCCGCTGCACACCAACGCGGTGATCTTTGCCTTTGGCGGTTGCGCGCTGTTTGCCAGCTCCTTCTACTCGGTGCAACGCACCTGCCAGACCCAATTGTTCGCGCCAAAGATCGCGCAGTTCTGCTTCTGGGGCTGGCAGCTGGTGATTGTGCTGGCCGCGATCACCTTGCCGCTGGGCTACACCAGCTCCAAGGAATACGCCGAGCTGGAATGGCCGATCGACATCCTGATCACCATCGTCTGGGTGGCCTATGCCATCGTGTTCTTCGGCACGGTGATGAAGCGCAACACCAAGCACATCTACGTCGGTAACTGGTTCTTCGGTGCGTTCATCATCACCGTAGCGATCCTGCATATCGTCAACAACCTGGAAATCCCGGTCAGCCTGACCAAGTCCTACTCGCTGTACGGCGGTGCGACGGATGCCATGGTGCAGTGGTGGTACGGGCATAACGCGGTAGGCTTTTTCCTCACCGCCGGCTTCCTGGGGATGATGTACTACTTCGTGCCGAAACAGGCCGAACGTCCGGTGTATTCCTATCGCCTGTCCATCGTGCACTTCTGGGCACTGATCACCCTGTACATCTGGGCCGGCCCGCACCACTTGCACTACACCGCGCTGCCGGACTGGGCACAGTCCCTGGGCATGGTGATGTCGCTGGTACTGCTGGCACCGAGCTGGGGCGGGATGATCAACGGGATGATGACCCTGTCGGGCGCCTGGCATAAGTTGCGCAGCGACCCGATCCTGCGATTCCTGGTGGTTTCCCTGGCCTTCTACGGCATGTCGACCTTTGAAGGGCCGATGATGGCGATCAAGACGGTCAACGCCCTCTCCCACTACACCGACTGGACCATCGGCCACGTACACGCCGGGGCGCTGGGTTGGGTAGCGATGATCTCCATCGGCGCGCTGTATCACATGATCCCGAAAATCTTCGGTCGCGAGCAGATGTACAGCCTCGGCCTGATCAACGCGCACTTCTGGCTGGCCACCATCGGCACCGTGCTCTACATCGCCTCGATGTGGGTCAACGGCATCGCCCAGGGCCTGATGTGGCGTGCGGTCAACGAAGACGGCACCTTGACCTACTCCTTCGTCGAAACCCTGGTGGCCAGCCACCCAGGCTTCATCGTGCGACTGGTGGGCGGGGCGATCTTCCTCAGCGGCATGTTCCTGATGGCTTACAACACTTGGCGCACCGTGCGTTCGGCACAACCCGCCGAAGTCGCCGCTGCGGCGCAGATGGCCTGAGGAGTCGATGATGAAACACGAAACCATTGAAAAGAACGTCGGCCTGCTGATGCTGCTGATGGTGCTCGCCGTGAGTATCGGCGGCCTGACCCAGATTGTGCCGCTGTTCTTCCAGGATGTGACCAACAAGCCGGTGGAAGGCATGAAGCCCTACACCGCGCTGCAACTGGAAGGTCGCGACATCTATATCCGCGAAGGCTGCGTACAGTGCCATTCGCAGATGATCCGCCCGTTCCGCGCCGAAACAGAGCGTTATGGCCACTACTCGGTGGCCGGTGAAAGCGTGTGGGATCACCCGTTCCTGTGGGGCTCCAAGCGTACCGGGCCGGACCTGGCCCGCGTCGGCGCGCGCTACTCGGACGACTGGCACCGCGCGCACTTGTACAACCCGCGCAACGTGGTACCGGAATCGAAGATGCCGGCGTACCCATGGCTGGTCACCGCCCCGGTCGACAGCAGCCACACCGAGACCAAGCTCAAGGTGATGCGCACCCTCGGCGTGCCGTACACCGACGACGACATCGCCGGTGCCGTGGCCTCCCTCAAGGGCAAGACCGAGATGGACGCGCTGGTTTCGTACCTGCAAGTGCTCGGCACTGCCATCAAGAGCAAGAGGTGAGCCATGGGATTTGAATTCGATGCTGGAACCATCCGCGGCCTTGGCACGCTGGTCGTGGCCATCGCCTTCATCGGCCTGTCGCTGTGGGTGTTCAACTCCCGGCGCAACGCAGAGTTCGCCGAGGCGTGCCTGCTGCCGTTTGCCGATGAACCGCTACCGCCAACCCCCGACGCTCAAGAAGAGCCTGCAACAAGGAGCAACCGGCCATGACTACCTTCTGGAGTACATGGATCTGTGTACTGACCCTCGGCAGCCTGATCGGCCTGACCTGGCTGTTGATCGGCACCCGCAAGGGCGAGACCAAGGGCAGCGTGGACCAGACCATGGGCCACGCCTTCGACGGGATCGAGGAGTACGACAACCCGCTGCCACAATGGTGGTTCATGCTGTTCGCCGGCACCCTGGTGTTTGCCGTCGGCTACCTGATCCTCTACCCGGGCCTGGGCAACTGGAAAGGCGTGTTGCCGGGCTATGAAGATGGCTGGACCCAGACCAAGGAATGGGACAAGGAAATGGCCAAGGCCGACGCCAAATTCGGACCGATCTTCGCCAAATTCGCGGCCATGCCGGTGGAAGAAGTTGCCAAGGACCCGCAGGCGCTGAAAATGGGCGGCCGCCTGTTCGCCTCCAACTGCGCGGTGTGCCATGGCTCGGACGCCAAGGGCGCCTACGGCTTCCCGAACCTGGCAGACAACATCTGGCGCTGGGGCGGTTCGGCGGATGCAATCAAGATGACCATCATGAATGGCCGTCATGCCGCGATGCCGGCCTGGGGTGAAGTGCTGGGTGAGGACGGTGTGAAGAACGTCGCAGCCTATGTGCGTCATGAATTGGCGGGCCTGCCGCTGCCGGCTGACAGCACTGCGGATGTCGCCGCGGGCCAGGTGGCATTCAGCACCACCTGTGTCGCCTGCCACGGGCCGGAAGGCCATGGCGTGGAAGCCATGGGCGCGCCGAACCTGACGCAGCCAGGCGGCTTTATCTACGGCACCAGCCTGGCGCAGTTGCAGCAGACCATTCGCCACGGCCGCCAGGGCCAGATGCCTGCGCAGGAAGTACTGCAAGGCAATGACAAGGTGCACCTGCTGGCCGCCTATGTTTACAGCCTGTCCCACAATGCTGATGGCGCAACGCCTGACAGCCAACCCGAGTAATCCTGCACCCCCCAAAAGCCGCGCCTGATTCAGGCGCGGCTTTTTTTGCGACCCATTGTCGCACCCTTCCGATCACTGACTTTCCCCTCCTGCCATTCGGGTCTACGCTTGTTTGCACAGTGGACTGGCATTGGCCGGTCGACGGCCGACTTGCACTCGATGGGTTGAAACATTTCTGCTCGATGACAGGCGCAAAGGCTGGTACCTACCGGCTGTCGTGCCACTGGCCATTCGTCACCCGAGCTGCTTGTTTACACACACTCAGTTACAAGTACCTTCGACCCGTTTAAAATCCTGTCCAAGTCGTCAGCTTTTAACCCTGAATTTTGTCCTTACGCCAAACATGGAAAGGGCGCAGAATCTGGTTTGGAACGCATTGACGCAGGTCACCTTGCGTTGCAATGGAATCTTGCTTTCTCCATACTTGCGACCGATTTTTACCCTATAAAAAAACTAAACCGTGGAACCTTAGAATGAGCACAGCAATCAGTCCGACTGCTTATAACTATAAGGTAGTCCGCCAGTTCGCCATCATGACGGTGGTCTGGGGGATCCTTGGCATGGGGCTCGGCGTTTTCATTGCCTCGCAACTGGTTTGGCCAGAGTTGAATTTTGGCCTGCCATGGACGACATTTGGACGCCTGCGCCCGTTGCACACCAACCTGGTGATTTTCGCCTTCGGTGGATGTGCACTGTTTGCCACTTCTTACTACGTCGTGCAGCGAACCTGCCAAACGCGACTGATTTCCGATGCACTGGCGGCCTTTACCTTCTGGGGTTGGCAAGCGGTCATCGTGGGCGCGATCGTCACCCTGCCGCTGGGCTACACCACCACCAAGGAATACGCCGAGCTGGAATGGCCGATCGCCATTTTGCTGGCGATTGTCTGGGTGACCTACGCAGTGGTGTTCTTCGGCACCATCGTCAAGCGCAAGACCAAGCACATCTATGTCGGCAACTGGTTCTACGGGGCATTTATCCTGGTGACGGCGATGCTGCATATCGTCAACCATGCGTCCTTGCCGGTGAGCTTCTTCAAGTCCTACTCGGCCTACGCCGGTGCGACGGACGCAATGATCCAGTGGTGGTACGGCCACAACGCCGTAGGTTTCTTCCTCACCACCGGCTTCCTGGGGATGATGTACTACTTCGTGCCGAAACAGGCCGAGCGTCCGATCTACTCCTATCGCCTGTCCATCGTGCACTTCTGGGCCCTGATCACCCTGTACATCTGGGCCGGTCCGCACCACCTGCACTACACCGCATTACCGGACTGGGCCCAGTCCCTGGGCATGGCGATGTCGATCATCCTGCTCGCGCCAAGCTGGGGCGGCATGATCAACGGCATGATGACCCTGTCGGGCGCCTGGCATAAATTGCGCACCGACCCGATCCTGCGGTTCCTGGTGGTCTCCCTGGCGTTCTACGGCATGTCGACCTTCGAAGGCCCGATGATGGCCATCAAGACGGTCAACTCGCTGTCCCACTACACCGACTGGACCATCGGCCACGTACACGCCGGCGCCCTCGGTTGGGTAGCGATGATTTCCATCGGCGCGCTGTACCACATGATCCCGAAACTGTTCGGCCGTGCGCAGATGCACAGCGTCAGCCTGATCAACACGCACTTCTGGCTGGCCACCATCGGTACCGTGCTCTACATCGCCTCGATGTGGGTCAACGGCATCACCCAGGGCCTGATGTGGCGTGCAATCAACGATGACGGCACCCTCACCTACTCCTTCGTCGAAGGGCTGCAAGCCAGCCATCCGGGTTACATCGTGCGCGCCCTGGGCGGTGCGATCTTTGCCAGCGGCATGCTGTTCATGGCCTACAACGTGTGGCGCACCGTGCGTGCCTCCGACCCTGTAGAAGCCGAAGCCGCTACCAAGATCGCCGTTGTGGGAGCTCACTGATGAAGCATGAAGTAGTCGAGAAGAATATCGGCCTGCTGGCCTTCTTCATGGTCATCGCCGTGAGTATCGGCGGCCTGACCCAGATCGTTCCGCTGTTTTTCCAGGACGTGACCAACAAGCCGGTGGAAGGCATGAAGCCGCGCACCGCCCTTGAACTGGAAGGCCGCGACGTCTACATCGCCAACGGTTGTGTCGGCTGCCATTCGCAGATGATCCGCCCGTTCCGTGCCGAAACCGAACGCTACGGCCACTACTCGGTCGCCGGTGAAAGCGTGTGGGACCACCCATTCCTGTGGGGTTCCAAGCGTACCGGCCCGGACCTGGCCCGGGTCGGCGGTCGTTACTCCGATGACTGGCAGCGTGCGCACTTGTACAACCCGCGCAACGTGGTGCCCGAATCGAAAATGCCGGCGTACCCGTTCCTGGTCGAAAACAAACTCGACGGCAAGGACACCGCCAAGAAGATGGAAGTCTTGCGCACCCTGGGCGTGCCCTACACCGACGAAGACATCGCCGGCGCGGCAGCGGCCGTGAAGGGCAAGACCGAAATGGACGCACTGGTGGCCTACTTGCAAGGCCTTGGCACCATCATCAAAAGCAAACGGTGATCTGGATGGATATCGGGATGATTCGAGGCCTGGGCACCGTTGTCGTGATGGTGGCCTTTATCGGCCTGGCCTTGTGGGTGTTCAGCCCCAAACGCAAGTCGGAGTTTGAAGACGCGACGTTGCTGCCCTTCGCGGATGATCCCGAAGCCATCAAGCACGTCGTAGAAGCGTCTAGGAGTAACAAAGAATGACTACGTTCTGGAGTCTGTACGTCACAGTCCTCAGTCTGGGTACCATTTTCGCCCTGACCTGGCTGCTGCTGTCGACCCGCAAGGGCCAGCGCGCCGAGCAAACCGATGAAACCGTCGGCCACTCGTTCGACGGCATCGAGGAGTACGACAACCCGCTGCCCAAATGGTGGTTCATGCTGTTCGTCGGCACCATCATCTTCGCCCTCGGTTACCTGGCGCTGTACCCTGGCCTGGGCAACTGGAAAGGCCTGCTGCCGGGCTACAGCTACCTCGACAACGACAAGCAAACCCCGTTTGCCAATGGCCAGACCGGCTGGACCGGCGTGCACGAATGGGAAAAGGAAATGGCCAAGTCGGACGCCCGGTTCGGGCCGATCTTCGCCAAGTTCGCCGCCATGCCGATCGAAGAAGTGGCCAAGGACCCGCAAGCCTTGAAGATGGGTGGCCGCCTGTTCGCCTCCAACTGCTCGGTGTGCCACGGTTCCGACGCCAAGGGTGCCTACGGCTTCCCCAACCTGACCGACGCCGACTGGCGCTGGGGCGGCGACCCGGCCACCATCAAGGAAACCATCATGAAGGGCCGCCACGCGGTGATGCCGGCGTGGGCCGAAGTCATTGGCGAGCAAGGCGTGGCCGATGTGGCCGGCTTTGTGGTGACCAACCTCGATGGCCGCAAATTGCCGGAAGGCGCGAAGGCAGACGTGGCCAACGGCGAGAAACTCTTCGCCGCCAACTGCGTGGCGTGCCACGGTCCCGCCGGTAAAGGTACCCCCGCCATGGGTGCACCTGACCTGACCCACCCTGGCGCGTTCATCTACGGCTCGAGCTTCGCGCAACTGCAGCAGACCATCCGTTATGGCCGTCAGGGCCAGATGCCTGCGCAGGAGCAGTTGCAGGGCAATGACAAGGTGCACTTGCTGGCGGCGTATGTTTACAGCCTGTCCCATGGAGACAAGGCAGCTGAGGAGCAGTAAGCATTAAAACCAAAAAGCCCCGCGCAGCCAATGCTGCGCGGGGCTTTGGTAATGGGCATTGGTGGAACTCAACTTACCCCGAGGACGAGGCGTTACCGTTCTTCATGCACTTGGTCCACTCTTTTAATAGCAGCGTTGATCGCCCCCCGATCAGCCGATTTAGACCAATCCGTCAGTCCTAACTGTGCCACTAACTCAGGACGACTCAAGATTTCCCGCGCGACCATCGCTTCATCTGGGCCGCGATCATGACGCGTCCCATCCGCGATGTTCTTCAGTGAAGCGTAAGTCACACCCTCCCTGCGATCAATCCCACCCCAACTGCGCTCCGGGTAATAGGTGTCATATTCATTCAGGAGCTTTTGCGCCAGTTCTTTATCACTCATCGTGGCCAGGGGAAACCCCATATTCTGACCCACGGTTATGATACTTTCACGATCGATTTTGCCATCGTGCTTATGCTTTCCGTACCCATCGAGTTTCTCCATGAGTACAGGATTTTCCAGCAGCGAACGGGCGAAATTCATGTCGTCACTGCTGTAGCCACTCTGCGCAGAGGCATACGCTACCTGTCGTAGAGAGTCGCGGGTGATGTAGTCTGGTTGCGCAGGGTCGGCATACTTATCAAAGTTTCTGAGTAGACGGTCGGCCACCCGATAATCATTTCAACTACTGAATTGCTCTACGCTGATGCCAGAGGATACTGGCAGCGTCGAAGCCGATGGTGGAACGGCTCCAACATTATGCGTGTCATTAGCACGTTGAATGGTCATTGGTTTCCTCGATTTGAATAACGTCAAAACAAAATAAATTTATCGGCGCGCAAGAGACCTAGGCATAACGTTCAACAATTGCTCATCAAAGGTTTCATCGTGGTAACGCTACGCGCTGCTACAAAACATTGCCGAACACTGATCCAGACTTGATCTCAACGTCGGCATTTCCTGCGTGGCAATAACGCGATCAGCGTTCCTACAACAAACGTTTCATTCTGTGTAAACAAAGGCTCGTTTGGGCCTAAGAACTGATATCGCAGAAGCGTCAGCTTCCTAACCAATCGTTGTAGGTTATTTAACAGCGCAAAAAGCAGTTATAAAAACGCCACCACACCGGCCCGTAGACCTCTCCTGATTTACTTACTCAACACCAGGAAGTCGCAAGGGAAACGGCAAGGTGCACTTGCTGGCGGCGTATGTTTCGGACTGTCCCATGGGAACAAGCCGCCAGACGCCGTGTGAGGAAAAGCGGTGAAAAAAACGGCCCCGCCAGTGGAGATTGGCGGGCCGTTTTGTTTTCAAGTCGAAAAAGTCGTCACCGCCAGCAACGCATCTACATTTGAGATTGATCAAGAAAACCGCAGGTAGTAACGTGACTACATTCGTACTCCATACGGAGGTTAGCCCCCATGACCATCACCACCATTTCCAGCCGTGAATTCAATCAAGACACAAGCGGTGCCAAAAAAGCCGCCCGCCAAGGCCCGGTTTTTATCACTGACCGGGGCAAGCCTGCCCATGTACTGCTAAGCATTGAGGACTACCAAAAACTGACAGGCCTCAATGCCGACATCGTTGACCTGTTGGTGATGCCAGAAGCGGCAGATATCGAGTTCGAAACCGAACGCGCCGTGATCACTCATCGACCCGTGGACTTCACTTGATGTATCTACTCGACACCAACGTCATCTCTGAACTGCGCAAACCCCAGGCCGATGCCAAGGTCGTCGCCTGGGCCAAAAGTGTCATCGCGCCACGGATGTATATTTCAGCCATTACCTTGAAGGAACTGGAAACAGGAGTCCTGCGAATGGAGCGGCGTGATCCCGCCCAGGGGAAGGTTTTGCGCACATGGCTCAAGCGCCATGTCATGCCGGCGTTTGATGCCAGAATCCTGCCGATTGATGCAGCAGTTGCCCTGCGCTGTGCCAGCTTGCATGTGCCAGACCAAGCCAACGAAAGTGACGCGCTGATCGCTGCAACCGCGCTGGTTCATGGGCTGACAGTGGTCACGCGCAACACTGGCGACTTTCAATCCAGCGGCGTCGCGCTGATCAATCCATGGGACGAATGACCGGTAAGGCTGAAAAAACCGTCCATACTTCACAAGTCAATTGACCCAGATCACGTACACCATCAATTGATTTCCCCCAACGCGACCAAAGGTCGCACCCGTCGAAGGGTATCAGGGGCGTATCATTAGGCCACTGCAACACCCCTATTTTGACCCCGGCTGGCACGTACTGGCCGAGGCAAATCTCCACTGCCGTGGGATGCAATGATGAGCAACCAGATTCCGGTACATGACGTTACTCCGCCTGCCAAAAATTCGAATAACACCGTCGATCTCTACGCATCGCGGGAGAAAATCTACACCCGTGCCTTCACCGGTTTGTTCCGCAATCTGCGGATGCTCGGGGGGGCCGGTTTGTTCCTGCTCTACTTCGGCACCGTGTGGCTGAACTGGGGTGGCCACCAGGCTGTCTGGTGGAACCTGCCGGAGCGTAAATTCTTCATTTTTGGCGCGACTTTCTGGCCCCAGGATTTCATCCTGCTGTCGGGCATCCTGATCGTGGCGGCGTTTGGCCTGTTCTTCATCACCGTGTATGCCGGCCGCGTCTGGTGCGGCTACACCTGCCCGCAAAGCGTGTGGACCTGGATCTTCATGTGGTGCGAAAAGGTCACCGAAGGCGACCGCAACCAGCGCATCAAGCTGGACAAGGCGCCGATGAGCGCCAACAAGTTCCTGCGCAAGTTCGGCAAGCACAGCCTGTGGCTGATCATCGGCTTCGTCACCGGCATGACCTTTGTCGGCTACTTCTCGCCGATCCGTGAACTGGTGTTCGATTTCTTCACCGGCCAGGCGGATGGCTGGTCGTATTTTTGGGTCGGCTTCTTCACCCTCGCCACCTACGGCAACGCCGGCTGGCTGCGCGAGCAGGTGTGCATCTACATGTGCCCGTATGCGCGTTTCCAGAGCGTGATGTTCGACAAGGACACGATGATCGTTTCCTACGACCCGCGCCGTGGCGAAGTCCGTGGGCCGCGCAAAAAAGGTATCGACTACAAGGCCCAGGGCTTGGGGGACTGCATCGATTGCACGATGTGCGTGCAGGTGTGCCCTACCGGCATCGACATCCGTGACGGCCTGCAGATTGAATGCATCGGCTGCGCGGCCTGCATCGACGCCTGCGACAACATCATGGACAAGATGGAATACCCGCGCGGGCTGATCAGCTACACCACCGAGCACAACCTGTCCGGGCAGAAAACCCATAAGCTGCGCCCGCGCCTGATCGGTTATGCCCTGGTGCTGCTGGCGATGATCAGCCTGTTGGTGGCCGCCTTCTTCGTGCGCTCGCTGGTGGGTTTCGACGTCAGCAAGGACCGCGTGCTGTACCGCGAAAACGCCGAGGGCCGGATCGAAAACGTCTACAGCCTGAAGATCATGAACAAGGACCAGCGCGACCACACCTACGTGCTTGACGCCGCAGGCCTGCCAGACCTCAAGCTGCAAGGCCGGCGCGAGATCAAGGTAGCGGCCGGGGAAATCTTCAGCATGCCGGTGGAGTTGTCGAGCGCACCGGAACAACTGCCGTCGAGCACCAACGAGGTGAAATTCATCCTCAGGGATGCCGATGACGACAGCGTCCACATTGAAGCCAAGAGCCGATTCATCGGCCCACAAGTCCGTTAATAGAGAGCCGAACAATGCCCGCAGCTACTGCCGCAAGCCCCTGGTACAAGCACCTTTGGCCCTGGATCATCATTGGGATCCTGACCTGCTCGGTGACGTTGACCTTGTCCATGGTGACCATCGCGGTGAACAACCCCGACAACCTGGTCAACGACAACTATTACGAGGCCGGCAAAGGCATCAACCGTTCCCTGGACCGCGAACTGCTGGCCCAGACTCTGCAACTGCGGGCCAAGGTGCACCTGGACGAGTTGACCGGCGAAGTCGAATTGCACCTGACCGGCAACAGCGGGCCCGGCACCCTGGAGCTGAACCTGATTTCGCCGACCCAGCCGGAGAAGGATCGCAAGATCATCCTGACCCGCAGCGACAGCGAACCCGGCCGCTACATCGGCCAGGTGACCGACAAGGTCGAAGGCCGCCGCTTCGTCGAGCTGCTGGGGGTGGAAGGCGACCGGACCTGGCGTATGTTTGAAGAAGAACAGGTCAGCCATGACAAGGACTTGCTGCTGGGCGACGAGCCGCTGCAGGGTGCTGAAGACCTGAAAAAATAGAGCGTCACCTGTTTGATCGTTCCCACGCTCTGCGTGGGAATGCATCCCGTGACGCTCCGCGTCACAAGAGCGGACGCGGAGCGTCCAGCGAAGCGTTCCCACGCAGAGCGTGGGAACGATCATCGGAACTGAGCCATGACCACCCCGACCCCTTGCTACCACTGCGCCCTGCCCGTGCCGCCCGGCAGCCGGTTCACTGCCGTGATCCTCGGCGAGCCCCGCGAGCTGTGCTGCCCGGGCTGCCAGGCGGTGGCCGAGGCGATTGTGGCCGGTGGCCTGGAAAGCTATTACCAGCACCGCAGCGAAGCCTCGGCCAACCCCGAGGCGCTGCCGGTGCAACTGGTGGACGAGCTGGCGCTGTATGACCGTGCCGATGTGCAAAAGCCTTTCGTGCGCCACGACGGTGACCTGTCGGAAGCCACACTGTTGATGGAAGGCATCAGTTGCGCCGCCTGTGGCTGGCTGATCGAAAAACACCTGCGCAGCCTGCCCGCCGTGGCCGAGGCGCGGCTGAACCTGTCCAACCACCGCCTGCACGTGCGTTGGGCCGATGGGCAACTGCCCCTGAGCCAACTGCTCGGCGAGTTGCGCCACATCGGCTACGCCGCCCACCCGTATCAAGCCGACCGTGCCGCTGAACAACTGGCCAGCGAAAACCGCCTGGCCCTGCGTCAACTGGGGGTGGCCGGGCTGCTGTGGTTCCAGGCGATGATGGCGACGATGGCCACCTGGCCGGAATTCAATATCGACCTGAGCCCGGAGCTGCACGTGATCCTGCGCTGGGTCGCGATGTTTCTGACAACGCCCATCGTGTTCTACAGCTGCGCGCCGTTTTTCAAGGGGGCGATGCGCGACCTGCGCACCCGCCACCTGACCATGGATGTTTCGGTGTCCCTGGCCATTGGCGGTGCCTACCTGGCCGGAATCTGGACCGCCATCACCGGCACCGGCGAACTGTATTTCGATGCAGTCGGCATGTTTGCCCTGTTCCTGCTGGCCGGGCGTTACCTGGAGCGTCGCGCCCGGGAACGCACGGCGGCAGCCACCGCGCAGTTGGTCAACCTGTTGCCGGCCTCGTGCCTGCGCATGAGTGCCGATGGGCAGAGTGAACGGATCCTGCTCAGCGAGCTGGCCCTGGGCGACCGGGTACTGGTGCATCCGGGGGCGGTGCTGCCAGCAGACGGCATCATCCTCGACGGCCAGTCGAGCATCGACGAATCGCTGCTGACCGGCGAGTACCTGCCGCAACCACGCCAGGTCGGCGATGCCGTCACTGCCGGCACCCTCAACGTCGAAGGTGCGCTGACCGTCGAAGTCCGCGCCCTGGGCCACGACACGCGCCTGTCGGCCATCGTGCGCCTGCTGGAGCGGGCCCAGGCGGAGAAACCCCGGCTGGCGGAGATCGCCGACCGCGCCGCCCAATGGTTCCTGTTGTGCTCGTTGGTCGCCGCTGCGGTCATCGGCCTGGTGTGGTGGGAGCTGGATTCGTCACGGGCGTTCTGGATCGTCCTGGCGATGCTGGTTGCGACCTGCCCTTGCGCCCTCTCACTGGCAACACCCACCGCCCTGACGGCAGCCACCGGCACCCTGCACAAACTCGGCCTGCTGCTGACCCGCGGCCACGTGCTGGAAGGCCTGAACCAGATCGACACGGTGATTTTCGACAAGACCGGCACCCTTACCGAAGGTCGCCTGGCGTTGCGCGCGATCCGCCCGTTGAGCCTGCTGGGCAGCGACGAGTGCCTGAGCCTTGCGGCGGCGCTGGAGCAACGTTCGGAACATCCGATCGCCCGCGCATTCGGCCGCGCGCCGTTGGCGGCGGATGAAGTGCTCAGCACGCCGGGCCTGGGCCTGGAAGGCCGCGTCGGTGACCGCCGGTTGCGCATTGGCCAGCCGGGTTTTGTCTGCGAACTGAGCGGCTGCGCCCTCCCCGCCTCGCCGAAGGAAGCCGGCCAATGGCTGCTGCTGGGCGACACCGGCGGCGCCCTGGCCTGGTTTGTCCTGGATGACCGCCTGCGCAGCGACGCGCCCGCCTTGCTCGCCGCCTGCAAGGCACGCGGCTGGCGCACGTTGCTGCTGTCGGGAGACAGCTCGCCGATGGTTGCCAGTGTCGCCGCCGAGCTGGGCATCAACGAAGCCCATGGCGGCCTGCGTCCCGATGACAAGCTGCAAATGCTGCAACAGCTGCACAAGGAAGGCCGCAAGGTGCTGATGCTCGGCGATGGCGTCAACGATGTGCCGGTGCTGGCCGCCGCCGATATCAGCGTGGCCATGGGCTCGGCCACCGACCTGGCCAAGACCAGCGCCGACGCGGTGTTGCTGTCGAACCGCCTCGACGCCCTGGTGCAAGCCTTTACCCTGGCCCGGCGCACCCGCCGGGTAATCATTGAAAACCTGCTGTGGGCCGGGCTGTACAATGGCCTGATGTTGCCGTTTGCCGCCCTCGGCTGGATCACTCCCATCTGGGCGGCGATCGGCATGTCCCTCAGTTCGTTGACCGTGGTGCTCAATGCCCTGCGCCTGACTCGCATGCCGAGCACGCCAGCCGTGAGCCCCGCCCCCGTAACCCGCCCGCTGCCGGCTTGAGCCGCGCGGGCATGGAGTGCAGATGCCAGCTCTTTACGTGATGATCCCGGCGGCGCTGTTGATCGTGGCCATCGCCATTTACATCTTCTTCTGGGCGGTGGACAGCGGCCAGTACGACGACCTCGATGGCCCGGCCCACAGCGTGCTGTTCGATGACCAGGACCCGAACCACCTGGCGGCCGTCGATGAAGCCAACGGCCCTGAACAACCGCCCAAGCCGAAAGATCCGCCCCATGCTTGAACTGGCGCCCCTGCTGGTCTCGGCGGTGATCCTCGGCCTGCTGGGCGGCGGCCATTGCCTGGGTATGTGTGGCGGCCTGATGGGCGCGCTGACCCTGGCGATTCCCAAGGAGCAACGCAGTCGGCGCTTTCGCCTGCTGCTGGCCTACAACCTGGGGCGCATCCTCAGCTACGCCACCGCGGGCTTGCTGATCGGCCTGGCCGGCTGGGCCGTGGCCAACAGTCCGGCAGCGATGTTCATGCGCATCCTCGCCGGGCTGTTGCTGATCTGCATGGGCTTGTACCTGGCTGGCTGGTGGAGCGGCCTGACCCGTATCGAAAGCCTCGGGCGCGGCCTGTGGCGGCATATCCAGCCGGTTGCCAACCGTTTGCTGCCGGTGTCCAGCCTGCCCCGGGCGTTGCTGCTGGGTGCGCTCTGGGGCTGGTTGCCGTGCGGGTTGGTCTACAGCACGTTGCTGTGGGCGGCCAGCCAGGGCAATGCGCTGGACAGTGCGGTGCTGATGCTCGCGTTCGGCCTTGGCACCTGGCCCGTACTGCTGGCCACGGGCTTAGCCGCTGATCGAGTCACCGCGTTATTGCGCAAACGCAGCGTGCGGATGGCTGGTGGCCTGCTGGTCATCCTGTTCGGCATCTGGACCTTGCCCGGGCCGCACCAGCACTGGCTGATGGGCCACTAGATCGCCATGTGGCATAGCGCCGCTCCCCGTTGATGCAAATCAAGATGGCTTCCCCACCCAGCCCCTAGACTCGGCCCACTAGCCTATCCGGGGGAACGCCCGCATGCTCGACGCCATTCGTTGGGACACTGATCTGATTCACCGCTACGACCTGGCGGGGCCACGCTATACCTCGTACCCCACCGCCGTACAATTCGACAGCCAGGTCGGCACCTTCGACCTGCTCCACGCCCTGCGCGACAGCCGCAAGGCCGTACGGCCCCTGTCGCTGTATGTGCATGTGCCGTTTTGCGCCAACATTTGCTACTACTGCGCCTGCAACAAGGTCATCACCAAGGATCGCGGCCGGGCTCACGCCTATCTGCAACGCCTGGAGCAGGAAATCCAGTTGGTGGCGTGCCACCTCGACCCCAAACAGCCGGTGGAGCAGCTGCACTTCGGCGGCGGCACCCCGACCTTTCTCAGCCATGACGAGCTGCGTCAGGTCATGGGCCGCCTGCGCCAGCACTTCAACCTGCTGGACGATGACTCCGGCGACTACGGGATTGAAATCGACCCACGGGAAGCCGACTGGGCGACCATGGGCCTGCTGCGTGAACTGGGGTTCAACCGCGTCAGTATCGGCGTGCAGGACCTGGACCCCGAAGTGCAGCGTGCGGTGAACCGCCTGCAAAGCCTGGAAGAAACCCGCGCAGTGATCGACGCAGCGCGCACCCTGCAGTTTCGTTCGATCAATATCGACCTGATCTACGGTTTGCCCAAGCAGACACCGCTGAATTTCGCACGCACCGTGGAAGAAGTCATCAGCCTGCAACCCGACCGCCTCTCGGTGTTCAACTACGCACACCTGCCGGAACGGTTCATGCCCCAGCGACGGATCAACACCGACGACCTGCCCTCCCCGGCGGAAAAACTGCTGATGCTGCAAACCACCATCGAGCAGTTGACCCAGGCGGGCTACCGCTACATCGGCATGGACCACTTTGCCCTGCCAGACGACGAATTGGCCGTCGCCCAGGAAGAAGGCACGCTGCAACGCAACTTCCAGGGCTACACCACCCACGGGCATTGCGATTTGATCGGGCTTGGGGTGTCGGCGATCAGCCAGATCGGCGACCTGTACTGCCAGAACAGCAGCGACCTGAACCACTACCAGAATGCCCTCGCCGGCGCGCAACTGGCCACCAGCCGTGGGTTGTTATGCACCACGGATGACCGGCTGCGACGGGAAGTGATCCAGCAGTTGATCTGCACGTTCAGCCTGAATTTCGAGAAGATCGAACAGGCTTTCAACATCGATTTTCGCGGCTATTTCGACGAACTCTGGCCGCAACTGGAGGCGATGACCGAGGACGGACTGATCGAACTCGACCCACAGGGCATCCGCGTATTGCCGGCGGGACGCCTGCTGGTACGCTCGGTGTGCATGGTGTTCGATGCCTATCTGGAGCACCAGAATCGGCAACGATTTTCGCGGGTAATCTGAACCTGTCCTACTTCGCCAGCAGGGCCATCGCTTCCAGCTGCGACTCGGGAGACTCGTCCTTCAAGGCCTTTGTCAACTGCGATTGGGCCGTCATCAAGCCGGCCTGCAATGTCGCGATATCACTCTGCAAGGCGGCCACTCTGGCCTGCCTTGCCTGCGGGGTCTTTGAGGCGTCGGACATGGCAGCTGAGAGCTGAGCCATCTTCTCGGCGAGCTGTTTTCTCATCTCGCGAATCATTTTCAACAGCTGCTTGATGTTGTCTTTCAGGTTGCTGTCGTCAATGTCCTTGTTGGAGTTGGTGCTGGCCTTGGAGGCTTTCAGCCCCGCCCCCGAGATATCCACCACCAGTCCTTGGGGCTTGGTGTCAGTGGCCCGATCGGTAGAAGACGCTTGGTCTTTATCGTCTGCAGCGGGGTCTTTTTTCGCATCAGGCACGGTTAGCGAAGAAACAATGGCAGGGTTGGTTGCGCCAATGGAAAGCATGATCTGAGCCTCCAGCTCTAGGAGTGACAATCTTGTATCGACCTCGATACAAAATTCTTTATACCGCTGCTGCTTTTCTGTACACGCTGGCCTGATTGCCCCCCGGTGCGTTACCCTTACGTCTTATGTGTGTTTTCCCACAAGGATTTAAGAAATGTCCGAGCCAGTTAAACTGCGCGCTCATAGCCAGGCTCATTGCAAGGATTGCAGCCTGGCCCCCCTCTGCCTGCCACTTTCGTTGAATCTGGAAGACATGGAAGCGCTGGACGAGATCGTTAAACGCGGTCGCCCACTGAAAAAAGGCGAGTTCCTGTTTCGCCAGGGTGACAAGTTTGACTCCGTTTATGCAGTACGTTCTGGCGCGCTGAAAACCTTCAGCCTGAGCGATGGCGGCGAAGAACAGATCACCGGCTTCCACCTGCCGAGCGAACTGGTCGGACTGTCGGGCATGGACACTGAGATTCACCCCGTGTCGGCCCAGGCCCTGGAAACCACATCGGTGTGTGAAATCCCGTTCGAACGCCTGGATGAACTGGCCCTGCAGCTGCCGCAATTGCGTCGCCAGTTGATGCGCGTGATGAGCCGGGAAATCCGCGACGACCAACAGATGATGCTGTTGTTGTCGAAGAAAACCGCCGACGAGCGTATTGCCACTTTCCTGGTCAACCTTTCCGCACGTTTCCGCGCGCGGGGTTTCTCGGCCAACCAGTTCCGCCTGAGCATGTCGCGCAACGAAATCGGCAACTACCTGGGCCTGGCGGTGGAAACCGTGTCCCGGGTATTCACCCGCTTCCAGCAGAACGAGTTGATTGCGGCCGAAGGCAAGGAAGTGCATATCCTCGACCCGATCCAGCTCTGCGCATTGGCTGGCGGTTCGCTCGACGGTTGATCCAGACGCTTGCGGCCGAGCCAATCGGCTGGGCCGCAGGTATACTTCGAGTCCGCTTTCCTCCCCAGGACTCCTCGACGATGGTCTTCGATTCGTTCGACATCAAATCCCTGATTCGCCCAGTCATCGACTTCCCCAAGCCTGGGGTGATCTTTCGCGATATCACGCCGCTGTTCCAGTCGCCCAAGGCCTTGCGCCTGGTGGCCGATACCTTTGTGCACCGCTACGTCGAAGCCGACTTCACCCACATTGGTGCGATGGATGCCCGGGGCTTCTTGATCGGTTCGATCATTGCCTATCAGTTGAACAAACCGCTGATCCTGTTCCGCAAGCAAGGCAAATTGCCGGCTGACGTGCTGGCCGAGAGTTACCAGACCGAATACGGCGAAGCCTTCCTGGAAGTGCACGCCGACAGCCTGTGTGAAGGTGATTCGGTGCTGATGTTCGATGACCTGATCGCCACCGGCGGCACGCTGATCGCGGCGGCCAACCTGGCCCGGCGCATGGGCGCACGGATTTTCGAAGCGGCGGCGATCATTGACCTGCCGGAGCTGGGTGGGTCCCAGCGCCTGGAAGACATGGGCATTGCGACGTTCTGCCTGACGCAGTTTGCCCTGACAGACCAATAACCCGGGATTCGTGTGGCGAGGGAGCTTGCTCCCGCTGGAGTGCGCAGCGCTCCCAAAGATCTTGGGGCCGCTACGCAGCCCAGCGGGAGCAAGCTCCCTCGCCACAGCTCCCTCGCCACAAAAGCGCTTTCTACAAGCCCATCTGCTTGCTGATGATTTCGTTCATCACTTCCCGAGTCCCGCCACCGATGGACAGGATGCGGTTGTCGCGATACAGCCGCTCCACCAGGTTGCCGCGCATGTAGCCCTGGCCGCCGAGGATCTGCACGGCATCAAAGGTCACGCGGTCGGCGGTGTCGGTGGCGAGGTTCTTGGCCATCGAGATCTCCTTGATCACACTCTTGCCCGCGGCCATCTTGGCGGCCTGGCGGTAGGTGAATTCCCGCGAGACCTCCACCGCCGTGGCCATTTCCGCCAGGCGATGCTTGAGCACCTGGAACTTGCCGATGGGTTTGCCGAAGGCCTCGCGCTGGGCCGCCCACTTCAGGCTTTCCTCCAGGGCCATCTGCGCAGTCATATTGGCCATCAGGGCCAGGGCCAGGCGCTCGCTCTGGAAGTTGCCCATGATGCAGGCGAAACCCATGTTCTCGGCGCCGATCAGATTGCCTGCCGGTACGCGGCAATCGTCGAAGAACAGTTCGGCCGTGTCCGACGCCCACCAGCCCATCTTCTTCAGCGGTGTACCGGTGGTGAAGCCAGGGGTGTCCTTTTCGATCAACAACAGGCTGATACCGCCAAACCCCGGCCCACCGGTACGCACGGCGACGGTATAGAAGTCGGCACGCTGGCCGCTGGTGATAAAGGTTTTGCTGCCGCTGACGCGGTAATGGTCGCCGTCGCGCACGGCACGGGTCTGCAGGCTGGCGACATCGGAGCCGCCACCGGGCTCGGTGACGGCCAGGGCGGCGATCTTCTCGCCGGATAACACCTGCGGCGCCACACGATCGCGCACCTCGGGCCGGGCCCATTTGACGATGGGCGGCAAGCCGATATCCAGCGAGCCCAACCCTGCCACTACCCCGCCGGAGCCGCAGCGCATCAGCTCTTCGCTGGCCGCGACCTTGGCGAACAGGTCACCTTCGTGGCTGCCTCCAAGGGCTTCGGGGTAACCGATGCCCAGGATCCCCGCCGCACCGGCCTTGAGGTACAGCTCCCGGGGGAAGCTTTCCGCTTCCTCCCACTGCTCGATGCCCGGCAACATCTCGCGCTCGACGAAACGACGCACGCTGTCGCGGACCAATTGGTGGCTGGGGTCGAAGTATTCCTGATAGGCAGACATCGGCAAGCTCCACGGGACGGTAGAGCGAACTTACCAAGCGCTTGCTTGGTTATCAAGCAAGAGGAAAGACTCGTGAACGCCACAAAACAAATGTGGGAGCGGGCTTGCTCGCGAATGCGGTGTATCAGTCGCCAGATGCATTGACTGAACCACCGCATTCGCGAGCAAGCCCGCTCCCACATTTTGTTCTGCGGTGTTTGTTACAGGGCGATCGGCTTACGCCCGGCAAACGAATGCGCCAGGGTCCCGCCATCCACCAGTTCCAGCTCGCCACCCAACGGCACGCCGTGGGCGATGCGCGAGGTAATCAGGCCTTTGTTGGTCAGCAGCTGGGCGATGTAATGGGCCGTCGCTTCGCCTTCCACCGTGGGGTTGGTGGCCAGGATCACCTCGACGAACGTGCCCTGCTCCTCGATTCGCGTCACCAGTTGCGGAATACCAATCGCCTCCGGCCCCAGCCCGTCCAGCGGCGACAGGTGGCCCTTGAGCACAAAGTAGCGCCCGCGGTAACCGGTCTGCTCCACCGCGTAGACATCCATCGGCCCTTCGACCACGCACAGCAGCGTGTCGTCGCGACGCGGGTCGGCGCATTGCGGGCACAGCTCTTCCTCGGTCAGGGTGCGGCACTGGCGGCAGTGGCCGACCCCTTCCATCGCCTGGCTCAGGGCCTGGGCCAGTCGGGAGCCGCCGCTGCGATCACGCTCCAGCAGTTGCAGCGCCATGCGCTGGGCGGTTTTCTGGCCCACACCCGGCAAAGTGCGCAGGGCGTCGATCAGTTGACGAATCAGGGGGCTGAAGCTCATGGGGAAAGGTCCGACAAAACAACGAGACGCGGTTTATACCCGCGCCTCGGATTAGCGTCAAATGCTCAATCTTGTGCGACCCGCACCACCAACTTGCCGAAGTTGCGCCCCTCCAGCAAACCGATAAAGGCTTCAGGTGCCTGCTCCAGGCCTTCCACCACGTCCTCGCGGAACTTGATCTTGCCATCCCGCACCCACGGCGCCATGGCACTGAGGAATTCCGGTTGGCGGTCGCCATAGTCGTCGAACACGATAAAGCCCTGGATCCGCACACGCTTGGTCAGCAAGGTACGTTGCAACGCCGGCAGCCGGTCGGGACCGCTGGGCGCTTCGTGGGCGTTATAGCCGGCGATCAGGCCACACAAGGGAATGCGCGCCTTGGCATTCAGCAGCGGCACGACCGCGTCGAATACCTTGCCGCCGACGTTTTCAAAGTAGATATCGATGCCCTTGGGGCAGGCCTGGGCAAGCTCGTCGGCAAAGTTGTCGCTCTTGTGATCGACACAGGCATCAAAGCCCAGCTCGTCCACCACATAGCGGCACTTGTCGGCGCCACCCGCCACACCGACCACCCGCAGGCCCTTGATCTTCGCCACCTGGCCCACCACCGAGCCCACCGCACCGGAAGCGGCCGCCACCACCAGGGTTTCCCCGGACTTGGGCTGGCCGATATCGGTGAGGCCCATATAGGCGGTCATGCCGGGCATACCCAGCACACCCAGGGCCATGGACGGGCTGGCCAGTCCCTTCGGTACCGGGATCAGGTTGCGCCCATCGGAGATGCTGTGGCTCTGCCAGCCGGTGGAACCGACCACCAGGTCACCCACCTCGAACTTGGGATTTTGGGACTGTTCGATGCGGCTGACAGCGCCACCGGTCATCACTTCGTCGATTTCTACCGGCGCAGCATAGGACGGCGCATCACTCATGCGCCCGCGCATGTAGGGATCCAGGGACAGGTAAAGGGTCTTCAGCAAAACCTGGCCGTCGGCCAGTTCCGGCAGCGCGACGCGCTCCAGGCGAAAGTTTTCCGGCACCGGTGCGCCGTGGGGGCGTGAGACCAGCACAATGCGCTGGTTGAGGGTCAATGCTTCGGACATCAGCGAGGCTCCTTCTATCGGTGATTGAATTCAACGGTATAGGGTGCAGACCCCAACACAGGGCCCAGGGTTCGACAAAACTCTCGCAGTAGCAGTTGTCGAGCGCCAGCGAGGCTACGTTAGCCGCACCGCTGCTTTCATGCCAGACGTGGGACCGAGTCGCTGCCGACGCAGCCTCGCTGGCGCTCGACAGCTGCTACGGGTATGGAAAATAGCCGGCCAAAAAAATGCCAGGCGCGGGGCCTGGCATTTTCGGTGCTGCTTGCCGATCAGAACGGCAGTTTCATGCCCGGTGGCAGTTGCATGCCAGCGGTCACGCCGGACATCTTGTCCTGGCTGTTGGCTTCGATCTTGCGCACGGCGTCGTTGACGGCCGCGGCAAACAGCGCCTCGAGCATTTCCAGGTCGTCTTCGCCGACGCCCGGCAATACGCTTGGGTCGATGCTCACGCGCTTGATGTCGTGACGACCGGTCATCACCACGCTGACCATATCGCCACCGGCTTTACCGGTGACTTCGGCGTTGGCCAGTTCTTCCTGCATCTTGGCCATCTTTTCCTGCATCTGCTGCGCCTGCTTCATCAGGCCGGCCATGCCACCTTTCATCATGGGAATCACCTCAAAAGTACGTGGATCAATTATTGGCCCCGGGTTATGACGCTTGGGGTACCGGGGCTTCTACAGGTTCAATAGTATCGTGCCGCACCACCGCGCCAAACTGCTGCATCATCTGCTGGATGAGCGGATCACCATGGATCGACTCTTCAGCCTCACGCTGGCGGTTGACCCGGCGACGAGACGCCGCCTGGGCCGGGGTTTCCTGCTCGGGCTTGATCAGCTCGATGCTGATGGTCAGCGTGCGCCCGTGGAACTGGTTCAGGGCATCGTTGAGCCGGCGCTGCTGGGTCGCGTTGAACAGGGCGCTGTGGGCCGGGTCCAGGTGCAGCAGCCAGTGGTCGCCATCAACGGCAATCAGGGTGCAGTTGGCGGCGATGCTGCCGGTCATGCCGGAGATCGGCAGTTTCGGGAACAGCTCCAGCCATTGCAACGCCAGGCCGGTGGCCGGCATCGCGGCAGGTTCGGGTTCAGGCTCCGGGGCAGGCTCGGCGGTGTGTTCGCTGGCCAGGTCGTCCAGGTAGCTGTAGGCCGAATCCATGTCCGGCTCGATGTAATCTTCGTCCAGCGGCGGCTCGTCGTCGAGGTCGGTGCCCGGGGTGGCGGCGTCCACTTGCGCAACGGTCGGCTCCGGCACCGGGGCCGAAACCCACTCGGGGGCGTCCGGCACCACGCTGTCCGGGGTCGGCGCGGGCATGGGTGTCAGTTCAGGCTGCTCGCTGGTGGTTTCCAGCACCGGCTCGACGGCAGGCTGCAGCTCGACCTCGACCTCGACCTCGGCCTCTACCGGGTCGTTCCACGGCAGATCGACTTCAGGCACGGGCGCAGGCTCAACCACCGGCTCCGGCACCACCACAGGCGCCACGGGCTCGGCGACAACCGGGGCGGCGGCCTGTGCAACCGGCGCAGGCGGCGCAACCACTGGCGCGACAACAGCCGGGCCAGCCACTGGTTTGGCGGAATCAACTGTGGCCTGGCTGATCCCCACTGGCTTTAGCGGCTGTCTCGGCGCATCCGCCGTGTCGGCGGGCCTGAAGGCCAGCATCCGCAGCAGGACCATTTCGAAGCCGCCTCGCGGATCGGGTGCCAACGGCAGGTCACGTCGCCCAATCAGGCCCATCTGGTAGTAGAACTGTACGTCTTCGGCCGGCAGCGCCTGGGCCAGGGCCAACACGCGGTCGCGGTCGCCGTGGCCGTTGTCGACACCTTCGGGCAGGGCCTGGGCGATGGCGACGCGGTGCAGCACATTGAGGATTTCCGACAGCACGCCATTCCAGTCCGGGCCTTGCTCGGACAGGTGGCGCACGGCTTCGAGCAACGCCTTGGCGTCGCCTTCGATCAGCGCGTGCAGCACGTCGAACACCTGGCCGTGGTCCAGGGTGCCGAGCATCGCCCGCACGTCGGCGGCCAGCACCTTGCCTTCACCGAAGGCGATGGCCTGGTCGGTAAGGCTCATGGCATCACGCATCGAGCCGTCGGCGGCACGACCCAGCAACCACAGGGCGTCGTCTTCGAACGGTACGTTCTCGACACCCAGCACGTGGGTCAAATGCTCGACCACACGCTCCGGGGTCATGTTTTTCAGGGAGAACTGCAGGCACCGCGACAAAATCGTTGCAGGAAGTTTCTGCGGGTCGGTGGTGGCCAGGATGAATTTGACGTAGGGCGGCGGCTCTTCCAGGGTCTTCAACAAGGCGTTGAAGGAGTGGCTGGACAGCATGTGCACTTCGTCGATCAGGTAGACCTTGAAGCGGCCACGGCTCGGTGCGTACTGCACGTTGTCGAGCAGCTCGCGGGTGTCTTCGACCTTGGTGCGGCTCGCGGCGTCGATCTCGATCAGGTCGACAAAACGCCCTTCGTCGATTTCCCGGCACACCGAGCAGGTACCACACGGCGTCGAGGTGATGCCGGTTTCACAGTTCAGACACTTGGCAATGATGCGGGCAATGGTGGTCTTGCCCACCCCGCGGGTACCGGTGAACAGGTAGGCGTGGTGCAGCCGCTGGCTGTCCAAGGCATTGATCAGAGCCTTGAGCACATGGGTCTGGCCGACCATTTCGCGGAACGAGCGCGGACGCCATTTACGTGCAAGAACCTGATAACTCATCGAAAACCGTCGCAACTGGGAAGCGGAAGCGGGTAATGCTAGCGGAGCAAGGGGGAAATTGCATCCGGCACGCTCGTCTAATCTGACTAAGCTGGTCTGACCAAGCCTATAAAAGGCTGAACCCGGAGAATTTATGCGCGCAGTCCTGGGCGCCTTGTGGATGATTGCCACGGTCAGCCTGGCGGCACCCGCACCTCTGCGATTCTCCATTTCCGACAGCTGGACCATGCCCATGGTGCAACTTGACCAGGGCCAGCCCACCCAAGGGATTTTGTATGACCTGATGTTGAGCCTGGCCACCCAGGTCGGCCGTCCTGCGAAATTCCATGTGCTGCCGCGTGCGCGCATCGACACCGCCATGGAGCGCGGGGATGTGGACGTGCGCTGCTACGTGACACCGGCGTGGCTGAACAACCTGTCGGGGGACTACACCTGGAGCATCCCGCTGCTGGTCCAGCGCAATGTGCTGGCCGCCGGGCGCGTGCCCTCAACGTCAGTGGCACTGGACAGCCTTGCGCCGCAACACATCGGCACGGTACTCGGCTACAGCTACCCGACCCTGGAGGCGCGCTTCGCCAGCGGCCAGTTCAGCCGCGACGACAGCCGCAGTGAAGAGCAAGTGCTGCAAAAACTGGTGGCCGGACGCTTCAACTATGCAGTGATCAACGAATGGATCCTTGACCGCTTCAATCAGCAATTACCGCCCACACAGCGCCTGCATACGGTGGCCGTGATCGAGGAGCAACGCCTGGGCTGCTATGTGCGCAACGACCCGCAGGTGCCGGGGCAGCAGATCCTGCGCACGTTACTGCGGATGAAAATGTCCGGGGAGATTGATGAAATCATCCAGCTGTATATCGGGAACAGCGCCCCCGCCCCTTAAGATCACCTGATTGTCCTTGTGGCCAGGGAGCTTGCTGGCGAGGGAGCTTGCTGTGGCGAGGGAGCTTGCTCCCTCGCCACAGCAAGCTCCCTCGCCACAATAAACATCACTCAAGCTTTTGCCACTGCGGCGGCGGTGCAAATCCCTCGACCCAACCCGGCACGTCGTCCGCAGGCATCGGCCGGGCGATGAAATAGCCTTGGGCCACTTCGCAGCCCATGCGCATCAACAGCTGGCCGTGCTCCAGGGTTTCCAGGCCTTCGGCAATCACTTCGCGGCCAAACGCACGGGCCAGGCCGATCACGGCCTTGGTCAGCGCCAGGTCGTCCTTGTCGTGCAGGATGTCGCGCACGAACGACTTGTCGATCTTGATGGTCTGGGTCGGCAGGCGCTTGAGGTAGCTCAGGGAGGAATAGCCGGTGCCAAAATCATCCAGGGAGAACTGCACGCCCAAGGCCTGGCAGGCCTCCAGGTGCTGGGTGACACGCTGGATATTGTCGATGGCCACCGACTCGGCGATCTCCAGGTCCAGCCGGTGCGGCTCCACCTGCGGGTATTGCGCCAGCAAGTCTTGCAGGCGCTCGACAAAATCCTCGCGCTGGAAGTGCCGCGCCGCGATGTTCACGCTCACCGACCACCAATGCCCATGCACCTGCCAGCGATGCATCTGGCCCAACACCTGGGCGATCACCCATTCGCCGATATCGACAATCAGGTCGGTCTGCTCGATCAGTGGCAGGAAATCCCCCGGCTTCACCAGGCCACGCTCGGGGTGCTGCCAGCGTAACAACGCTTCGAACCCCACCACCGTGCCGCAGCGCAAGTTGACCTTGGGCTGGTAATGCAGGCACAACTGGCCCGCCGCCAGGGCCTGGCGGATCTGCTCCACGGTCTGGTGGCTGGCCTTGACCTCCTGTTCCAGGGATACATCAAACAACTGGTAGCGGTTGCGCCCGCTCTGCTTGGCCACATACATCGCCTGGTCGGCATGGCGCAGCAAGGTGTCGGCGTCCTCGTCATCCAGGGGGAACAGCGTGACGCCGATGCTGGCGAACACATTCAGCTCCGCCCCCTGGATCGAGTACGGCTCGGAAATCGCCTTGAGGATGCGCAGCAAGGCGCCGTTCAGCTCGTCGATATCGCGCACATAACGCAGGATCAACACAAATTCGTCACCGGCGAGCCGGGCGACCACGTCCTCGCCGCGGATGATCTCCCGCAACCGAGTGGCCACTTCCACCAACAACAGATCCCCACAGGCATGCCCATACCCGTCGTTGACCGCCTTGAAGCCGTCCAGGTCGAGCATGCACAACGCCAACGGGATGTCTTCGCTGCGGGAGAACTCCAGGGACTGGTTAAGCAACTCTGACAGATAGGCGCGGTTCGGCAAGCCGGTCAGCACATCGTGGCCGACCCGCCATTGCAGGGTGTGCAACAGCTGGCGCTTTTCGCTGACATCAAAGCGGATCGACACGTACTTCTGCACGCGCCCGGTCTTCTCATCGAGCAGCGGCACCATGGTGCTGTCCACCCAATACAACGTCCCATCCTTGGCCCGGTTGCAGATTTCCCCACGCCACACCCGGCCTTCGCTGATGGCTTGCCACATGCCCTGGAAGAACCCCGCAGGATGCAGTCCCGAGCTCAGAATGCGGTGATTTTGCCCCAGCAACTCGTCACGCCCGTAGCCGGACATGCCGCAGAACTGGTCATTGACGTAAGTGATGCAGCCCGCCAGGTCAGTCTCGGAGAAAATGGCGGCTGCATCCACGGCCCTGCGGTATTTCTCGTCCATGAGTCAGGCTCACTGTGGCTAGCGGTTGAACCGCTCGACCAGGGCGCGCAACCCGGAAGAGATGCTTTCGAGTTCCCGGCCACGGGTGACTGCAGCGTTGGCATTGCCCGCTGTCTTTTGCACCGTGGCGGCAACGTTATTGATCTGCTGTGAAACTTCCTCGGCGACGTGGGATTGTTCCTGTGAGGCAGCAGCCATTTGCTGACTCATACCGGTAATACGCTCCACCGCGTGGCGAATGCCTTGCAGCGCCTGCTGCGCCTCAAGTACTTGCTGCACGCCCTGCTCGGCCTCGTGAATGCCCAGGCTCGCGATCTCGACCGCCTCATCGGCGCCCGCCCGCAGGTTCTGGATGATGCCCTGGATCTGCTGGGTCGACTCCCGCGTCTTGCCCGCCAGGGCGCGCACCTCGTCGGCCACCACGGCAAAGCCACGGCCCTGCTCGCCGGCGCGGGCCGCTTCAATGGCCGCGTTGAGGGCCAGCAGGTTGGTCTGGTCGGCGATTGCCTGGATCATGCTCGCGGCCACCTGGATTTGCTGGGTCTGCCCGGCCAGGTTGCCCACCGCCTGGTTGATCTGCGTGACGGTGCCGGCCAGCAACTGGATCGCCTCGCGCGACGTGCCGGCCACCTGGCTGCCCTGCTCGGCGAGGGTGTTGGCGGTGTGAGCTTCGCTGGCGGTTTGCTGCACGTGCACCGCCACTTCGGCGATGGACGCAGCCATCTCGGTCATGGCGGCGGCGGTCATGTCGGTCTCGGCGCGCTGTTCCAGCAACGCCGATTCGGTGGTGCTCGACAACACGCTGGAATGGGCGGCTGCTTCGGCCATCTGGTTGGCCAGGTCGCTGAGGCGCGTCAGGGCGGTTTTAAGTCGCGCTTCTTCGCTGATCAGGATCATTTCGAGCTGCGCGGTCGGCCCCAGCGCGTCGCTGTAGGTCATGGCGCTGATGGGGTCGGAAAAGGTATTGGGCGTGTTCTGCACAATCTGCTTGAGCTGCAGCCCCAAGCGTTGATGCCCCCAGACGCCCAGGCCGAGAAACAAGCCGACAGTCAACGCCTGGGCCCATACACCCGGAACCCATTGGAAGGCGGCGACACTGGCAACGGCAGCCGCCAGTGGCAACGCCATGGCCCGGGACACAGACGCCACACGCCGCACCGGCGAGACCGCCGCACCACCGGCCTGCAACCGCGCGTACAGCGCTTCTGCGCGGCGCACCTGTTCGCGGGTGGGCTTGACCCGCACCGACTCGTAGCCCATCAGCCGCCCGTCTTCGAGAATCGGCGTCACATAGGCGCTGACCCAATAATAGTTGCCGTTCTTGCAGCGGTTCTTCACCACACCCATCCAGCTCTGCCCGGCCTTGAGGTAGCTCCACATCAGCTGGAACACGGCAGGCGGCATGTCCGGGTGGCGCACCAGGTTGTGGGTGCTGCCGATCAGCTCGGCCTGGGTAAAGCCGCTCATGGCGGCAAACTCGGCGTTGCAGTAGGTAATATGGCTGTTGACGTCAGTTGCGGAAATTAGCCGTTGCTGCTCCCCAAAAGTCTGTTCAACAGCAGTGACCGGCAAATTGAGACGCACGTTAAAGCTCCATGGACAGCATTCGATCGCCCTCTCGACCACCGGGTAGGCAGGACAGGCGGATTCGTATTTCCAGTCGGGCTGCGCCGTCGATCGGCTGATTGGCCGCAAAGGTACGCAAACCCACGATTTTGCACAGCAATTCATCATCCATTCAGTGATGATCAACTAGGCTTGAATTCGGGTATCCGGCACGTGAGGCGCAATGAAGCGTGGCACTGACGAGCGACATTTCAGTCCCTGCCAGGCGTCCGTTTTATGGGCACATTTATGAGAGTAAGGAGAGAGCAATGATTTCCTGTTTCATAAACCTGCCTTCTGAAACGAGACCACCAAATACTTGTCCTAGATGCCGATTCTACGAATTACATCACATTTTGCAAGAAAAGGTGATGGTACATGCGGTTGTCTAATTTTAAGATTTATCGTTAAGTTCTTGATTCTAAATGGGAATTGAGCGATGCACATTTCAAGTTTGGGTCCAGCCATCAGACGTTACCGCAAGGTCGCAGGGCTTACTCAGGCTGAACTAGGTGAAAAAACCGGTTTTGACCCTAAAACCATCAGCCGCTTCGAAACCGGCACCTATACACCCAGCGTCGAGGCACTGTTCTTGTTCGCAGAGGCGCTGGGAGTGAAGCTGAAAGTCTTTTTCGCAGACCTGGTCGACGAGGAGGAACAGCGCGCTTATCTGTTCGGTGTCATTCACAAAGCCACCCCGAAGGATCTGGGAAAGCTGATCGCAGCGGTAGACCAGGCCTTGTCCAAGCCTTAGAGCTCGCAACACACGTGCACGCAATAAAAAGAGCAGACAGCCAGATTGACTGTCTGCTCTTTGCTTGATGACTCCTGACATGAACTGACAGGACAGCCCCTTAGACTAGGGACTGAGCCGCGCCATTGCTGCGTCATTCCACGGAGTCATCATGAATAGCATTGCCCATTACTTTTTGTTGTACGTCGACAGCCCGGCCACCAGCGCCAACCTCTACAGCCGACTGCTGGACAAGCCGCCGGTGGAGCTGGGGCCGACCTTTGCGCTGTTCATCCTCGACAACGGGGTGAAACTCGGCCTGTGGTCGCGCCATACCGTGGAGCCTGCGGCCCAAGCCTCGGTTGGCGGTAGCGAGGCGGGTTTCTGCGTCGCTGATATCGCAACGGTCGACGATTTGCACACACGCTGGGTGCAACTCGGGATGAGCATCATCCAGTCACCGGTCGAGGCGGATTTCGGCTACACCTTTGTCGCCCAGGACCCCGACGGTCACCGCCTGCGGGTGTTCACCGTGAACCCGTAACGGCTTGCGGCGCCAGCGCCCTTCGAGGCTGATGGCGCCGACACTGGCCAGCACGATCAGGCCACCCAGCACCACGCGCAGCGAAACCTGCTCGCCCAGCAGCGTGGCGGCCATCACCATCGCCACCGGCGGCACCAGGTACAACGCCACTGACGCGCGGCTGACCTCGACATGCCGCAACACATAGGCCCAGGCCAGGTACGCCAGGGCGCTGGGAAAGGCGCCGAGCAACAACACCGCCCAGTTGGCTTGGGTCGATGATTGCGACACCACCGCCGGCAAACCCGGCAAATACACACACAACAGCAAGGTGCCCGACCACACGGTGTAGCACACCGTGGTCAGCGGGCTGTAGCGCCGGGAATAGTGTTTCTGGATGGTGAAGTAAAGGCTCCACGACAGCGCCGCCAGCAGGATCATCAGTCCACGGGGATCAATCTGCCCCAGGCCGTGCTCGCCCCAGATCACCACCAGCACCCCGCTCAAGCCCAGCAGCACGCAACCCCAGCGCCAGCCGGTAACTCGCTCCTTCAAGCCGAAAAACGCCACCAGCACCGTAAACAGCGGAACCGACTGCGCCAGCACACTGGAGGCCGCAGCCGTGACAAATTGCTGGCCGAAATTGATCGTCAGGTGATGCAGGAAAATCCCGAAGAAGCCCAGCACCAGCAACCATGGCAGGTCCCGCAGACGTGGCCGCTCGATCCTCATGACCAACGCCACGCCGGCCATCAATACCGAAGCAATCAGGAACCGCCCCAAGGCCAACTGGCCAGGGCTGTAGCTGTGCAAGGCCAGATGCACGCCAATCGGCGAATACGCCCAACAGAGGATGACGCTGGCAGTGACTAGCGTAAGCTTTACAGGTGACGGGGCTTTCATGAACGGCGTCCAGCAGTGGGAATGCCGTCAGTCTTGGCCCCGGCAAGGCGCAGGACAATTAACCGTTTCTGACTTCTGTAATCACTGGAACTGAGCGATGGAACTGGCCCAACTGAAAATGGTGAAAGCCGTGGCACAAACCGGCAGCGTGGCCCAGGCCGCCCTGCAACTGCACTGCGTGCCGTCCAACATCACCACACGCATCAAGCAACTGGAAAGCGAGTTGGGTACCCCGCTGTTCATTCGCGCCGGGCGCGGGTTGGCGATCAGTGCCGCAGGGGAAGTGTTTCTCGACTACTGCGAGCGCATCCTCGCGCTGGTGGAAGAGTCCAAGCGTGCCGTCGACAGCAACGCGATTCCCCGCGGCAAGCTGCGCATCGGCGCAGTGGAATCCAGCGCCAGTGGCCGCCTGCCGCCGCTGCTGGCCGAATACCATCGACGTTATCCACAAGTGGAGCTGGAACTGGTGACCGGTGCCTGGGCGCAGTTACTCGATGACCTGCAACATCACCGCATCGACGCCGCGCTGGTGGCCGCCGGCGGCAAACGCCCGAAGCTCGAACAAAGCGTGGTCTACAGCGAGCGCCTGGTGCTGATTACCAGCGCCTCCAGCGCACCCATCGAGGACGCCCGGGACCTGGCCGGCCGCACGCTGCTGGTGTGGCCGCCCGGCTGCCCGTATCGCGCCGCCCTGGAGAACTGGCTCAAGCCCCACGACATCAAGCCTGCCATCGCGAGTTATGCCAGTTGGGGCACGATCATTGGCTGCGTCAGCGCGGGGATTGGCGTGGCACTGGCGCCGGAAGGCATCCTGGCGCGCTACGAGCAGGCCAACCAATTGACGTCCTACCGCTTCGACGAATTGGCGGCGGTGGATAACCTGCTGTTCTGGCACAAAGACACCCAACGCCATCTGGCGCGGGATGCCTTTGCGGGGCTGTTGCGGGAAACTTTCGGCTAACCGGTTTTCGCCCCGCTACGCGCGGGCGCAGCAGCATCTTCAGCCTTTTGCGGGGACCAGCCTGGCGTACTGTTCCTGGCTGATCCAGCCCTTGGAAGAGCGGCCTTCGCCATTGATGAACTCGACCTGGGCCCAGCCATCCTTGAACGCCAGTACCGCGACCACATCGTCCTTGACCACGTAGGCACGATGACTGGCCTTGGCGTCCGGGGTCTTCTGCAGGAAGGCCTTGTCGGACGAAACGGTCACCAGGCCAATCCATTTCTTGGCAGCGGTTTGGGTCAGGTCCAGGCCGGTGGCAATTTCCGGCATCAACACGTTGATGCAGCCGGGATGTTCGCGGCCCTTCTCCACGGTCAGCATCACACCGTCCGAGGAAGCCGCGACGGTACCCGGATAGGCCTCATCCAGCCATGTCGACACCGATGCCTTCGCACCGTCGACCTTGCCCTGCAGGAAGAACGTGCACGAGCGGGTCACGCCCTCGCCCATTTCCTCGGCATAAAACCCCTCCACCTGATGCTCGGGCGTCACGGCCAGCATCAGCCCTTCGTACTTGCCCGAGTGCAGCGTAGCGGCAAACGCCGGCGCACCTGCAGCAACACACACGAAAGAGGCAACCAGCAATCGGGACACGCAACGTTTGAACGGCATTCTATTTTTTCCCTTCAAGTGCTTCGTAGGCTTTTTTGATGCGTTGGTCATAGTCGCCATAATCCTTGCCGTTATAGTTCAGCGCCATGGCGGCGTAATCCTTGTTCTTCATGGCCTTGACCAGGGCCGGGCTCTGGCTGCAAAAACCAAGGAAGGCCTTTAGTTGATGCCCGGCATTAATTTTCATGGCCACCACAAATTCAAACACCGTTTTATAACCGCATGCCGTGAAGTTGGAGCCCATAATCTGAAACATGCCCCAGGAGGCCGACTTCAAGGCCGCTTCCTGATCCAGCGCAAAGGCGGTGGCCATGGTTTCCCAGGCCTTGGTCTGGTCCTTGTTATTGGCCTTCCACTGGGGCCCGGCCTTCTTCACGTAGGGGTACGACAACAGCGGGTGGGTCTGGTCGTATTTACTCTTGGTGTACTTGCGAAAATGGTGCCCTTCAAAGGCGATCACCGGCAACTTGGCCGGGCCGAACCCGGAGCGCCCGCCCGACTCCACCGTGGCAAAGGCCTTGATGATATTGACGGAAATGCCGTTACCCAACTGCGTGGCAGCGTTCTGGAAGTCCGTATCCGTCAGCGTCGTGCCGCCGTCGCACGTGGCCTGGAGCATCATCTGCCGGTTGCGCCGCTCGGCCTCGATCATTGCCCGCATGCGGTCCAGATAGTGGTCGACCGTGGCCTGGACCATGTCCGCGCCGGTGTTGCCGAACACATTGAGGAACGTCGGAATACGCAGGGTCGGGTTCGGCTTGACCGGCACCTTCACCGCTTCTTCGATCAGGCTATTGAAGGTGCGCCCGGTAGGGTCGATGACACCATCGGGATGCGCGTATTTGAGGTGGCGGAACTGATACTGGCTGATGCACTGCACCAACTGGCCGTCGCATTTGCCATTTTCCGCCAGGGGGAAACCCAACTTGGGAATGATCAAGTTGAATAAATACTGGATGCATTGAACATCGGCGGGCAAGTTGCGGGCTTTGCCCGGCGCACCGACGGAAGCGCTGATGAGAGTGGGCAACCCTTGCAGGCTTTTCATTACTGACATCCTTGTTAGTTGGGGTGAATGAGCAATAAAGCGCCATCACTTTAATATCATCCATGCATTGACGACATATCTTGAAATATGTGACTGGCGCAAACTAGCAAGGCCTGTAGACGCTGTCCAGAAGGGATGCTTGAAGTTGTGAAAGAGTCCTCACGGTCGTTTGGCAGCGCGATTGCTGTCGGGCGTGCGAAGGATTTTCCGAAAGACGAACAGCAGAAATCGCTTCGCAGTTGACGATTGTCAGCGAAGGGTTTCATACGCGTATTTTTTTGAATCAAGGAGGGGTGGCGTTATGGAGGCAACCCCACCAGCCACACCCCGGCACACAATGTTCCCGCTGTGGCTGCTGCCTTCCGGCTCTGACCAGGTTCACGGGTAATCGTTGCGGGGGGACCGATGGGGTCACCATAACGACGCTCGCCTCTCGGCAAGCCGCGCCATTGTACCGATCTCATCGGAAGTTACAACCGTTGGCGCGGGATTAAAAATATCTGATGGTTCAAGTACTTGGCTGCAGGAGCAAGCTTGCTCCTACAAAAGCACGACCTCGTCCGCCCGACCGCCCTCTTGCTGGATCACCAGGTGAATGAAGTGCAGCTTGGCAATCACCGCCGGCGGCAGGACGAACGGATAGAAATCCGGCTGGCCCATGCTGCGGGACAGTTCGTTGAGCATGCCGGCCAGTTCGATCCACGCATTGACGAATGACAGGAACGCCGTGCCGCCGGGATGCCCGGGGTCGTAGAGGGTGCTGAGGGGGAACGGCTGGTAATCCAGGTCCATCTCCCGGGCGCTCATGCCGAAGCCCAGCGCGGTGTCGACGGCGTCCATCATGTGCAGGTAATGCGCCCAGGTTTCCGCCCAGTCTTCCCACGGGTGCATGGTGGCGTAGGCGCTGACGCAGGTTTGCTGCCAGTCCGGGCGCGGGCCGTTCTGGTAGTGCTGCTCCAGGGCGTCGGCGTAGCTGGCGCGCTCGTCACCGAACAGCGTTCGGAACGGCTCCAGCCAATGGCTATTGGCGATCAGGCGGTCCCAGTAGTAATGGCCGACCTCGTGACGGAAGTGACCGAGCAAGGTGCGGTAAGGCTCGCGCATCTGTACGCGAATTTTCTCACGGTGGGCGTCGTCGGCTTCCTTGATGTCGAGGGTGATCAGGCCATTGGCGTGGCCGGTGGTGGGCGCGTTGCCTTCCAGGTCGATGCCGACAAAATCGAAGGCCAGGCCGGTGTCTTCATCGACCGTCTTGGGAATCACCTGCAAGCCCAGGCTGATGAGTTGGGCCACCAGACGACGCTTGGCGGTTTCGACCTTGCGCCAGCGTTCGGGGTTTTCGGGGATCGACAGGTCGGGGATGGTGCGGTTCAGGCTGCAGGCCACGCACAAGGCCTGGCCGTTGTCGGCGGGCAGCAGCCAATTGCACGCGGCGGGCGTGTCAAGGTTGGCGCAGCGGCGAAAGGCACCGGCTTCAGGGTCGGCGTCCAACAGCCAGGTATCGGCGTACGGGCCGGGCTGCAGGGAGGACAGGCGACTCTGCTCCGGCTGATAGCCCAGCAGCGCCGAGCAGGCCAGGCACTGGCTGTTGCGAAAGAACAGCGATTGCCCACAGCGGCACTGCCAGACCTTGCTGTTGCGCGAGGTCTCGGCCATGAACGGTGCGGCGATGCGCGAACTGAGTTGTTCGAAGAAGCGGTACATGGCGATCTCTCCGGGAGGCTTGCCAATACTAGAGCATTGCCCGAGAGAGATCGTTCCCACGCTCTGCGTGGGAATGCATCCAGTGACGCTCCGCGTCGCACCTTTCAGAGCGGACGCAGAGCGTCCAGGGCGGCGTTCCCACGCAGAGCGTGGGAACGATCATCAGACTGTGATGTTGTGCTTGGCCAAAAATGCCACGAACGCCTCTTCATCCAGCACTTTCAAGCCCAGCTCAGTGGCCTTGGCCAGCTTCGAACCCGCGCCCGGCCCGGCGACCACGCAGTGGGTTTTCGCCGACACCGAGCCCGCCACCTTGGCGCCCAGGCTTTCGAGTTTTTCCTTGGCAACATCGCGACTCATCAGTTCCAGGGAGCCGGTGAGCACCCAGGTGTGACCGGCCTCGGGCAAGCCTTCGACGACTTTCTTCTCACTCTGCCAGTGCATGCCGAAGTCCTTGAGCTGTTGCTCGATGGCCAGCGCACGCCGGGCGTTTTCTTCAATATCAAAAAAGTCCCGGACGGCCTTGGCCTGCTTCTCCGGCAACGCCTGGCGCATGTCGAGCCAGTCGGCCTTGATCACGCCTTCGAGGGAGCCAAACTTGTCCGCCAGCTTCTGCGCGGCGCCCGGCCCTACGGACGGTACGTGCAGCTTGTCGAGCAAGCCGCCCAACGTGGTGCTGGCCGCAAACTCGGCGCTCAGGTCGCCCTGCTCCTGCAACTCCAGGCCGCACTCGTCCTTCGAGATCAGGGCGCCAATCACATCCTGGTTATGGCTGTCTTCAAAGAAGCTGTGAATCTCGTGGGCCACTTCCAGGCCAACGTCCGGCAAGTACGTCAGCACTTCCGGCAAGGCCTGCTGCACGCGCTCCAGGGATGCCAGCGAGCGCGCCAGCACCTTGGCCGTCTCCTCGCCCACATCGGGAATGCCCAGAGCGTAGATAAACCGTGCGAGGGTTGGCGTCTTGCTGTTTTCAATAGAGGCAATCAGCTTCTTGCTGGAAACGTCGGCAAAACCTTCCAGGTCGATGATCTGTTCGTACTTGAGCTTGTAGAGATCCGCCGGCGAGCCGATGAGTTTTTCGTCCACCAGTTGCTCGATGGTCTTGTCGCCCAGGCCATCGATGTCCATGGCCCGGCGCGAAACGAAATGGATGATCGCCTGCTTGAGCTGCGCACCACAGGCCAGGCGCCCGACGCAGCGGTACACCGCGCCTTCACTGACGGTTTCCTTGCCCTTGCTGCGCTTGACCAGTTGGGTACGCTCAACGTGGGAGCCGCACACCGGGCAACTCTCGGGGATCTGCACCGCGCGGGCGTTTTCCGGGCGACGCTCGGTGACAACCGACACCACCTGCGGAATCACATCACCGGCACGGCGGATGATCACCGTGTCGCCGATCATCAGGCCCAGGCGTGCCACCTCGTCCATGTTGTGCAGTGTGGCGTTGGACACGGTCACACCCGCGACCTTGACCGGCTTCAAGCGTGCCACGGGTGTCACAGCGCCGGTGCGGCCGACCTGGAATTCAACGTCAAGCAGCTCGGTCAGCTCTTCCATGGCCGGGAATTTATGGGCAATTGCCCAGCGCGGCTCGCGGGCACGAAAGCCCAGCTCCCGCTGGTAGGCAATGCTGTTGACCTTGAACACCACGCCGTCGATTTCATAGGGCAAGGCGTTGCGGCGCTCACCGATATCGCGGTAGTAGCCGAGGCAATCCTGAATCCCCTTGGCCAGCTTCAGCTCATGGCTGATGGGCATGCCCCACTTCTTCAGCTGTTGCAGGTTGCCGATGTGGGTGTCGCTGATATCCGTGGTCACGCCATAGCAGCAGAATTCCAGCGGACGGCTGGCGGTGATCTTCGAGTCCAGCTGACGCAGGCTACCCGCCGCCGCGTTGCGCGGGTTGGCGAAGGTCTTGCCGCCAACTTCCAGCTGGGTGGCGTTCAGCCGCTCGAAACCGGCCTTGGACATGAATACTTCGCCGCGCACTTCGAGGGTCGCCGGCCAGCCGGTGCCGTGCAGTTTCAAAGGAATGTTGCGCACGGTACGCACGTTGACGCTGATGTCTTCGCCAGTGGTGCCATCGCCGCGGGTGGCGCCACGCACCAGCTCACCGTCCTGATACAGCAGGCTGACCGCCAGGCCATCGAGCTTCGGCTCACAGCTGTACTCCACCGCTGCGCCACCGCCAAACAGGTCGCCCACGGGCAGGTCCAGGCCTTCAGTGACCCGACGATCGAATTCCAGCATGGTGCTTTCATCGAAGGCGTTGCCGAGGCTGAGCATCGGGATTTCGTGGCGTACCTGAGTGAACGCAGACAATGCCGCACTGCCGACCCGCTGCGTCGGTGAATCACGGGTTACCAGCTCCGGGTGCTCGGCTTCAAGCGCCTTGAGCTCGTGGAACAAACGGTCGTACTCGGCGTCCGGAATGCTCGGCTCGTCGAGGACGTGGTAACGGTAGTTGTGCTGATCCAGTTCAGCGCGCAGTTCGAGGATGCGGGTGTGGGCGGCGGTCATGGGTGTTCTCTCATAAAGCAAAAGAGCAGCCGAAGCTGCTCAATATGTTAGTGCATGGATTCTACAGGCAACGCTTAAGCTTGGACCTCAGCGCTTCTGTGTCAGGGCACGACGCTCGAATTCGACGATGCGCTGACGGTAATGCTCGATGGTCTGGGCGGTCAGGACGCTGCGTTGATCGTCCTTGAGTTCGCCGTTGAGTTCCTGGGACAGCTTGCGAGCTGCCGCCACCATCACGTCGAACGCTTGTTTCGGGTGACGCGGGCCTGGCAAGCCGAGGAAGAAACTCACCGCCGGAGTGCTGAAATGGTCGATGTCGTCCAGATCGAAGATGCCCGGCTTGACCGCATTGGCCATGGAGAACAGGACTTCGCCGTTGCCGGCCATGCTTTCGTGGCGATGGAAAATATCCATCTCGCCAAAGCGCAGACCGCTTTCCAGAATATTCTGCAGCAGGGCCGGGCCCTTGAAGCCGGCGGCGTCACGGCAGATCACGCTGATCACCAGCACCTCTTCGGCAGCCGGTTGGTCCTTGACGGATTCTTTATGGGCGCTCTTGGCCGGGGACTCATCCGGGAAGTCGTCATCACGGCTGCTGAAGCTCGGGCCTTCTTCCAGGTCCAGGTTCAGGTCGCCCTGGGATGGCTCGCTGGCCGCGCTGCGCTTGCCGCGCTTGGGTTCACGGGCTTCACGCACCGGTGCGCTCATCGACGGCAGGTCGTGCTCGTCCAGGTGCGGTTCTTTATGGTTGTCCAGGACACGCGGTGGCCCCAGCAGCTCGGCGCTGCCGTCGTCGTCCGGCAAATTGGACAGGTTGCGGTCCAGGCGAAATTTCAACTTGCCCTTGCCGCCACGCATCCGGCGCCAGCCATCAAAAAGAATACCGGCAATGACAATAATGCCGATGACGATCAGCCACTCGCGCAGACCGATTTCCATGTAATCCCGTGCCTCTAATAAAAAATGCTGAAAAATAAGGGGTTTAGCACCGTGCAAACCGCTTTAAAACGTGGCGCCAACTCTATGTTCTGAATGACGTTTTGCCCACGCATACGAAAATTTGACATTAAACTAGCACGACCAAAGATAACTTTACACCGTCTGTCAAAATGCCTTGAACAAATATGTCCATTTGCCACTTTTCCCAGACCGGTAAATCACCTTACGTCCTGCTGAAAATCCTCCTTCGACCTGCGGCTCAGGATTCCACCAGCGCCATCGCCTCTTCGACATCCACCGCCACCAATCGCGAACAGCCCGGCTCGTGCATCGTCACGCCCATCAATTGATCGGCCATTTCCATGGCGATCTTGTTGTGGGTGATATAGATGAACTGCACCGTCTGGGACATCTCTTTAACCAGTCGGGCGTACCGTCCAACGTTAGCGTCATCCAGCGGGGCGTCAACTTCGTCGAGCATGCAAAACGGCGCCGGGTTCAACTTGAAGATCGCAAATACCAGGGCCAATGCGGTCAGTGCCTTCTCGCCACCAGACAACAAATGGATGGTGCTGTTCTTCTTGCCCGGAGGCCGCGCCATGATCGTTACCCCTGTATCGAGTAGATCTTCGCCCGTCAGTTCCAAGTAAGCGCTGCCACCACCGAAAACTTTCGGGAATAACGCCTGTAAACCGCCATTAATCTGATCAAAGGTATCTTTGAAGCGATTACGGGTTTCCTTGTCGATCTTGCGGATCACGTTCTCCAGGGTGTCCAGCGCTTCGACAAGATCGGCGTTCTGCGCATCCAGATAACGTTTGCGCTCGGACTGCTGCTGGTACTCGTCGATGGCCGCGAGGTTGATCGCGCCGAGTCGTTGAATGCGCGCGGCAATCCGCTCAAGTTCTTCTTCGGCTTCTTTCTCGTTGGCCTCGGCGGTCAGGGTATTGAGCACGCCGTGCAGGTCGTAGCCGTCTTCCAGCAACTGGTCTTGCAGGGTTTTGCGGCGCACCGTCAGGGCCTGCCATTCCATGCGCTGCTGTTCGAGCTGGCCCCGGATCAGTTGCGACTGTTGCTCGGCCTGGGTCCGGCGTTTTTCCGCGTCGCGCAGTTCGCGGTCGGCGTCTTCCAGGGCGATCTGGGCGGTCTTGAGCTCTTCGTCGACGGTCATGCGCTTGTCGAGCAACTCTTCAAGCTTCAGGCGCAGCTCTTCCAGCGGGGCCTCCCCCTCCTCCAGGTTGAGGCTCAGTTGCTCGCGTTTTTCGGTCAGGCGTTCGGACTGCATTTCCAGGCGCTCAAGGGCCTGGCGCGTGGAGTCGTGCTGCGCCCGCAGGGAGCCGAGGCGCACGGCCAATTGATGGGCATGATCCTTGTGCTGGCGAGCTTCCTGGCGCACCCGGTCGAGGCGCTCGCGCAAGCTGTCGCGCTGGGCCAGCAGCAACTCGCGCTGCTCGGTGTCCAGGGCCATGCTGTCGAGGGCTTCCTGCAATTGCAGGCGTGCTTCGCCGACTTGTTCGTGTTCGAGGGCGCGTTGCTCGCCCATCTCGGCCACTTCTTCGTCGAGCCGGGTGCGGCGCAGGGTCAGTTGCTCGACCTTGGCCTTGCTCGCCGAGAGCTGGGCTTTCAATTCGCCCTGCTGGCGCGCTTCGTCCTGCAACAGCCGGCGCAGGTGTTCGCGGCCGGTCTCTTGCTGGCGCTGGGTGGCGCGCAGGGTTTGCAGCTGGTTTTCCAGGGACTCGAGTGTGGCTTCGCGCTCTTCGCGCTCGGCGGTCAGGTTGACGATTTCCTGGCCACGGGCCAATACGCCGCTTTCCGCTTCGCTGGCGCGCCGTACCCGCAAAAAGTGCCGGCCGACCCAAAAGCCATCACGGCTGATCAGGCTTTGCCCGGCGGCCAACTGGCCGCGCTGGGCCAGGGCCTGCTCAAGGCTGTCGACCGGCTTGACCTGGCCGAGCCAGGGCGACAGGTCAATCGCCGCCTCCACTTTATCCAGCAGGCTGCCCGGCACGCGAGTGCCGTCCGCCGCCGGGCTGAGCAAACGCAGATCGCCCTGGGCAAAACCCGCCAGGTCAAACCCGCCAAAATCATCCACCAGCACCGCTTGCAGGTCGGCGCCGAGCACGGTTTCCACCGCCAGCTCCCAACCGGCTTCAACCTTCAGGCCTTCGGCCAGGCGCGGGCGCTCGGCCAGGTGTTGGTCACGCAGCCATTCAGCCGTGCCGGTGCCCGGGTCGAGCGCCGCTTGCTGCAAGGCTTCCAGGGAAGCCAACCGGCCGTTGAGCCGCTGCAAATCGCCCTGGGCCTGCTGCTGTGCCTGGGTCGCCTGCTGCAGTTGCTGACGCAATTGCTCGAGGCGCTCCACTTGTTGTTCTTCGCTGGCTTCCAGCTCTTCCAGCGTCATTTCGCTTTCGGCGAGTTTCTCGCTCAGTTCGAGGATCGCTGCATCTTCCGGGTCGGCAGCGAGCAGCACGCGCTCTTCCACCAGGCGCCGCTGACGCTCGGCCAGGCGCTCCATGCTGGTTTCCAGTTGCTGGATGCGTGACTGCTGCACCTCAGCCTGGCGGCGCGGCTCGGCAGATTGCAGGTTGAACGTGTCCCACTGCTCCTGCCAGGCGTGCATGGTGGTTTCGGATTCTTCCAGGGCCGCAGCGGCTTCCTCGGCAGCGGCGCTGGTGACTTCCTGCTCGGGAGTGAGCATGTCCAGCTCCTCCCCAAGGGTCAGCAGCAAGGTGCGGTCGTGGCCCAGGTGCGATTCGGTTTCCAGGCGCGCACGCTCGGCTTCTTTCAAGTCGTCCTGCAACTGGCGCAAACGCTGCTGGCCGTGCTGGATGCTCTGCTCGACCCGGGCGATATCGCCGCCCACCGAATAGAAGCGCCCCTGCACCAGATTGAAGCGCTCGGACAGGTCATGGTGACCGTCCCGCAGGCGCTCGATGCTGGCGTCGGCATTGCGCTGCTCGGCCACCAGGGCTTCGAAGCTGATTTCCTGGGTGCCGATGATCGCTTCGCGCTGGCCCACCTGGTCATTCAACGCCTGCCAGCGCAGGGCCGACAGTTGCGCCTTGAGCTGACGCTCCTCGCCCTTGTATTCCTGATACTTCTCGGCGGCCTGGGCCTGGCGGTGCAGGCGCTCCAGCTGGCGCTCCAGCTCTTCACGCAGGTCAGTCAGGCGGGCAAGGTTTTCATGGGTACGGCGAATACGGTTTTCGGTCTCGCGGCGGCGCTCCTTGTACTTGGAGATGCCGGCCGCTTCCTCGATAAAGTTACGCAGGTCTTCGGGCTTGGCTTCGATCAGCTTGGAGATCATCCCCTGTTCGATGATCGAATAGCTGCGCGGGCCCAGGCCGGTACCGAGGAAGATGTCGGTGATGTCCCGGCGGCGACACTTGGTGCCGTTGAGGAAGTAGCTGTTCTGGCTGTCGCGGGTCACTTTGCGGCGAATGGAGATTTCCGCATAGGCCGCGTACTCGCCCACCAGGGTGCCGTCGGAATTGTCGAACACCAGCTCGATGCTGGCCTGGCTCACCGGCTTGCGGCTGGTGGAGCCGTTGAAGATGACGTCGGTCATCGACTCGCCACGCAGGTTTTTTGCGGAGCTCTCGCCCATCACCCAGCGTACGGCGTCGATGATGTTCGACTTGCCGCAGCCATTGGGCCCGACCACTGCCGCCATGTTACTGGGGAAGTTCACCGTGGTCGGGTCGACGAAGGATTTGAACCCCGCCAGTTTGATGCACTTGAGCCGCACGCTTAGGCTTCCGCCAACGCAGCAATGACCAGCGAGCAACTGCGCTCGCCGTAGGCCGAGAGCACCAGGCGAATCTGCGGCAGGTCACGGGCCAGCACGGCGGCGAGCAATTGCTCGAACAGCACCAGGTACTCGCTCATGGACGCCTTGCGCTGATCCAGCGCCAGGTAATAGGCGCGGTTCATCGCCGGCTGCAGGTTCTCGACGGTTTCCTGCAGGTACGGGTTGTTGGCGAACGGATAGGCGGCACGCATCACGTTGAAGCTCTCTTCGACGAAGGCGCGGATGTCCTGGCGTTCGAAGCTGGCGATCAGGCGCTGCTGGATTTGCACGAACGGCGCCATGTCGGCCTGGGTCTGCCAGCCGGCGGCGACCGCATTGCCCAGCAGGATGTACAGCTCGCCCATCAGCGTGCACAGGCTTTGCACCTTGTGGGCCGTCAGCTCGGTGACGTGGGCGCCACGGCGCGGCAGGATCGCAATCAGGTGCCGGCGCTCGAGGATCAGCAAGGCTTCGCGCACGGAACCACGACTGACATTCAGCGCCAGTGTGACCTTCTGCTCCTGGATCCGCTCCCCAGGCTTGAGATCGCCGCGAATGATACGTTCGGCGAGGTGGTGAGCGATTTGCTCGGCAAGACTATCCGGCGCCTTGAACGTCATGTTTTCCCTTCAAAATCTTCTATCGGTACAAGCGCGGCAGTGTAGCGCACTTGCCGGTTGATGGCGTACGGCCCACAGAGCGGAATTTGGCATGAAATAAGCAGCCATTAAAGTCCAGAAGCCCCCAAAAACGGCGGTTCCAGAGAACTGGACCATAATTAAGGATGTTGATATCGCATTTTCTTGACCTTTCGGTCAGAAAATCGTTGACCGAAAAGTCAGACATGACTAGATTCGGCGCAAAGCGGTTAACAACAATAATGAGTCTGCGAGGCCTTCCGTGATCCAGTTTTTACTAAACCAGGAGCTCCGTAGCGAGCACGCCCTGGACCCGAACCTGACTGTGCTCAACTATTTGCGTGAGCACCTGGGCAAATCCGGCACCAAGGAAGGCTGCGCCAGCGGCGACTGTGGCGCCTGCACCGTGGTAGTCGGCGAGTTGCATACCGACGATCAGGGCGCCGAGCAGATTCGCTATCGCAGCCTCAATTCGTGCCTGACGTTTGTCTCGTCCCTGCACGGCAAACAACTGATCAGCGTCGAAGACCTCAAGCACCAGGGCCAACTCCACAGCGTGCAACAGGCCATGGTGGAGTGCCACGGTTCGCAATGCGGCTTCTGCACCCCGGGCTTTGTGATGTCGCTGTTCGCCCTGCAAAAGAACAGTGATGCACCCGACAGCCAAAAGGCCCATGAAGCCCTGGCCGGCAACCTCTGCCGCTGCACCGGCTATCGCCCGATTCTTGCGGCCGCCGAACAGGCCTGCTGCAACAAGCCCCAGGACCAGTTCGACAGTCGCCAGGCCGACACCATCGCGCGCCTGAAAGCCATCGCCCCGACGCAAACCGGCGAGTTGAACAGCGGCGACAAACGCTGCCTGGTGCCGCTGACCGTCGCCGACCTGGCGGACCTTTACGACGCTTACCCACAAGCCCGGCTGTTGGCCGGCGGCACCGACCTGGCGCTGGAAGTCACCCAGTTCCACCGCACGCTGCCGGTGATGATCTACGTCGGCAATATCGAAGAGATGAAGCGCATCGAAAGCTTCGACGACCGCCTGGAAATCGGCGCCGCCACTCCCCTGTCCGATTGCTACAGCGCGCTCAACCACGAATACCCGGACTTCGGCGAATTGCTCCACCGTTTCGCCTCGTTGCAGATCCGCAACCAGGGCACCCTGGGCGGCAATATCGGCAACGCGTCGCCCATCGGTGATTCGCCACCACTGCTGATCGCCCTCGGTGCGCAGATCGTGCTGTGCAAGGGCAACACCCGCCGTACCCTGGCGCTGGAAGACTATTTCATCGACTACCGCGTCACTGCCCGCCAGGACAGCGAATTCATCGAGAAAATCATCGTACCCAAAGGCGTGCCGCTGTTCCGTGCCTACAAGGTTTCCAAGCGCCTGGACGATGACATCTCTGCCGTCTGCGCGGCCTTCAACCTGAAGATGACTAACGGTGTGATCGACGATGCCCGCGTGGCGTTCGGCGGCATGGCCGCCACCCCAAAACGCGCGAAGAACTGCGAAGCCGTACTGAACGGCGCCACCTGGAACTCCGCCACAGTGGAAAAAGCCTGCGCGGCCCTGGCCGAGGATTTCACCCCGCTGTCGGACTTCCGCGCCAGCAAGGAATACCGCCTGCTCAGCGCACAGAACCTGCTGCGCAAATACTTCATCGAACTGCAAACGCCGCACATCGAGACTCGGGTGACCGCTTATGTCTAACCATCACGCCGTGGAAAAATCCCAGGCCGAACTCGCCGAACTGTTTGCCAAGGACCTGACCAGCGGCGTCGGTCGCAGCGTCAAGCACGACAGCGCCGCCAAGCATGTCTCGGGCGAAGCGCAGTACATCGATGACCGCCTGGAATTTCCCAACCAGTTGCACCTCTACGCACGCATGTCGGACCGCGCCCACGCGAAGATCCTTAGCATCGACACCGCGCCCTGCTATGCATTTGAAGGCGTGCGCATCGTCATCACCCACGAAGACGTGCCGGGTCTGAAAGACATCGGCCCGTTGATGCCCGGCGACCCGTTGCTGGCCATCGACACCGTGCAGTTCGTCGGCCAGGTGGTGCTGGCCGTCGCCGCCCGCGACCTGGAAACCGCACGCAAGGCGGCGATGGCCGCTGTGATCGAATACGAAGACCTGGAGCCGGTGCTGGACGTGGTCGAGGCGTTTCGCAAAAAACATTTCGTGCTCGACAGCCACACCCACCAGCGCGGTGATTCGGCGGGCGCACTGGCGACCGCGAAGAACCGTATCCAGGGCACCCTGCACATCGGCGGCCAGGAACACTTCTACCTGGAAACCCAGATCTCCTCGGTGATGCCCACCGAAGACGGCGGCATGATCGTCTACTGCTCCACGCAAAACCCCACCGAAGTACAGAAGCTGGTGGCCGAAGTACTCGACGTATCGATGAACAAAATCGTGGTCGACATGCGCCGCATGGGCGGTGGTTTTGGCGGCAAGGAAACCCAGGCCGCCAGTCCGGCATGCCTGTGTGCGGTGGTCGCACGCCTCACCGGCCAGCCGACCAAAATGCGCCTGCCGCGTGTCGAAGACATGCTGATGACCGGCAAGCGCCACCCGTTCTATATCGAGTACGACGTAGGCTTCGACGACAGTGGCCGGCTGCACGGCATCAACCTGGACCTGGCGGGCAACTGCGGTTGCTCACCGGACCTGTCGAACTCGATTGTCGACCGCGCAATGTTCCACTCCGACAACTCGTATTACCTGGGCGACGCCACCGTCAACGGCCACCGCTGCAAGACCAACACCGCGTCCAACACCGCTTACCGTGGCTTCGGCGGCCCCCAAGGCATGGTCGCCATCGAGGAAGTGATGGACGCGATTGCCCGGCACCTGGCCCTCGACCCGCTGGCCGTGCGCAAGGCCAACTACTACGGCAAGACCGAGCGCAACGTCACCCACTACTACCAGACCGTCGAGCACAACATGCTCGAAGAGATGACCGCCGAACTCGAACAAAGCAGCCAGTATTTCGAGCGCCGCGAAGCGATCCGTCGCTATAACGCCAACAGCCCGATCCTGAAAAAAGGCCTGGCCCTGACGCCGGTAAAATTCGGCATTTCCTTCACCGCCAGTTTCCTCAACCAGGCCGGTGCGCTGATCCACATCTACACCGACGGCAGCATCCACCTGAACCACGGCGGCACCGAGATGGGCCAGGGGTTGAACATCAAGGTCGCGCAGGTAGTGGCCGAGATTTTCCAGGTGGAAATCGACCGCGTGCAGATCACCGCCACCAACACCGACAAGGTGCCCAACACCTCGCCGACGGCGGCTTCCAGCGGCGCCGACCTGAACGGCAAGGCCGCACAGAATGCCGCCGAAACCATCAAGCAGCGCCTGGTGGAGTTTGCCGCGCGCAAATATGAAGTCAGCGAGGCCGACGTTGAATTCCACAACGGGCATGTGCGGGTCCGCGATCACATCCTGACCTTTGAAGCGCTGATCCAGCAGGCGTATTTCGCCCAGGTGTCGCTCTCCAGCACGGGCTTCTACAAGACCCCGAAAATCTTCTACGACCGCAGCCAGGCACGTGGGCGGCCGTTCTACTACTTCGCGTTCGGCGCGGCCTGTTGCGAGGTGATCGTCGACACGCTGACCGGCGAGTACAAGATGCTGCGCACCGACATCCTGCATGACGTGGGCGCCTCGCTGAACCCGGCCATCGACATCGGCCAGGTCGAAGGCGGCTTCATCCAGGGCATGGGTTGGCTGACCATGGAAGAGCTGGTGTGGAATAACAAGGGCAAGCTGATGACCAACGGTCCGGCCAGCTACAAGATCCCGGCGGTGGCCGACATGCCGCTGGACCTGCGGGTAAAGCTGGTGGAAAACCGCAAGAACCCGGAAGACACGGTGTTCCATTCCAAGGCCGTGGGTGAGCCGCCGTTCATGCTTGGTATTGCCTCGTGGTGTGCGATCAAGGACGCCGTGGCGAGCCTGGGTGACTATCGCCATCAGCCGAAGATCGATGCACCGGCGACGCCGGAGCGGGTGTTGTGGGGCTGTGAGCAGATGCGCCAACTGACCGCTGCAAAAGCTGTAGAAACGGAAACCGAGCTGGCTTCGCTCTAGACCGAGGCGCTGCCATCGCGAGCAAGCCCGCTCCCACATTTTGATTTGTGAACACATTCAAATGTGGGAGCTGGCTTGCCTGCGATAGCGGTCGAACTGACAACAGAGATGCTGAGGTAAACATGAACAACTGGATCAGCGCCCTCGCCGACCTGCAGAACCAGGGTGAACCCTGCGTGCTGGTGACCATCATCGAAGAGCTCGGCTCCACGCCGCGCAACGCCGGCTCGAAGATGGTGATCAGCGCCGCCCACACCTTCGACACCATCGGTGGCGGGCACCTGGAATACAAGGCGATGCAGATCGCCCGGGACATGCTTGTTCGCGGCCAGCAAAACACCCACCTGGAGCGCTTCAGCCTCGGCGCCAGCCTGGGCCAGTGCTGCGGCGGCGTGACGGTGCTGTTGTTCGAACCCATGGGCCAGGTGCAGGCGCAGATCGCGGTGTTCGGCGCCGGCCACGTGGGCCGCGCGCTGGTGCCGTTGCTGGCCAGCCTGCCATGCCGGGTACGCTGGATTGATTCGCGGGAACAGGAATTCCCGGAACACATCCCCCAAGGCGTACGTAAAATCGTCAGCGAAGAGCCGGTGGATGAAATCGACCACTTGCCTGTGGGCAGTTACTGCATCGTCATGACCCACAACCACGCGCTGGACCTGGAACTCACCGCCGCCCTGCTCAAGCGCAATGACTTCACCTACTTCGGCCTGATCGGCTCGAAGACCAAACGCGTCAAGTTTGAACACCGCCTGCGGGATCGCGGTTTCGACACCGCGCAACTGCAACGCATGCATTGCCCGATGGGGCTGACTGAGGTTAAAGGCAAACTGCCTGTGGAAATCGCCATCTCCATCGCCGGCGAAATCATCGCCACCTATAACGCCAACTTCGGCCAGCACACTGCGAGCGCCGAACCCATTGCCAAACTGCTGCCGGTATCCCGCCGCAGCCAAGCGACTAACTGAGACGACCATGCCTTTGACACGCAAAGCCTACCGTGCCGCCATTTTGCACAGCATCGCCGACCCTGCCGAAGTGGGGATCGAAGCCTCCTATGAATATTTCGAGGACGGCCTGCTGGTGATCGACAACGGCCAGATCAGCGCCCTGGGCCATGCCAGCGACTTGCTCGCCAGCCTGCCCGCCGACATCGAAGTCACCCATTACCAGGACGCGCTGATCACCCCCGGCCTGATCGACACCCACATCCACCTGCCGCAGACCGGCATGGTCGGTGCCTATGGCGAGCAGTTGCTGGACTGGCTCAACACCTACACCTTCCCGTGTGAAAGCCAGTTCGCCGACAAGGCCCACGCCGAAGAAGTCGCGGATATTTTCATCAAGGAACTGCTGCGCAACGGCACCACCACCGCGCTGGTATTTGGCAGCGTGCACCCGCAGTCAGTGAACTCGTTTTTTGAAGCGGCCGAGAAGCTCGACCTGCGGATGATCGCCGGCAAGGTAATGATGGACCGCAACGCGCCGGACTATTTGACCGACACCGCCGAATCCGGCTACGCGGAGAGCAAGGCGCTGATCGAGCGCTGGCACGGCAAGGGCCGTTTGCACTACGCGGTGACGCCACGTTTCGCACCGACCAGTACACCTGAACAACTGACCCTCGCCGGGCAGCTGCTGGGGGAATACCCGGACCTCTACATGCAGACTCACATCAGTGAAAACCTGCAGGAAGTGGAATGGGTGAAAGAACTGTTCCCGGAGCGCAAGGGCTACCTGGACGTGTACGACCATTACAAACTGCTGGGTGAACGCTCGGTGTTCGCCCACGGTGTGCACCTGTGCGACGACGAATGCGCACGGTTGGCAGAAGCCGGTTCGGCAGTCGCGTTCTGCCCGACATCGAACTTCTTCCTGGGCAGCGGTTTGTTCAACCTGCCGATGGCCGAGAAGCACAAGCTGAATGTCGGCCTGGGTACGGACGTCGGCGGTGGCACCAGCTTCTCGCTGCTGCAAACCCTGAACGAAGCGTACAAGGTGATGCAACTGCAAGGGGCGCGCTTGAGTCCGTTCAAGTCGTTGTACCTGGCGACCCTGGGTGGTGCGCGGGCGCTGCGTCTGGAAGACAAGATCGGCACGCTGCAACCCGGCACTGATGCGGACTTCCTGGTACTGGATTACAACGCCACCCCGCTGCTCAGCTATCGCCTGAAGCAGGCCAATAACATCGCCGAGACGTTGTTTGTGTTGATGACACTGGGGGATGACCGGGCGGTGTTGCAGACGTATGCGGCGGGGCAATTGGTGCACCAACGCTGATTCAGCTAACACCACAAACCAAATGTGGGAGCTGGCTTGCCTGCGATGCAGACACCTCGGTGTATCAGTGATACCGAGGTGATGCTATCGCAGGCAAGCCAGCTCCCACATTTTTGATCGGGGTTACAACTTTACAGACGAGCGCCCCGGCTTCTTGGTCTGCAACAGATGCGAGAACACCGCATGCAGGTCATCCGACGCGCTTTCCTCATCGAGGTTGAGCTTGCTGTCGATGTGATCCATGTGATGCATCATCAGGTTCACCGCCAAATCCGCATCCCGCGCTTCGATCGCGTCGATCAACTGCGTGTGCTCATCGTAGGAACAGTGCGAGCGGTTGCCGCTTTCGTACTGGGCGATGATCAACGAGGTCTGGGACACCAGACTGCGCTGGAAACTGATCAGCGGCGCATTCTTCGCCGCCTCGGCCAGCTTCAGGTGGAACTCGCCGGAAAGCCGGATGCCCGCGCCGCGATCGCCCCGGGAGAAGCTGTCGCGCTCGTCGTTGACCATCTGCCGCAGCTCGGCCAGTTGCTCGGCCGTGGCATGCTGCACCGCCAATTCAGTGATCGCACGCTCCACCAGGCGCCGGGCGAGGAATACCTGGCGGGCCTCCTCGACGCTCGGGCTGGCCACTACCGCACCACGATTGGGCCGCAGCAGTACCACGCCTTCATGGGCCAGGCGCGACAGCGCGCGGCGAATGATGGTGCGGCTGACGCCGAAGATTTCGCCCAGCGCTTCTTCACTCAATTTGGTACCGGGCGCCAGGCGTTGTTCGAGGATCGCCTCGAAGATATGCGCGTAGACGATATCGTCCTGGGTTCCACTGCGACCGGCCTTACCGGCTCGCGGTTGTTTCTTGAGGGGCTGCAACTGTTCGTTCATGGGCACTCGGGTCGGGAGAACGGCGGCGAATTGACGTTGACTGTAATACGGCACAGAGGGTCGCTGGCAAGTATCGCGTAAAATCAGCGCACATTGTACACAACCCAGTGCGCCAACACACTGTACGGCTGTTTGCGGCGCCGGCTGTATTGCAATGAATCGTTACGTTTGAGTTTAGGCTTGATTCCGCACTTTCTCCTTTGTAGGAGCGAGCTTGCTCGCGAAAAACGTATAAGCACCGCATTCAGTCAGGATGCCAGCGTCATCGTTAACGACCTTCGCGAGCAAGCTCGCTCCTACAGACAGCCCGGTAAAAGGAACACCGCCCCATGTCCGACGTCCCCCAAGCGCGATTACGCCCACTGGCCGACACTTCGCCTTCGGCCATCGTCGCCGGTTTCATCGCCATGATGACCGGCTACACCAGCTCCCTGGTGCTGATGTTTCAAGCTGGCCAGGCCGCCGGCCTGACCACCGCGCAGATTTCCTCGTGGATCTGGGCGATCTCCATCGGCATGGCGGTGTGCAGCATTGGCCTGTCCTTGCGCTACCGCACGCCGATCACCATTGCCTGGTCCACACCGGGCGCGGCGCTGTTGATCACCAGCCTGGGCGGCGTCAGCTACGGCGAGGCCATCGGCGCCTACATCACCTGCGCGGTGCTGGTGACGATCTGCGGGCTCACCGGCAGCTTCGAAAAACTCGTCAAGCGCATCCCGGCGTCCCTGGCGGCCGCCTTGCTGGCGGGGATTCTGTTCAAGATCGGCAGCGAGATTTTCGTCGCCGCGCAGCACCGTACCGGGCTGGTACTGGGGATGTTCTTCACTTACCTGGTCATCAAGCGCCTGTCGCCGCGTTATGCCGTGCTCGCGGCACTGCTGATCGGCACGGCACTGTCCGGGCTGATGGGGCTGCTGGATTTCAGTGGCTTTCACCTGGAAGTGGCAACGCCGGTGTGGACCACGCCGCACTTCTCCCTGGCCGCGACCATCAGCATCGGCATCCCGTTGTTCGTGGTGGCCATGACCTCCCAGAACATGCCGGGTGTCGCGGTGCTGCGGGCCGACGGCTATAACGTACCGGCGTCGCCATTGATTACTACCACCGGCCTGGCCTCGCTGGTGCTGGCGCCGTTTGGCTCCCATGGCATCAACCTGGCAGCCATCAGCGCGGCGATCTGCACCGGCCCTCATGCCCATGAGGATCGCAACAAGCGCTACACCGCCGCGGTCTGGTGCGGGATTTTCTACGGGATCGCCGGGGTGTTTGGCGCGACATTGGCCGCGTTGTTCGCCGCCCTGCCCAAGGAACTGGTGCTGTCGATTGCGGCACTGGCGTTGTTTGGCTCGATCATCAATGGCCTGAGCATCGCCATGAATGAACCCAGGGAACGGGAAGCTGCGTTGATCACCTTCATGGTCACAGCGTCGGGGTTGACGTTGTTTTCCATCGGTTCGGCGTTCTGGGGAATTGTCGCGGGGGTGTTGACGCTGGTGATTCTGAACTGGCGCAAGGCCTGATTCTTTAGACCCAGTAACGAAAAAGCGACCCGGGCGGGTCGCTTTTTCATGACATCAGACTGCCGGGTTAATCGGCTTTTCTGGGTGCCAAGCGTCCAGCAGGGCGCTGACTTCAACGCGGGTCAGCTCTGGACGAGCCTTCAGCCACGCTTCAACAGCGGCACGCTGTTCTTCGTTGACCGAACCACGGGTGGCTTTGCAAACCAGACCGAAGTCATCACCGCCGACGTAGTCCAGGCCGTTGCCGTCCATCGCTTCAGTCAGGAATGCTTCGAGGAAAGCGTCAACCGCTTCATCGTCCAAACCTTCTTTGAAGTCCAGGTTCAGTTCGAAACCCAGCTCTTGAAATTCATCAACGCACAGTTTTTTGCGCAGACGCCGGGAACGGTTAGTCGCCATTGGAACAATCCTCTTAAGTAATAACGGGCGGCACTTTAGCAGTTTAAGCAGGCCTTTGCCCGATTCTCTGGGACAGGCGGCAGAGTGCCAGTAAAAAAAACCGCCAATTGCAGCTATCGTTCAGCCACAAGTGCGACAGCCTTGGGGCATAATGCCGACACTTTCATGACCATTGAGGGATTTTTCGTACATACCCCTCACCTTTTTACCCCCTCAGCAGTAGGGTTTTAATTCTTATGATCAAATCTTTGCGTCCACTGTTACTCGCCAGTTTTCTTCTGCCCCTGGCCTTTTCCGTTACCGCCGCCCCGATCAACACTTCCCTGCCGCCCAAGGTCCAGGAAGCCCTCCAGAAAGCCAAGCTGCAAAACAATGCCCTGTCCCTGGTGATGATTCCCCTCAATGGCCCGGGCACACCTACCGTGTTCAACGCCGACGTGTCGGTCAACCCGGCCTCGACCATGAAGCTGGTCACCACCTACGCGGCCCTGGAAATGCTCGGTCCCAACCATCAGTGGAAAACCGAGTTCTACACCGACGGCACCCTGAGCGGCGGGATCCTGAACGGCAACCTGTACCTCAAGGGCGGCGGCGACCCCAAGCTGAACATGGAAAAACTCTGGCTGCTGATGCGCGACCTGCGGGCCAATGGCGTGCAGCAAGTGACCGGCGACCTGGTGCTGGACCGTGGCTTCTTCATCCCGCCGCAACTGCCGGAGTTCAATGACGACGGCAACGACGAGAACAAGCCGTTCCTGGTCAAGCCCGATGCCTTGATGGTCAACCTCAAGGCGCTGCGCTTCGTCACCCGCAATGATTCGGGCAAGGTGCTGGTCTCGGTCGAGCCGCCGATTGCGAGCATCCGCATCGACAACCAGGTCAAGGTCTCCAACGCCAAGCAATGCACCGGCGATGTGCGCTACAGCCCGATGACCGCCGCCGACGGCAGCGTCACCGTGACCGTCAGCGGCCAGTTGGCGGACGGCTGCAGCTCGCAGACGTATCTGTCGTTGCTGGACCACGCCACCTACACCGCCGGCGCCGTTCGGGCGATCTGGAAGGAACTGGGCGGCAGCATCCAGGGCCGCGACATCCAGGCGCCGGTACCGAAGAACGCCAAAGTGCTGGCTCGTGCGTTCTCGCCGGACCTGGCGGAGATCATCCGCGACATCAACAAATACAGTAACAACACCATGGCCCAGCAGTTGTTCCTGAGCCTGGGTGCGCAGTACCGCACCGATGCCGACGGCGACGACGCCAAGGCCGCCCAGCGCGTGGTGCGCCAGTGGCTGGCGAAAAAAGGCATCACCGCGCCGCACCTGGTGATGGAGAACGGCTCCGGCCTGTCCCGTGCTGAACGGGTCAGCGCCCGCGAGATGGCGACCATGCTGCAAGCGGCGTGGAGAAGCCCGTACGCGGCGGAGTACATCAGTTCGCTGCCGATTGCCGGCACCGACGGCACCATGCGTAAACGCCTGAAGACCACGGCCATGCGCGGCGAAGCCCACGTCAAGACCGGCACCCTGAACACCGTGCGGGCGATTGCCGGGTTCAGCCGCGACAACAATGGCAATACCTGGGCTGTGGTGGCGATTCTCAACGATCCGAAACCGTGGGGCGCGTCCTCGGTACTGGACCAGGTGCTGCTGGACCTGTATCGCCAGCCGAAACTGGCGGCGGCGGCCCCGGTCCTCTAACAGCAGCAAATATCAAATGTGGGAGCTGGCTTGCCTGCGATGCAGACGCCTCGGTCTATCAGGAATACCGAGGTGATGCTATCGCAGGCAAGCCAGCTCCCACATTGATCTCTAATAGCTTGAATGGCCGTGCACTTCAGGCAAGCACCCGCTCTGCCTCAACTCTGTCCCTGCCCGCCTGCTTGGCGGCATAGACACCCGAATCCGCCCGCAGCAACAAGCTGTCGACGCCCTCCTCGACCCGCCAACTGGCGACCCCGAAGCTCGCCGTCACCGTGCCGACACCTTCCATCGGCTCACCGCGCAACGCCTGCCACAACTCCAGGGCAACACTGAACGCCTGGCTGCCGTCGGTATTGGCGCACAGCACCACAAACTCCTCGCCGCCCAGCCGGCAAAACACATCCGTGCGTCGTAACCGCTGGCTGATGCGCCGGCATAACTCCTTGAGCACTTCATCACCCACCGCGTGACCATGCTGGTCGTTGATGCGCTTGAAGTGATCGATGTCGAACATGATCACCGACAACGCCCCCGAGGCACGCTTGACCCGGATCATCTCGGCCTTCAGCCGGTCCTGGAAGTAGCGTCGGTTATGAATGCCGGTCAGGGAATCGGTAATCGACAGCGCCCGCAGCTCTTCCTCGACCCGCTTGAGATCGGAAATATCCGACACATAGCCATGCCATAACGTACCGCCACCGGCCAGCTCTTCCGGCGTCGCCTCACCGCGAACCCAGCGCAGCCCCCGATGGGGCAACTGCACCCGGTATTCTTCACGCCAATGGCTCAGTTGCAGGGTGGACAGGCGAATGGACTCCCGTACCCGCTCGACATCCAGCGGATGAATCCGCTCGAAGACCTTTCGCGCATCCTGCTGCAACACCCCAGGCTCGATTTCGTAGATGTCGCGGATGCCATCGCTGGCATAAATGAACCGCGAGACATTGTTCGGTTCCAGGACGAACTGGAAAATACCGCCGGGCACATGGGCGCTGAGTTTCTTCAGCAGGCGGTCCCGCGCGGCCAGTGCCTCATAGGCGCGCTTCTGCTCGGTGACATCCAGGCAGATCGCCAGGTGCCCGACCCACAGGCCATGCTCGTCCAGCAGAACAGTGGCGAGCATGTTCACCGTCAGTTGGCTGCCGTCCTTGCGTACCAGCGTCCACTCGCGGGCCTCATGCACTGCATCGGCGCTGTCCACCAGCATCGCCTGGGCTGGCGCGATGCGCTTGCCGAGGATTGCGCTCAATTGCGCGGCACGGGCTTCCAGCTCGGGGGCCAGGTGCAGGCTTTCGAGGGTCAGGTGGCCCAGTACCTCTTGTGCTTCAAAGCCCAGCATCTGCTCGGCGCCGGCGTTGAAGGTGGTGATCACACCGCGCAAGTCCGTCGCGATGATCGCCACCTGGGTGGCCGCATTGAGCACGCTGCGCAGTTGGCCGTGGGTGCCTCGCAGCTCCTGTTCCCGCTGACGCAATTGGGCGGTGCGCTGCTCCACCAGCTTCAATGCGCGCTGGCGCTGGCTGACCACCACGTAGAGCAACGCACTGAGCAGCACACTCAGCAGGCTGCCCATGACCAGGATACTGACCAGCGACGAGTGATTGCCCTGCTGGAACACCTGGCTGGGGCGCAGGCTCAAGGCGTAGACGTGGTCGCCGAGCGTCAGCCGGCGTGCTGCCACCAGGTCACTGTCTGCCACGGGGTTGCTGGATTCGTACAACACCCGTTGCTCTGCATCGGAGGTGTCGACAATCTGCATCACCAGGTTGTCCCGTGCGGCCTTGGGCAAGCCATCGGCCACCAGCTGGCGCATGCTGATCACCGCCATGACGTAGCCGTAAGGTTCACTGTTGGGCACTTGTGTCGTCGGTGCCCGGCTGACCGGTGCCACCAGCAATACACCCATGGCATAGGCCGGCTCCACACCCACCAGTTGCATGGGCTGGGACACCGCCATCTTCCCTGACTGTTGCGCACGCTCCACCGTCGAGCGCCGCAGTGGCTGGGCCAACAGGTCAAAACCCAGCGGCGAGCCGAGAATGCTCTGGGTCTGGCTGTACAGCACCGGCACATACTCATCGCGATCAGTCGCCGGGGTCAGTTCGCCCGCCGCATTCAATTCACGAATGGAGAAATTCGCACCGCGCTCCGCCGTGATTGCCTGCTCGAACGCACCGCGCTGGTCACGCAAAACCCGGGGAGCCCAGGCATAGGCGCGGGTACGCAACAGCAAGGGCTGCGCGAACCCTTCGAACTCTTTGCGCGAGACTGTATTTGAATTGACGAAGAACCGCCGCAGGCTGCCCAGGCGTTGTTCCTGGTCCTCGAAACGCTCCTGGAGACGGCTGTAGCGCTCGTTGACCAGCAGTTGAAAGCGCTGGCGCATCTGCTGCTGGTAAAGCTCTGACGCGGCCCAGGCGACGACAATCGTCAGCGCGATACCGGCCAGCAACACCACCACCGCCACCAGCCACGCCGACACCTGCTCACTGATAAAGCCTAGGATTTTCGGGCGGACGGCATGCAGCGGCATAGACAAGACTCGGAACGCCAGCGTGCGGGTGCGTCACTTTGGCCAGGTCCTAAGTTATAGCCACAGGACTTGCGTTTGACCAGCGCAAAAAAAAGCCGCAAGGCCGGCATGATCCGGGCCTGCGGCTTCAGAACGCAGTGATCAGCGCGCAGTGATTTTCCACGCCCGATGGATCTTGGCGTTACGCGCAAAATCCGGGTCGATGGTCTTGTCGCTGATCTCTTCGACGGCATACCGCTCGACGAGGTTGTCTTCCAGCTGGAACTTGCGGAAGTTGTTCGAGAAGTACAACACGCCGCCCGGTGCCAGGCGCGCCATGGCCAGGTCCAGCAACTGCACGTGGTCGCGTTGCACGTCGAAGATGCCTTCCATGCGCTTGGAGTTGGAGAAGGTCGGCGGGTCGATGAAGATCATGTCGAACTCATCGCGGCTGGCTTCCAGCCAGGCCATCACGTCGCCCTGCTCCAGGCGGTTCTTGTCGGAGAAACCGTTGAGGGAGAAGTTGCGGCGCGCCCAGTCCAGGTAGGTCTTCGACAGGTCGACGCTGGTGGTGCTGCGCGCGCCACCCTTGGCGGCGTGCACACTGGCGGTGGCGGTGTAGCAATACAGGTTGAGGAAGCGTTTGCCGGCCGCCTCTTTCTGGATGCGCATGCGCATTGGACGGTGGTCGAGGAACAGGCCGGTGTCCAGGTAATCGGTCAGGTTGACCAGCAACTTGACGCCGCCTTCGCTGACCTCGGTGAACTTGCCCTGGGCGCTCTGGCGCTCGTACTGCTTGGTGCCGCTCTGGCGTTCGCGACGCTTGACCACTACACGGTTCTTGTCGATGCCCAGCGCCTGGGGAATGGCCGCCAGGGCATCGAACATGCGTGCCGAAGCTTTTTCCGGGTCAATCGACTTCGGCGCCACGTATTCCTGGACGTGGACCCAGTCGTGGTACAGGTCGATGGCCATGGAGTATTCCGGCATGTCGGCATCGTACACACGGTAGCAATCGACGCCTTCGCGCTTGGCCCACTTGCCCAGCAGTTTCAGGTTCTTTTGCAGGCGGTTGGCAAACATCTGCCCGCCTTCGCTCAAGCGCGCCTGCTCGACCACTGGGGCCGGGGCGGGTTTGATCGGGTTCCCGTTCTTGTTGTACTGGCGCTCTTGCGGCTCGGTCGGCGCCTGGTCGTAGGCCGCTTGCTCGCGCTCGGCCTGGCGTTGTTCCGGGGTGCGACGCTCGCCGGTGACGAACTGGTCCGGGGTGACATTGATCAGCAGCAATTTGCACGGCAAGGCGCCGTTCCAGAACGAATACTGTTTGTGGCTGCGGATGCCCATGCGCTTGCCCAGGTCCGGAGCACCGGTGAACACCGCCGCTTCCCAGCCCAGGCACGCCTGGCGCAGACGCTCGCCGAGGTTCTGATAGAGGTACAACAGGCTGGCTTCATCACCCAGACGCTCGCCATACGGCGGGTTGCAGATCACCAGGCCTTTCTGGTTCTGGTCCGGACGCGGCTCGAAGGTACCGACTTCGCCCTGGTAGATCTTGATCCAGTGGCTAAGGCCTGCGCGTTCGATGTTGTTACGGGCGGGTTGGATCAGGCGAGGATCCGCCTCGTAACCACGAATCCACAGCGGTGGCTTGGCCATGCCGATGGCGGCACGTTCGCTGGCCTCTGTGTGAAGTTTTTTCCACAGCGCCGGAACGTGGCCAAGCCAGGCGGTGAAACCCCACAGCTCACGGTTCAGGTTGGGCGCCATGTCGGCGGCGATCATCGCGCCTTCCACCAGGAAGGTACCGACGCCGCACATTGGGTCCGTCAGCGCGCCGCCTTCGGCAGCGATGCGCGGCCAGCCGGAGCGAATCAGGATCGCCGCCGCCAGGTTCTCTTTCAACGGTGCCGCGCCCTGCTGCAGGCGGTAACCGCGCTGGTGCAGACTGTGGCCGGACAAATCAAGGGAAAGGATCGCTTCGCCACGGTCAAGGCGCAGGTGGATGCGCAGGTCCGGGTTGATCTTGTCGATGGATGGACGTTCGCCGGTCGGGGTGCGCAGCTTGTCGACAATCGCATCCTTGACCTTCAGCGCGCCGAAGTGGGTGTTGTCGATGCCCGAGCCATGGCCGCTGAATTCAACGGCCAGGGTGCCGTCGGCGAGCATGTGGTCTTCCCACTCGATGTCCAGCACCCCGTGGTACAGGTCTTCGGCGTCCTTCATCGGGAAGCGCTTGAGCACCAGCAACACGCGGTTGGCCAGGCGCGACCAGAGGCACAGGCGGTAGGCGGTCTCCATGTCGGCCATGCCGCGCACGGCCGAGGTGTGCTCGCGGGCTTCCTCAAGGCCAAGCCCGACGGCTTCCTCGATCAGCAGGCCTTCGAGGCCCTTGGGGCAGGTGAGGAAGAGTTCAAAACGGTCCGACATGGGGCATTCCAGGCTTTTCAGCAATAAGTGAACGGGCGACGCATCGCGCGTTCGGTTTTCAATCAAGCGCTTTTCTTGAAGAGCGCTCGTGTGGCACGAATGTGCCGTTCCACCCCGGCTACCGGCCTTTCGGGCCTTTATCGACGGGGCAGTTCAAGTATTTGAAGCAACAAGAAGAAACATTCCGACCCTTCGTCGAATAATAACCGACTGCAACAGGCGGACATTCTCACTAAAGGATTAAACCCATCCTCTTTGAAGGGCACATCATAGCTGGGTTTGCCCAATAAAAGGGGCGAAAAGCCATCCCAGCTTATGGCTATAGCATCGTTATCGTTACGTGCTTATGACAAAACGATCATTGAATCCATGTGACCTATTGGTTAGAACTCAACACAGGTTGGCGCCGTAACGACGCCGACACATAGCTCGCCACGCCGGCAGCGAGCGCACCAACGGCAGAAAAACTCTGCCCGGCCTCGGACGAGGCCGAAGGATATCAAGACAGTCAACAAGTGAGGGAAACACCCTATGAGAAGACTTAAGCGTGATCCGTTGGAAAGAGCATTTTTACGCGGATATCAATATGGCGTTCATGGCAAATCCCGTGAGCTTTGCCCATTTACTCTACCGTCGGTACGCCAAGCCTGGATCAACGGCTGGCGAGAAGGACGCGGCGACAACTGGGACGGTATGACTGGCACTGCGGGAATCCACAGACTCAACGAACTTCACGCCGTCGGCTAATCAAGGGCATTTAATTCCGACACCAGCACGAATACGCAACCACTTAACCACGCACGCCCCATCCGGGCGGCGGGCTTCGGCCCAGGGGCTCCTTCAAGGAGCCCTTTTTATTGCCTGTTGTCAGCCGCGCGGCAATGCCGCAATCGCATCCACCGCCTGGCGAATCAACGCCGGGCCCTTGTAGATAAAGCCGGAGTACAACTGCACCAGGCTCGCGCCGGCGGCGATTTTCTCGGCCGCGTGCTTGCCCTCGGTGATGCCGCCCACGGCAATGATCGGCAAGCGCCCTGCCAACTCGGCCGCCAGCACCTTGACGATGTGGGTACTCTGGTCGCGTACCGGCGCACCGGACAGGCCGCCCGCTTCGTCACCATACGCCAGGCCTTCGACACCGACGCGGCTCAGGGTGGTGTTGGTGGCGATCACCGCATCCATGCCCGAGTCCACCAGGGCCTGGGCCACCAGTACGGTCTCTTCGTCGTTCATGTCCGGGGCAATCTTGATTGCCAGGGGCACACGCTTGCCGTGGCGCACAGCCAAATCTTCCTGGCGCTGGCGCAAGGCTTCGAGCAGTTGCTTGAGGGAGTCGCCAAACTGCAGGCTGCGCAGGCCCGGGGTGTTAGGCGAGCTGACGTTGACCGTGACGTAGCTGGCGTGGGCGTAGACCTTGTCCAGGCAAATCAGATAGTCATCCACCGCACGCTCCACCGGCGTGTCGAAGTTCTTGCCGATATTGATCCCGAGGATACCGGTGTACTTAGCCGCCTGAACCCGTGACAGCAGGTTATCCACACCCAGGTTGTTGAAGCCCATGCGATTGATGATCGCCTCGGCTTCCGGCAGGCGGAAGATCCGCGGCTTCGGGTTGCCTGGCTGCGGCCGTGGGGTCACGGTGCCGATTTCGACAAAGCCAAAACCCAGCTGCGCAAAACCGTCGATGGCTGCACCGTTTTTGTCCAAACCCGCAGCCAGGCCTACCGGGTTGGGGAAATGGAGCCCCATCACCGACACCGGCATTTTCGCCGGGGCCTTGCACACCAGGCCATTGAGCCCCAGGCGGCCACCGGCACCGATCAAGTCCAGGGACAGATCGTGGGAAGTTTCCGGAGAGAGTTTGAACAACAGCTGGCGGGCCAGGGTATACATGGGCGGGCTTGACTCGGATGGCGGCGAAAGGTGGCGGCGATTATAGCCGGGGTGACGGGCTGCATGCGAGGCGTGCCGTCCAATCGTCAGTTACGGTGCGTCATCAGTTCCTCATAGCGGACCCAGATTTTTTGCGCATAGCGAAGACGCAGGGCCTCACGCTGAGGCCCGGGCCCGCCGCCCACATTGTAGGAACCGATTGCCGTCCAGTTGTAGCCGAACTGTTTGACGAAGTCGGCAAGGATCGACGCCCCCACCTCCACCGACAGGCACGGCTCATCCAGCAAGCGCTGCTCGGTAATGCCCTCCTTGAGCAGGCGCGGCAGGTGAATGCTGTTGATCTGCATCAGCCCGATATCACGGGTGCCGTTGTTGTTGGCGTAATTCATGGCCTTGGCGCGATAGCCCGACTCCACCGCGGCGATGGCCTGCAACAATTCCGGTTCCATGCCGTATCGGCTGGCAGCCTCGGCCCAACAATACGCCCGGGCTTCATTGCCGAAGCCGAGCGTGAGCATCAGCAGCAGCGCCCCCTTGCACCGCGCGCCGCTCATGCCTGCCCCCGACCGCAGGTGGAACAGACTGCGCCCACCGTCAGGCTGGTCATCCTGACCGCACAGGTCACCCGGTACCCCTTGCCGTATACCGTCTTGATCAGGCCCTTGCCGCCCTTCAAATATTTGCGCAGCGAACAGATGCAACGGGTCAGGGACTCTTCCGTGGCCTCGTTATGGGGCCATGCCTGTTCCAGCAAGTGGTCCTTGGTCACCAGCACTCCGGCCGAGGACAGCAACAGGCGCAACACCTGCCACTCCTTGGGCGGCAGTTGAATATCCGAGTCTTCACTGGTCAATCTACCGTCGCCGTGCAACGTCCAGCGCTCAAAGACCATGGGGGTAGCCAGTACCCCGTCGTTCACCACGGCCATTCGTACCTCCGCACCCAACTCACCCTCATTTCCAACACTGGTTTCCTGAAGGTCGCGACTATAAAAAGCCCACTCGCTGTATAGGAGAGGAAAAAACCCAATAGGCACTGATTTTTTCAGACTGGGCACGTAGGATCTTTCGGCGATGCCCGCCCAGGGGCGCCACCAACGTTCTTATCCTTCGGTCACCCGGGTAAATGCCCGCTTCACCTGCTCATGCTGGGAGCGCGTCAACGGCGGCGCCTGCCCCGGCTCGGCAGCGGTATGCAGCACACTTGCGACCGCCGTCGCCTGAATCACAAACAATCGCACACTGTTGGCCATGGGCCCGTTGTAGCGTCCGAGCAAGGCTGTGCCGGTATCGCGCTGAAAATTCCCCACCAGCAATCGCCTGCCCGGAGCCACACGCACCACCGTGTTGATCCCCATCCGCGCCACCCCCGCCGAGGGTTTGTCGCGACTGGCAGCCTTGCCCATCTGGCGGCCATCCTCGACGGTGAGCAGCATCTCGATTTCATTCGCCTCGGCGAAGCGCGGCAGAACACTGACCTGCGTACCAAAGACCACCGGTTGCCATTCGTCGTGGTCTTCACCCGGCCGGGGCAGATAGAACGTCTGGTTGTCGTTGAAAACCGCGGGCACATTCTCCTGGGTGAGAATCACCGGCAACGTCGTGACCCTCGCTCGCCTGCGCAACTCCAAGGCGGTGATCCGCTGCATGAATGCTTCGTCCTCGATGGGTGCCATGACCCGGGTAGCTGAAGGCTTGTCCGCCCCCTTGTGCATGGTCGCGCCGATCTTCTTGAGCTCATCGCGGTCCACATCCACCAGCCACATCGAAACCTCCACCGCGCGCTTCGGTACGTCCAGTTCTGCCACCAGACCTTCGATAAAGCTCACCTGCGCGGGCTTGCCCTTGATCAGCAGGCTGTTGGTGTCCGGGTACGCCAGCACCGAGATATTCTTGTCGGCCAGTAATCCGGGTTGCCGCGGGGACGCACTCTCCTGCTCGACGGCCAGCAGTTTTTCGATCATGGATGCCATGCCCGGCACCGTGACGGTTCTGTCGCCCATGTTGTACTCGCGGTCTGCAACGTGGGTGTTGAGCACCTGCACCACCCCGATCCGCTGCGGCCCCAGGCGCAGTTCCGCACGCTGGCGGTCCATCAGTTGGGCCAGGCGCAGCACATGGTCGACATAGTTCGGCGGCCCGGACACGTAGAACACCCGCGCCCCACTCGCACGCAGCGGGTAGCGCGCCTCTTCGAGCCCCGAACGGCGCATGAACCCGCGCAGGAGGTCGACCGAGATATGCCGCAGGGTCACCACGGAGCTTTTCGCCTCGTCGGCGTCATAGAGGTAAAGCACCTGGCCATCGGTGTACCAGATCAGGCCTTGCTGCTGGGCGACCGACTCCAGCAGCGGTTGGGGCGAGTCGAAATCGAACGCCCCGCTGATGCGCTTGCGAGCTGCCGCCTGACTGACAACGATCGGCTGCCCCAGCGGCAGGGACAACGCGGTAAAAAAAGTGTGCAGGCTTTCATCACGGGCCTGGTAGGAGCCCCCGAACGCGCCGGGGCTGCCCAGCAGCACCAGGCAGAAAAGCAGCGTCGAGAAACGGTGAAGGTGGCTGAACATGCCTGCATGGCCCGGGCTGAAAGAGCGGCCATACTGCGAGGCAGGCCAATTTCAATCCTGATGGAAAGCTGACGCCCAGCCCATCCTGTGCGCATCGTGGCATGTGCCTTGCTTTGCCTTGTCTATCGCAGCTCGCGCCAACGGCGGAACGGGCTCAAGGACACAGACGTCGTTACCCCGGGCTCTTCCTCTGAGTACCCGACGGAACGGCGTTTTTTTATGAAAGGTACGTATTGATGAGTGATCCCCTGGCTTGGGTCAACGGCAGCGATGCCCCGGAAAAGAGCAGCCTCAACCTGGGTTTCATGGCCCTGAGCGATTGCGCCTCGGTGGTGGTCGCCGCCACCCAGGGCTTCGCCCAGCCCTATGGCCTGACCTTGAATCTCAGGCGCCAGTCATCATGGGCCAGCCTGCGGGACAACCTGGTCAGCGGCGAACTGGACGCCGCCCACAGCTTGTACGGCCTGATCTACGCCGTGCACCTGGGCATCGGCGGCGTGGCACCCACCGATATGGCGGTGCTGATGGGCCTGAACCAGAACGGCCAGAGCATCAACCTGTCCCGTGGCTTGCAACAGCTGGGGGTGACCAGTCCTGAGGCACTGGACCGCCACGTGCACCAAAGCCGAACAAAACTCACCTTCGCCCAGACCTTTCCCACAGGTACCCACGCCATGTGGTTGTATTACTGGCTGGCCAGCCAGGGCATTCATCCCCTGCAGGATGTGGACAGTGTGGTGGTGCCGCCGCCGCAGATGGTTGCGCACCTGCAAGCCGGGCGCATCGACGGCTTTTGTGTGGGCGAGCCCTGGTGCGCCAGTGCGGTGAAGCAGAACCAGGGCTTTACCCTGGCCACCACCCAGGCACTGTGGCCGGACCATCCGGAAAAAGTCCTCGGCTGCACCCAGGCATTTGTCGAGCAATACCCCAATACCGCCCGGGTACTGGTGATGGCGATCCTGCAGGCCAGCCGTTTTATCGAACAGAGCACGGAAAACCGCCTCTCCACTGCACAGTTGCTGAGCGCCCCGCAGTACCTCGACGCCCCGCTCGATTGCATCGAACCGCGCCTGCTCGGCGACTACGATGACGGCCTCGGCAACCACTGGCAGGATCCCCACGCGCTGCGTTTTTATGGCGACGGCGAGGTGAACCTGCCCTACCTGTCTGATGGCATGTGGTTCATGACCCAGTTCCGCCGCTGGGGCCTGCTGCGGGAGGACCCGGACTACCTCGGCGTTGCCCGGCGTGTGCAACAACTGGACATCTATCGCCAGGCGGCCAGCGCCGTGGGCGTGCCTGCCGGTGGCGAGGCCATGCGCAGCAGCCAGTTGATCGACGGAAAAATCTGGGACGGTTCGGACCCGGCCGGGTATGCCCGCAGCTTTCGCCTGCATGCCATGGCAGATGTTGCCAGCCGCCAGGCCTTGCGCTGACAGGAGGAACCCATGCTACGAATCCTGTTGATCAATGACACACCGCGCAAGGTCGGTCGGCTCAAGGCTGCGTTGACCGAGGCCGGGTTTGAGGTGATCGATGAGTCGGGGTTGACGATCGACTTGCCGGCGCGGGTCGAAGCAGTGCGCCCGGACGTGATTTTGATCGATACCGAGTCGCCGGGACGCGATGTGATGGAGCAGGTGGTGCTGGTGAGTCGCGACCAGCCACGGCCGATTGTGATGTTTACCGATGAGCATGATCCGGGGGTGATGCGTCAGGCGATCAAGTCCGGGGTGAGTGCCTACATTGTCGAGGGGATTCAGGCGCAGCGGTTGCAGCCGATTCTGGATGTGGCGATGGCGCGGTTCGAGAGTGACCAGGCGCTGCGCGCGCAGTTGCAGGCGCGGGATCAGCAGTTGGCCGAACGCAAGCGGATCGAAACGGCCAAGGGGTTGTTGATGAAAATGAAGGGGTGTAATGAGGAAGAGGCCTACACGCTGATGCGGCGTCAGGCGATGAGTCGGCAGCAGAAGCTGATTCAGGTGGCGGAGCAGATTATTGCGATGAGTGAGTTGTTGGGGTGAGAGGGGGGCGGGGTGTATATCCGTTATTTAGGTAACGGCCGCTATTGGTTCCGCCCTTACGGCGGCTCACTTTTGAACAGCCGGGCTACAGGCCGGCTTGAGTGTTGTGAAGCAAAATCAAAATCTAAAGCGGGCACGGTTCAAATGTGGGAGCTGGCTTGCCTGCGATAGCATCAACTGGAAGTACCTGATGTACCGAGTTGTCTGCATCGCAGGCAAGCCAGCTCCCACAGAAAAGCAGAGCCACACCGCCCGTAGCAGCTGTCGAGC